>JBDREN010000092.1:0-30551 GCA_043819795.1 Elusimicrobiota bacterium
CAAGCTGGGCTTCGAGGTGCTCAAGGGCGAGAACGGCTACGAGGCCGTCGCCATGGTGCATTTTCACAAGCCCCGCCTGCTCATCCTGGACGTGGAGATGCCGGCCAAGGACGGCTTCAGCGTGCTCGCCGACCTCCAGAAGGCGAAGCATCGCCCCTACATCATCATCCTCTCGGCCTACGAGGACGCTCCGAACCGGGAGCGCGCCTTATCCCTCGGCGCCGACGAGGTCCTGTCCAAGCCATTCAACGCCGCGGACCTGATGCGGAAGATCGAGGGACTCGTCAAGGAAGGAAGGATCTGATGCAGGACACGATACCTTTCGACCCGCGCCACGCCACTTTGGGAGAGATCCTCACACACGTAGGCGTCATCAAGGAGTCCCAGCTCGCGGCCGCCCTCAAGGAGTGCTCCCCCGACCAGAAGAACCTGGGGCAGGTGCTGGTCGCGATGGGCTTCACGACCGAGGAGAAGATCCTCAAGGCCGTCAGCATACGCAAGGGCATCCCCTACTTCACGAGCTTCGATGGCATGCTGGAGCCCGAGGCGGCCGACCTGATCCCCGAGACCCTGGCCCGGAAATACCTGGCGGTGCCCATCTTCAAATCCGAGGATTCGCTCACCGTGGGGATGGTGAACCCGACGGACATCGAGACCATAGACGAGCTGGCCCGCCGGACGGGCATGCGCATCCTGCCGGTGATGACCACCCTCGCCAACGTGTTCGCGACCGTCGAGCAGGTCTACGGGGGCGAGTCCATCGTCGAGCACGAGGGTCCCGACGAGGCCGCGCGGGAGGTCAACGAGAAGGTCGTGCGCTTCCAGGCCGAGGACAGCTCGGTCGTGGGGATGGTCCAGCGCCTGCTCCGGGAGTCGATGTCCAAGCGGGCCAGCGACATCCATGTGGAGCCGACGGGAAAGGACCTGCGCGTGCGCTTCCGCGTGGACGGGATGCTGATCGAGGGCCGGACCTACGACAAGGACATGGAGTCCGCGCTCATCGCCCGCATCAAGATCCTCGCCAAGATGGACATCACCGAGACCCGCCTGCCGCAGGACGGGCACATGGCCTTCGACTACGGGGGGCGGTCCGTGGACATCCGGGTCTCCTCGCTGCCCACGGTCTACGGAGAGAAGGTCGTGATGCGCGTGCTGGACGCCTCCACCGCGCTGCGCAAGCTCTCGGAGCTGGGGCTGGCCGACGACATCGGCAGGGGCTTCAGTGCCGCCATGCGCCGGCCTACCGGGATGCTCCTGGTGACCGGGCCGACCGGCTCCGGGAAGACGACCACGCTCTACGCCGCCTTGGCGGAGCTCAACGAGATGCACCGCAATATCGTCACCCTCGAGGACCCGGTCGAGTACCGCCTGGCGGGCATCAACCAGGTACAGACCCACGCCCGGATCGGCATGACCTTCGCGGCGGGGCTCCGCTCGATCCTGCGCCAGGACCCCAACGTCGTGCTCGTCGGCGAGATCCGGGACCTGGAGACCGCGGAGATCGCCATGCAGGCCGCGCTGACCGGCCACCTCGTATTCAGCACGCTCCACACAAACGACGCGGTCTCCACGATCCACCGGCTCATCAACATGAGGGTGGAGCCCTTCCTCATCGCGGCCGCCCTTAACGGCGTGCTGGCGCAAAGGCTCGTCCGGCGCCTCTGCGACAAATGCAAGACCCTCAGCGCCCCCACCGAGCCCGAAGCCGAGGCGCTGGGAAAAGCCGTGAAGGGCAAAAAGTTCCACGCGCCCGCCGGATGCCCGTCGTGCCAGAACAACGGCTACTCCGGCCGCCTCGCCATCCACGAATGGCTCGCCATCGGCCGTAACGTCCGCGAGATGATCCTCAAGCGCGCCTCGCTCGACGAACTTCAGGCCTCGGCGCGGCGGGGAGGCCTGCGGAGCATCCAAGACAACGCCCTCGACAAGGCCTCGCGCGGCTTGACGTCCTTGGCCGAGGTGATCCGCGTCACGCGGGAAGAGAAGCAGGACTAGCCCGACCGGCATGCCTCGCTACCGCTTCAAGGCGCTAGACAAGCAGGGCAAGCCCACCGAAGGCGCCTCCACCGCCGCCAACGTCTCCGAGCTCTCCTCCATCCTCAAGAGCCAGGGCCTTTTCCTGATGGAAAGCCGCGAGGAGAAGTCGGAAGAGGCGGTCCTCGCGCCCCCGGGCGCGGCCTCCCTGGCCGACGCTCCCCGGACCGCGGCCGAAGCCCCCCGCCATGCGCGCTCCGAGGACACGGTCCCCATGGAGGATGCGACCCTCTTCACGACGCAGCTCGCCATCATGGTGCGCACCGCCATGCCGATCCTCGAGTCGCTCCAGGTCCTCGCGCGGCAGCAGCCGAACCCGGTCTTCCGGTCCGTCATCCAGGAGATCTCCCGGAGCGTCCAGCACGGGCAGACCCTTTCGCTGGCCTTCTCGCGCTATCCCCGGATATTCGATCAGGTCTTCGTGAGCCTGCTGGCGGCCGGGGAGGCCGGGGGCAACATGGACAAGATGCTCCTGCGCATCAGCGAGTACCTGCAGTTCCAGCGCGGCATCAAGACCAAGGTCCGCGCCGCGCTCCTGTATCCCTGCATCGTGGTCGCGGCGGGCCTCTCGGTGGTGTTGTTTTTGATGCTGTTCATCCTGCCCACCTTCGTGGAGGTGTTCGGCCAGTTCGATATCAAGCTCCCGATCCCCACGCGCGTGCTGATGGTCTTGAGCGACCACCTGAGGACCTGGTGGCTCGCGTATCTCGCGGGCACGGCGCTGGCCTGGGCCTACTTCCGCCGATGGCTCCGGGATCCGGCTCACGTGCGCGCGGTCCACGCCTTCCAGCTGCGGCTGCCCGTGGCCGGGCTGCTGGTCCGCAACATCGTGCTGACCCGCATCCTGAGGACCTTGTCCTCGCTGGTGTCGAGCGGAGTGCCCATACTCAGGTCGCTGGACCTGGCCCGGGACTCGGCGGGCAACATCGTCTTCCAGGAGCTCCTGGGCCGGGTGTACCGCAGCGCCAACGAGGGGAAGGGCCTGGCGTCCGCCCTCAAGGGGCATCCCCACTTCCCGGAGTCCGTGGCGGACATGATCGCCAACGCCGAGAAGTCCGGCACCCTCCCGGAGGTGCTGGAAAACGTCGCCGACTACTACGAGTCCGAGACGGACACGGCCATCAAGAACCTCTTCTCCGTGATCGAGCCCATCTTCGTCGTCTTCCTGGGCCTGATGGTGGGCGGCATCGCGATCGCCATACTCCTGCCGATCTTCGAGCTGAGCACGGGGTTCCAGTGAGCAAGGGCTCGGTCCTCATCGAGGCCTCCTTCACCTACGTCCTGCTGTCCTTCGCCCTGGTCGCCCTGATGTCCGTCTTCCTCGTCACGATCCGGGCCAACAAGGACACCGAGCGCGTGGCCGCGGGGACCCAGCTGTCGGTGCAGCTCCTGGAGGAGGTGCGCCTGCGCCGGTGGGACGAGACGACGCCGACGCCCCGGGCGCCGGCCACCCCCAGCGCCATCGGCGCCGACGACGGCGAGGCCGCTGCGGACAAGGCCGGCTTCGACGACATCGACGATTTCGACGGCTACTCCGAGAGCCCGCCGGCCGACCCGCTGGGACAGCCCATCGCGGAGATGGCCGGCTACACCCGCGACGTCGCCGTCGCCTACGTGGACTCCTCGCTGCAGCCCGACGCGGGCGTGACGGACTACAAGCGCGTGACGGTCTGCTCGCGATGGCCCAAGATGAGGCCCGTATGCCTGGACACCGTGCTCACCAACCGCTGAACCGCGGCTTCACCCTCATCGAGCTCGCCGTGGGCGTGGCCGTTCTGGGCACTTTGGTGCTCCTGATCGCGGGGCTCTTCCGCGCCGGCGCGGTGACCTCCGAATACACCCTGCGCCATACCTTCGCTTTGGCCAACGCCCGGAAGTCATTCCAGGGCGAAGGAAGCCGGCGCGGATTGGTATGGGGGGCGCAGAACGCGAGGAAGGTCCGCGCGCTGTCGGCGGGGGCCCTATCGACGAAGGACGCCGCCAACGACGACGTGGACTACACCCTCTCGAAGGGAAAAATCCTGCGCTCCCAGCTGGGAACGCAGCGGAGCCTGTCCGAGGGCATCGAGTCCGTCGAGTTCAAGTACTACAACCTCGCCGACGACGGCACGGTGATCGAGTCCACGGCCCCGGAGTCCGCCGCCATGGTCACGGCCATGATTTCGATCAAGGGCAGCCGCGGCAATACCTACCGGTTCCTGTCCGGCGCGGCGCTGCGCAACCGCCCATGAAAGATCGCGGGTCGGCTCTGATATCGACGCTGATGATCGTTACGGCCCTTTCGGTGCTATCGGTCACGGCGTACCGCCTTACCCGCACGCAGGTGCGCGAGTCCGTCTACTTCAAGCGCCTGGCCCAGGCCCACGCCGTCGCCGAGGCGGGCCTGGAGGACGCCCTGCTCCAGCTGAGGCGCAACGTCAACTGGAGGACCGGCTTCAGCAACAAGCCCTTCGCCGGGGGAAGCTACACCGTCACCCTCTCGGCCGACAAACCGCCGTGGGTCCTTTCCACCGGCCGCTCGGCCCCCGTCGCGGCCTTCGGCCCGGCGGTGAAGACCGTCCGGGTCCTCGCCCGCCTGGAATACTTCTGGACCGAAGCCGGCTCGACCGCCATCTTCGCGAACCAGACCCTCAAGAACGACGGGCTCATCGACGCCTACAACTCCGCCACGGACCCCGATCCCGCGAGCTTCGGCTTCGGGGCCAACCTATGGTCCAACGGAAACATCATCCTCAGGAAAGGCGAAGGCATCCGCATCCGGGGCAACGTCTCCTTTTACTCGGGCGAGGTGCCGAGGCCTCAGGAGGTGGAGGGCGGGGTGCTGAAGACCACGTTCACGGTGACGCTCCCGTTCTATAGCGGCGCGGCCTACATCGCCGCCAACGACAACGCGACCGGCATCAGCCCGGCTTCCGCCTACAACGCCGGCTCGAAGACCCTCACGGTCCCGTCGGGGACGACCGTGACCATGGCGCCCGGAAACTACTATCTCAACGGCATCCAGGTCCAGGGGACCCTGCGGGTCGACAACGGCGCGGGGCCGGCGTCCATATATCTCGCCGGGCCCATGGCCGTCGCGGCGGGAGGCTCCGTGGTCAACGTCTCCAAGCTTCCTGCGCGCCTGGCCGTCTACGGGCAGGCCGCCCTCGATATCACCCTTTACTCCGGCGCTCCCCTGCGCGCCGCCATCACGGCGCGCGACGCCGCCGTCACGCTCGGCCAGACGTACTACGGGACGATGGTGTGCCGCACCGTGGACATGAAAAGCGCCGCCGTATTCCACGCCGACACGCCGCAGACCGGCGCCCTGGAGGCCAAGGTGCATTGGGAGCCGGGCTCCTGGTCGGCCAGCCACCGGAGGCAATGATTCAGCGCCTCAAGCGCTTCGCGCTTGAGACGCTCGCGCCTTGGCGCGGGCTCGGAAATCTGGGATAATCCTGCCCATGGAAACGCGGCAGTCAGAGATCCGATTCGCCCGCCTCGTACCCCTGCTGACCGGCCTGGGGGCGCTGGCCCTCTACCTGGCGCTGCCTTCGCATTACTACAACTTCGACGGGGTGGCCTGCGCCATCGCCGTCGAGCTGGGGGACCTCAAGCATCTCGTCCACGGCAACCACCTGCTCTACGGGGTCGCGGGCCATGCCTTCCACCAGGCGCTTCTGGCTTTGGGCATCCCCATAAGCGCTCTCAAGGCGCTGCACTTGATGGACTCGCTTCTGGGCGCGGCGGGGGCCGGGCTGATGTGCGGCCTGCTGCGCCGGCAGAAGTTCCCGGACTGGATCGCGGCTCTATGCGCCGCGGGGATGGCTGTGACCTACGGCTGGTGGCTGTGGAGCCTGGAAGCGCAGGTCTACATCCTGGGGACGTTCTTCTTGCTGCTGTCTTTGGACGAAGCCCTCCGGGACCGGCCCGCCCCCTACCGCCTGGCCCTGTACCACGCTTTGGCCATGCTCTCGCACGCCTCCCACGCGCTCTTCGCCCCGGTCGCGCTCTACGCGCTCTGGCGGTCCCATGCGGACCGGGCCGGGCTGCGCCGGGCCCTCAGCCGCTATCTCCTGACGGCGACGATCATCGTGGTGGCCGCCTACCTCGCCGCCGCCGTTTGGTGGGTGCGTCCGGCGGACATGGGGGAGCTCCGCGTCTGGCTCTTGGGCAGCGCGGCCCTCGGCCCCGGCCGCACGTTCCTTTGGTACAACGCGAGCGGGCCGATCGACGCCGTAACGACCTGGTGCGAGACCGGGGCCCGCCTGGTCGCTCCGTGGCGCCTGCTGGCGCTGCCCCTTTGGGGGGCGGCCCTATGGGCCCTCGCGTTCGCGCGCGAGCGGCGTCTGGTGTGGAGCGCGTGGCTCTGGATCCCCGCCTACGCGCCTCTCTTCCTGACGTATGAGCCCTACAACCTCGACTACCGCCTCGGCGACCTCATCCCGCTCTGGCTTATGGCGGCCCTAGCCGTGCGCCGCTTGACCGAGATCCCCTACGGCAAGGCCATCTCCCTGCTCTACGTCCTGACGCTGGGGACGGCTAACCTGGCCGCGGGCATCCTCCCCGCGAGCCGGGCCGAGGGGAACCGCACGCTGCAGAAGGCCCTCTGGCTGGCCGAGACCACCCCGCAGGACGCCTGGATCGCGGCCATGGCCTACGACGAGGTCTACATCCCCTACTTCGCCCTCCGCCATCCCCTGAACCTCCGGTATTTCCAGGGGCGCGAGGACGCCCTCGGCGCGCGCATCCGGCGGCTGGAGGGCGAGGGACGGCCCGTCTACGTCACCTCGGACATCTTCCCCTTCGGCTGGCGGGAGGCGTTCTCGCGCATGCGCCTCCAGGAAAGCGGACGTCTGGGAGACGTGATCCTGTACCGCGTTTCGGCGCCTGTGGATCAGAGGCCGAAGGGAAAACCGAAGGGCAGAAGGTAGAAGAAGTTGAAGGCCGCCCCGAGGCTCAGGAATGGGCCGAAAGGGATCGGGTCCTGGCGCCGGACCTTGCCCTTGAGCAGAAGCGCCCCCCCGTAGATCGAGCCCGCCAAAGAGCCCAGAAGCAGGCAGTCGAAAGCCCCGAGCGCGCCGGTCCACGCCCCCACCGCGGCCAGAAGCTTGATGTCCCCGCCGCCCATCGCCTCCTTCTTGAAGAGGAACCGCCCGAATTCGGCCACCGCCCAGCAGAGGAGGAAGCCGCCGGCCGCGCTCCCCAGCGACACGGCGATCCGCCACAGGGCCCCCCCGGAGAAGAAAGGATTGACCGGCGCGCCGATGATCCCCGCGGCGAGCAGGCCCAAAGACAGCTCGTTCGGGATCAGGTACGTGCGCAGGTCGATGAAGGCGACGGCCGTGAGCGCCGCCAACGCGCACAGGGCCAAGAGCACCCAAAGCCAATCCCCCTGCCAGCGCCACCACAGGCCCAGCGCGGAGCCGCCCACGATGGCCTCGACCAGGGGATAGCGGCCCGAGATCGGCTTGCCGCAATGCCGGCAGCGGCCGCGCAGGAGGACGTAGCTGACCAGCGGGATGTTGTCGTAGAAGGCGATCTGCTTGCGGCAGCGGGGGCAGTGCGAACGCGGCCGGACCAGCGACCTGCCGCGCGGCAGGCGGTGGATGACGACATTGATGAAGCTGCCCAGGCAGAGCCCCAGGGCGGTCCAGAACGCCGGTGCTACGTCGTTTGCCGTTATCACATCAAAAGCGACCGGGGCCCCCGGTTCCACCCGGGGGCCCCGGCATTCCTTGATCTAGCGGGCTCAGTACGACGTCCAGACGTTGCCCTTCGAGTCCGTGTGGGTGCAGTTCACCCACAAAGTCCCGTAGTTCGCATCGCCCCCGACGTTGTTGTACCGCCAGCCGGGGTCCCCATCACCTATCGTCGACGCGTTGATGAACGTGCTGTTGTCGCTGTGGTAGTTCGGGGTCTTCGCCTTGGGAATCGCCGACATGTACTTCCCAGACGCCGTCAGCGAGCTCGCGTTCAGGGGGTAGTATCCCTCCATGTCCCCGTAGTAGATGCTCAGGGCGGAGCGGATAGCCCCCAGGTTCCCCTTGGTGGCGCCTTCGTTGGACTTCCTGATCAGGTCGGCGAACTTGGGGATGGCAATTGCGGCCAATATACCAATGATAGCTACCACGATCATCAACTCGATGAGCGTGAAGCCCCGTTTCGCCTTCCTGGCCTGCATCTGTTTCAGCATGCTTCCTCCCTCCTCTGTACCGGTATCATCAATTAAGGAGTAAGTCGTACTACCCGGTACTCATGGAGAAACACGCCAAGTGTCTGCGGTAATAAGCTTAGTTTAACCGGCAACCGCTCTAATGTCAAGGGGAATTTCCGTGACTTTAGTCCCCCTCCCCCTCCCCCCCGTCGGAAAGAGGGGTCAGCTCGTAGAGCGCCGCCGCCTCCCCGGGCGCCCTGTGGACCGCCCGGAACCCCGCCCCCCCAAGCTCCGCGCCCGCGTTCCGGAGCATGCGGCTGGCGCGGAACGCGGGGCCCAGCGAGGACCCGAGGCCCGGGGGCCGCTGCCAAAGGACGTAGCGGACCCTGTGGGCCCGGAGGGTCTCGGCCAACGCGCCCTCCGCGCAGAACGGCAGGGGGACGAAGGGACGACCCGTATAGTAGGCGTCGCGGGTGTAGAAGGCCGCGGCGAAGAGCGCCTCCTGGGGCGTGTTGTCGCGGATCCACGCGTAGGTCCGGCTCAACTCGGGCCGGCCCCGCGCGGAGGCGGCCCGGACGAAGGCCGTGCCCTTGGCCGGGAGCGGCAGAAGCGTCGCCGCGGCGAAAACGACGGCCGCGATCCGCTCGGACCGCGCCACGCGGACCACCGCATGCCACAAGCCCCAGATGAGGAAAGGCAGGTACGGCAGCAGGTAGCGGTCGTACCACCAGGGCCACGCCAGATGCAGCGCGATGCCGCCCAGGAGGAACAGCGCTCCCGCGTCGCAGCCCCCGCGGCGCAGAAGGAGCCCCACGCCCGCGAGAGACATGACCGCCAGCAGGCAGCCCAAAGCGAGCGCCGCGCCGGGATGCGGGGCCCCGGGCCCCCATGGAAGCAGCGTGTCCCCCCACAGCGTCAGCGCGGCGACCAGATTGTCCCGCGCCACCCCGAGCCAAACGGCCGGCCCCGTCCCCCAGAGCGTCATGGACAGCTCCTGCGCCTCGGCGAGCCGGGCGCCCTTGGCCCCCACCCAGGCCCGCCACGCCAGGATCGGCGCCAAGGCGACGGCCGCGGACCAGGCCGCGTCGCGGCGTCTGCCTTTCCAAAGGTACCAGCACCAGACCGCGGGCAGAAGCGGCAGGGCTCCGGGCCGTATCAGAAACGCGAATCCCAACAGAAGCCCGGAGACCCCGCCCGCCAACCCGGGAACGAATTCCGGACCGGCGCGGTGCCCGGCGTCATCGCCGGGTAGAAGGGTCCGGCCGCGCTCAAGCAACAAGAGCGTCGCCAGCGTCACGGCCAGGAACGGGACCTCGCTCATCACGACGCCGGCGCGCGCGAGGACGAGCGGGTTGAGCGCGAAAAGCGCCGTGGCCGCGGCCGCCGCCGGAGCGCGCATGCGCCGCCTGAACCAGAGCCACGCGAGCAGGTCGCAAAGAGCGAGCCATCCCCAAGCCCAGAGCTCGTAGCCGAGAGAGGCCTCCGGCGCCACGGCGGCGGCGGGCGTCAGCAGCAGCGGCCATCCGGGCGTCACGAAGGTCAGCGGCGGATCGCCGGGGCTGACGCCGAGCGAATAGCGGCCTTCGAGGAGGGCGCGGGCGGCCAGCACGTACTGGACGTCGTCGTGCTCCCGGCCCAAGTAATGGCCCGGCACGCACAGCAATTGAAGGACGGCGAGCAGGCCGATCAGGGCGAGCGCGGCCAAAGGAGTCGACGAGCCGCATCGTCCCGCCGAAGGCGGGGCGTCCGGAAGCGGACGGTGGCTCGAGAGAGGCAATGGAAAGGACCTGTTGGATGGGCAGAGAGGGATTTGAACCCTCAAGGCCTTGCGGCCACACGGTCCTGAGCCGTGCGCGTCTGCCAGTTCCGCCACCTGCCCATCGAGCAGGTCCGCACTGATTTGCTAGGATTTCATTCTATTTCATTTCGTATCATCGGTCAAGGAAGATGGCAAAGAGATCGACCGGCGACAAGACGGTCGTCGCCTCCAACCGCAAGGCGCGGCACCAGTTCGAGATCCTCGAGGTATTCGAGGCCGGGCTGTCTCTGAAGGGCCCGGAGGTGAAGTCCCTGCGCGCGGGCAAGGCGCGCCTCCTAGGAACGTTCGCCCGCGTCGAAGGCGACGAGCTCTATATTCACAACCTATATATAGCGCCCTATGCCCAGAACACCCAGGAAGAGCTGGAGCCGACCCGCACGCGCAAGCTTCTCATGCGCCGGCGCGAGATACGCCGCCTCAAGAGCGGCCAGGAGATCAAAGGGCTGACGATCGTGCCTCTCGAGCTCCACTTCCGCCGAGGCTGGGCCAAGGTCGATCTCGCGCTGGCCAAAGGAAAGCGAGGCCGCGACAAGCGCGAGAGCATCAAGAAAAGGGAGGATGCCCGGGAGCTGGGGCGCTCCTTCAAGGGCAAGTTCAAGGCGTGACGCTGCTCACCACGATCTTCTTGGGTCTGGCCCTGGGCGGCCTCAGGAGCACGTGGGCATGGACGTTCGCGGCGCTCCTGCTTTGGTCGACCGCCATGCGCCGCCCGCCGGACCTGCGGGCCGTCCCGGCCGCGAGGCTCTGGGGCGCGTGGCTCGCCTGGACAGCCTTGAGCGCCCTTCTCTCCGCCGAGCCGCTGCGGGGCGTGCCCGCGTTCGCCCGATCGGCCACCGCGCTCGCCGTGTTCGCGCTCGCCGCGGACCGCCTGCGCGAGGACGACCGGAGCCTGTGGTTTCATCTCCTCTGCGGCGCCGGAGTCGTCACCGGCTTGGCAGCCCTTCTAATCCAGGTCCCCAGCTACCCGGGTGTCGGCTTCCTCTATCCCTACTATAACTACACGGCCGCCCTGCAGGCGGCCGTATTCGCGGCCTGCCTCGGCGCGTGGGGTACGGGCTACGCGCGATCATCCCCGTGGCCGCGGCGAGGCCTGCTCGGCGCGCTGATGGTGCTCGCTCTCGGAGTCATCCTATGGGAGCGCTCCCGGGGCGGTCTTCTGGCCGCCGCCGTCGCGACCCTCTTCTGGCTGTGGCGGCGGGGCCAGCGCCGCCTCCTTCTCGGCCTGGCCCTGGCGGGCTTCGGCCTGCTCGCCGTCGCGCCGATCCGGGTGCTCGCCCCGGTTCTCAAGCTCGACAAGCGCGCCGCCTATGTCCGGCCGTTGCTGTGGAAGTCGGCGGCCGCGGTCGCGGCAGATCATCCGATCTTCGGGGAGGGACCCGGCCAGTTCGATCGGGGTTTCCTCCGCCACAACTTCCCCTCATCCAGCGGATCCTGGCCGACCCGCTTCGGGATGCGCAGCGGGCACGCGCACTCGGAGCTCCTGCAGATGGCGGCCGAGACGGGACTCCCTGGGCTGGGGCTGTTCCTGGCGGCCCTCTTGGCGACGTGGCGCCGCACCCGATCGCGACATACTTCCCCAAGCGACCGGGCACTGGGCGCATCCGCGCCCGGGACCCAGGCCGAGCACGCTTCCCAGGAGGACCGGTCGCCCGGGTGGACGGGAGAGGCGGCCCGCACGGCCTTCGTCGCGCTGTTCACGCACGCGCTCGTGGACAACATCCTGGCTTTGCCCGCTCTCGGGTGGCTCTACTTCTCGACGCTCGGCGTCGCGGCGAGCGCGGCCGCGGGCATGGTCAAGCAACCCCGCCCCGCTGACAGCGGGACCCGCCACACGTTGACGGCGTACGCGTGCATGGCAGGCTTGGCCCTGGCGGCCGTATCCTGGTGGCCCGGGTGGGCCGTCCGCGCGTGGAGAAGCCGCGCGTTCGAGGCCACGGAACCCGCCGGAATACGCTGGATGGAGCGCGCCTTGCGTCTGATGCCCGAGGATCCCGAGTTGTGGGCGGACTTGGCGCGCCTGCATCTGCGCCGTCGGCCCCCCGACTGGCGAGGCGCTCTGGCCGCCCTATCGGAGGCCGAACGACGCGACCCGACCCAGGCGCTCAACCCTCTCATGGCGGCGGAGATCCTAAGCATGGAACGGCGCTGGGACGCCGTACGCGCCTTGTCGGAGCGGGCCCTCGCGCTGGAGCCCGCCTGTCCCCAGGCGCGCCTGTTGCGCGCCGAGGCGCTCTACCACCTTGGGAGGAAGAGCGAGGCAGCCCGGGAGTTCGAGCTCTTCGAGGCCTTCGGAGCTCAGGCGCTGCGCCAGCAGGATGTGATGGAGTACGGCAGACTCGTGCTCCGATACGACGACGCCCGCCGCAGGAAGGTCCGGGAACTCTTCAGATGAGCCGCCCGCCGAAGGCGGGCGGGGCCCCTAATAACAAAGAGGTGTAAGCGCGGCAAGCGTGAAACGCTTGCCGCGCTAGAATCGAATCCCTACCCCGGAGTCGAAGCCGCTGCGGCCGTGCGTCAGCGTATAGCCCCCGTGCAGGTACACATACGCTTTCGGATGCACGGAAACGCCCACAGTGAATCGGCTCTCGGTCGTCGTCGCCGAACCGCCCTCGAACGCGGGGTCGATGACGGGGACGCACCGCACGACGACTCGAGTCCGATCCGCTCCGACGCCGAGGTAAGGCGTCACCCACTTGACCCGGACCGAGGAGATCAGGTTCAGCCCGATGTGGGTGGCCGTGAAGTCCCGCTGCGTGACCGAGTGCGCCGACCAGGCGAGGAGAAACTGCGGCGAGCGGGGCTTGTCGGCCGATTTTTTGATCCCGTAGCGTAGTCCCCCGCCGGCCACGGTGAGGCCCCGGAAGCTGATTCCCCGGATGTAGCCGTCGAGCCGGAACGGCAGCCCGATCTCCACCTGGACCCACGGGAGCCCGAAGGCCTTCACACCCCTTCTTCGGAGGATCGTGTTGCCCTTGCTGGGCTCGAGTTGGAGCCCGCCCCGGATGCCCAGATCGAAGCCGGAGAAGCCCAGGTTCCGCCCGCTATGGAACGTCGCCGCGCCGAGGACGCTGCCAAGGTCACGAGTGAAGGGCTTCAGGGACCCGCGGTCCACATACTGCTTGAAACCCCCGAAGGGGTCCCGGGCGAGCGCCGCCCTGGGGAAAAGGATACAGAGGACCGCCAATATGGCCAGGATATTCCTCATCATTGACGGATTCCGGTTATCCACAAGGTTATCCACAGTATCCACAGGTAATTTTAACAAATTTTTCGTCCCCTATCCGAGAGCCCGCGCCGACTCCCTGCCGATGCCGGCCGCTTTCTGCAGCGCGATCCGCTCGCCGACCGTCAGGTTAATCTGGATGACGGCCTCCGCCCCGCGAGCCCCAAGCTTGACCGGCACCCCGAGAAAGATACCGTCGACGCCGTACTCCCCCTCGAGGCGGACGGCGCAGGGCATGACCTTCTTCTTGTCCTCGAGGATGGCTTCCACCATCTCAGCCGCGGCGCCGGCCGGGGTGCGGCAGATCGGGTCCCTGCCGGACGGCCTTCCGGTCGCGCCCTCTTCCCGCGCCCGGCGGGTCATGGTCTCGATCTTCTCGGCCGGCAGCAGCTCGCCGACCGGCACGCCGCCGATCCGCTCCAGGCGCCGCTCGAGCTCCTCTCGCCTCGCCGCGTCGCCCTGCAGCGCCGCCGCCTCGCCGAGCTCCTTGAGCGCGGGGCTGTAGGTCGGGTGCAGCAGGACCGCCGCCTCAAGCGCCTTGCGGGCCTCCCCGAGCCGGTCCTCCCCCGCCCATCGGAACCGGCGCAGCTCGGCCAGGCCCAGCAGGCGATGCATCTCCGCCTCATGCGGCCGGCGCCGGACGCCCTCGAGGGCTATCTCCGCGGCCCGGCGCAGCAGCACGCGGCGCTCCTCGGGGCCCGCGCCGCCGGCCGCGTCCCACAGCAGGTTCATCAGATCGAAACGATAGGCGAGGGTCCCGGGCCTGAAGGCCAGCGCCCTCTCGTAGTGCCCGGCCGCCTCCCGCGGCCTCCCCTCGCGGCGCGCCCGGCGGCCCAACAGGTCGCAGCGGTCGCCCGCGAGCATGCCCGCCCCCACGAAGGCGGTCCAGAGGGCCGAGCAGACCAGCAGGCAGACCCCGCCCATCCGGCTCAACGCCGCGAGGGACCCCTCCGGCCGTCTCCCTCGCGGCGAGTCCGCGAGGGAAAAACCGGCCAGGAGCGCCGCCGGCCAAGCGACGCCCAACGAAGGGGAGTTGAACTTCGCGTGAACGAGGACGGCGACGACGGCCGCCAGCAGGGCGGCCACCACGCGGCGCTGGGCCCCGGCCAGCGCCGCCCCGGCGGCGCGGAAAGCCGCCACATGCAGCCAAAGGTAGCAGGCGATCCCCGCCAGCCCCATGGTGGCGAGGATCTCGAGCCAGTCGTTGTGCGCATGGCCGAAAGAGATCACCACGTTCGTGACGCGGGCGGACTCCTCGCTTCTGCGTCTTCGAAAGCCGATCGTGAAGGTTCCCGGGCCCGAGCCCAGCCAGGGGCGCTGACGGAACTCCTCGAAGGCGATGCGCCAAGCCATGACCCGGGCCGTATCCGCCGCGCGCACGTGGGCCGCGACGCGCCGGAACGATCCCGCCGCGAAAAATCCGCCCAACAGGACGGCCGGGAGGACCACCACAGCCGCGCGGCGAAGAACGGCGGGGTTCGCGGCGCCCGATGTCCTCATCAGGCGCCGGCAGAGGAGCAAGTAGACGAGCACCCCCCCCGCGGCCCCGATCCAGGCTCCACGCGATCCCGATAACGCGAGGGCGGGCAGGCCGAAGACGAGAGCCGTCAGGCCGAGCGCCCGGGGCTGTTGCCGGGTACCGGCCTTCCCGCCGAGGGCCTGATGCAGGGCCAGCGGCGTCACCATCGCCAGGTAGGCCCCGAGATGAGTGGGGACGCCGAACGTCGATCCGGGCCTGACGGCCGGCGCGCCGCCGTTCCGGAAGAGCGGATCGAAGCCGAGCGCCTGAGCGACCGCGTAGACCGAGACGGGGACGGATGCGGCCGACATCCACCGGATGAGCCGTTCGCCTCCGCCGGGCGGCTCCCCCTCCCCTTCCGGCCCACGCCGCACGGCGCACCCCAGATAGAACGCCCCCACGCAGGCCGCCAGACCCGGCAGGCCCAGAAGGGTGTACTGGTCGGGCCCGAACCAGCTGAGGCTCCCGTCCACGGAGGCTGCGGCCGAGACCACGGCGACGGCGCAGAAGGCCGCCAGAGGCGCGTCCACCCGGGACGCGACGGGGGTGAGCCCGCGGGCGCCTTCCGAGCGGACGCGTCCCAGGATGAACGCCGCCGCGGCGAGCGTGAGGCACAGCCCGGCCGCGGCCAGCTTCGGGATCAGGTAGGCGTCGCGAAGAAAGGGCGCGCAGACCAGCGGGAGCCCGGCCGCCGCGGCCAGCGCCACGCCGCGCGCGAATCGCTCATAGCGGGATGTTCCCATGCTTCTTCTCGACCCGCGGCGTCCGCTTGTCTCGCAGGAACTCGAAGGCCCGGATCACCTTCGGGCGGGTGGCCCGGGCATCGATCACCTCGTCGATGTAGCCGCGGCTCGCCGCCAGGTAGGGGTTGGCGAACTGCCGGGTGTAGTGATCCACGAGCTCCTGCCGGCGCCGCCCGGGATCGGCGGCCTTGCGGATATCGCGCGCGAAGAGGATGTTGACCGCGCCCTGCGAGCCCATGACCGCGATCTCGGCGCAGGGCCAGGCGTAGTTAAAATCCCCGCGCACGTGCTTGGAGCTCATCACGTCGTAGGCGCCGCCGTAGGCCTTCTTGAGCACGACGGTGACCCTGGGGACCGTGGACTGGCAGTAGGCGTAGAGGAGCTTCGCCCCCTTGCGGATGATCCCGCCGTGCTCCTGCTCGATGCCCGGCCAATAGCCCGGGACGTCCACCAGGGTCAACAGCGGGATGTTGAAGGCGTCGCAGAACCGGACGAAGCGCCCGCCCTTCTCGGAGGAGGAGATGTCGAGGGCCCCCGAGCGCGCCTGGGGGTTGTTCGCGACGACGCCGACCGCGCGTCCGGCGAGGCGGATGAAGCCGCAGACGATGTTCCGCGCGAAGCCGCGGTGCACCTCGAAGAAGCCTCGGTCGTCGGCGACCTCCCGGATGACATCGTGGACGCTGTAGGGGCGGCGCGGGTCCATCCGCGCGATCTCGTCGAGCGCCGGGGACTCCCGCTTCGGGTCGTCGGTCGAGGGACGCGCGATCGGCCTCTCGAAACAGCTGGCCGGAAGATAGTCCAAGAGCTCCCGGATCTGCCGGAAGCAGTCCTGCTCCGAGTTGGCGAGGAAGTGGCAGACGCCCGACTTCGTGCAGTGGGCCTCGGTCCCGCCGAGGCTCTCGAAGTCGGCCTCCTCCCCGGTCGCCGCCCTGATGACCTCGGGGCCCGTGATGAACATGTGGCTGATGCCCTTCACCATGAAGATGAAGTCGGTCATGGCCGGGGAGTAGACCGCGCCCCCGGCGCAGGGGCCCAGGATCGCCGAGATCTGCGGGATGCGTCCGGACGACTGGACGTTGCGGTAGAAGATCTCGGCGTAGCCCCCGAGAGCCTCGACGCCCTCCTGGATGCGCGCGCCGCCCGAGTCGCACAGCCCGATGACCGGGACGCCGTTCTCGAGCGCGAGGTCCATGACCTTGCAGATCTTCTCGGCGTGCGCCAGGCCGAGCGAGCCGCCGAGGACCGTGAAGTCCTGGCTGTAGACGCACACGTCGCGGCCGCGGATGCGCCCGATCCCCGTGACGACGCCGTCGGCCGGCAGCTCCTTGTCGGCCAGACCGAACTCCCGGGAGTGCGTCCGGCGCAGGAGGTCGAGCTCATGGAAGCTTCCGTCGTCGAGCAGCAGATCGAGCCGCTCGCGGGCCAGGAGCTTGCCGGCCTTCTTCTGGGCCGCGGCCTGCTTCTCCCCGCCGTTCGCCTTGGCGCGCTCGACGCGCCCGCGCAGCTCCATGATCTTGTCGGTCATCGTTCTCCCACGAGCTCGATGAGGGCGCCTCCGGCGTGCCGCGGATGCACGAAGCAGACCGAGTGGCCCCGCGAGCCCGGGCGCGGCTTGTCCTCGATCGGCGGATGTCCGGTCCGGCGCAGGCGGTCCATCTCCGCGGCGACGTCGCCGGCGCGGAACGCCAAGTGGTGCATCCCGGGCCCGCGCGAGGCGAGGAAACGCGCCACCGCGCCCTCATCCCCCATCGGCTCGAGCAGCTCCACCTGGGCCGCGCCATCCGGGTCCTCCGGGTCGCCGAGGAACGCCACCCGTACGTGCTGGGCCGGGACATCCTCGCGGTGCGTCACCTCGAGCCCGAACGCCTCCTTGTATAGCGCCGCGGCCCGCTCGATGTCCCGCACCGCGATCCCGACGTGGTCCAATTTCACAGTGTCCCCCCGCGGGGGACGCTGTGGCAGTGGAGGGGGGCGCGGTTCTCCCTCTCCCCACGGGAGAGGGTCCGGGGTGAGGGGCGTCGTTTCTTCACCAGTCCCTTCCTCCCTTTCTCGCAAGTCTCTTCCCGATCGTCAGCAGATCCGCCTTATTCTCCAGCAGCATGTCGATGTGCCGCTCCGTGATCCGCTCGACGATGTCGCGGTATATCCTCCGCGAGACCGTCAGGGCCAGCTCCTTGCGCAGCTGGCGCCTGCGCCGCCGCAGGCCCTCGCCGGAGCTCCGGAGCGCGTCGCGGTGCGCGTCGATGAGCGCGCAGAGCTCTCCCACGCCCTTGCCGGTCTTGGAGGAGACCGCCGCGACCTGCGGCTCCCAGCAGTAGCCGCCGGGACAACCGTCCGGACGGCGGGTGGGGCCGAGGCCCAGCGCCTCGCGCAGCGCGGCCGCGGCGTTTCCCGCCTCGTCAAGGTCGGCCTTGTTGACGGCGAAAAGGTCGCCGATCTCCATCATCCCGGCCTTCATGCCCTGGAACTCGTCTCCCTGGTAGGGGGCCGTGACGCAGACGACGGTGTCCGCGACCTCGGCGATGTCCACCTCGTCCTGGCCGGTGCCCACGGTCTCGATGAGGATCCGGTCGAAGCCGCAGGCCTCGAGCACGTGGACCGCGGCGAAGATCGTGGCGTTGAGCCCTCCCACCATGCCGCGCGACGCGATGCTGCGCATGAAGACGCCCTCGTCGAGGGCGTGCCGCTGGATGCGGAGCCGGTCGCCGAGGAACGCCCCTCCGGTGAAGGGGCTCGTCGGGTCGACCGCGAGCACCCCGACCCGGCAGCCGCGCCGCCGGGCGGTCCCGCGGCCGTCCCCGCTTCGGCAACCGCGGAAACGGCCGATCAAACGGCTGATCAGGCTCGACTTCCCGCTGCCGGGAGGGCCGCACAACCCGATCTTGTGGGAGCGGCCGTGGCGGGAGAAGAACGCCCGCGCCAGCGCCTCGTAGCCCTCGGACTCGTCGATGACCAGGCTCAGCGCCCGGGAGAGCGCCGCCTGGTCGCCGCGCCGCGCGCGCCGGGCGAGGTCCTCCGCCGCGGACCGGCCCCGCCTGGCGGAAGCGGGCCTTTTTCTAGCGGGGGGCATCCTTGCGCTTCTTCCCTTTGCCCTGCCCGCGCTCGAACCAGGCGCGGATGAAGTCCGCGATGGCGCCGGTCGGAGTGCCGGGGCCGAAGACCTCGGCGACGCCCATCTTCTTGAGCAGGGGGACGTCCTCGTCGGGGATGATCCCGCCGCCCACGAGAAGGACGTCCTTGAGTCCCGACTTCTTGAGGATCTCGGCGACCCTCGGGAAGAGCGTCATGTGCGCGCCCGAGAGCAGCGAGAGCCCCACCGCGTCCACGTCCTCCTGGAGCGCGGTCCGGGCGATCATCTCGGGCGTCTGGCGTATGCCGGTGTAGATGACCTCGAACCCGGCGTCCCGGAGGGCGCGGACCACGACCTTCGCTCCCCGGTCGTGGCCGTCCAGGCCCGGCTTCGCGATCAGGACCCTGCAGGCTCTCTTTCTCGTCGTCATGGCGCGCCGCCTACCAGATCCCGTGCTGGGTCTCGAGGAGCTCTACGGCCAGGTCCACGGCGTCGGGATCGAAGCGCGTGCCGCGGCCGCCCTTGATCTCGCGGACGGCCCCGGGGATCAGGTCCGTGCCCTTCAAGCCGGTGCTCATGCGGAAGTCCTCGAGGGCCTCCACCACGGCCAGGATGCGCGCCCCCTCGGGGATGTCGTCGCCGTTGAGCTTGTCCGGGAAGCCCGTGCCGTCGTAGTTCTCCTCGTGATGCCGGATGATCGGCAGGGCCCCCTCGATCATCTTGATGCCCTCGAGCATCTTGACCGACATCGCCGGGTGCTGCTCCTCGGTCGCGCTGAGTATCCCGGCGTCGGCCATCATCTTCGGGTTCTTGAAGCCCAGGTAGCCGATGTCGTGCAAAAGGCCCGCGTAGTACATCATGCGGTATTTGTAGTCGTCGTAGCCGGCCGCGCGGGCCATGGCGCAGGCGAGGCGCGCGGAGCGGTTCGGATGGTCCATCATCCCCGGCTTGGCGACCTCGATCATCCCGTCCAGGAGCTCGAGCACGTGCGAGAAGAAGTTCTTCTGGTCCTGGATGATCCGCGTGTTCGTGATCGCGACCGAGGCGAGGTTCGCCAGGCTCGAGAGCAGGCCGATATCCTCGGGGGTATAGGAACCCTCGCGCTTATTGAGCACCTCGGCCACGCCCACCAGATCGCCGCGGAAGAGCATCGGCACGCACAACAGCGACCGGGTGATGAAGCCCGAGGCCTTGTCGAACTGGCCGGCGAAGCGCGGGTCCACGCTCGCGTCGACGACGACCTCGGGTTTCTGGTGCTGGGCGACCCAGCCCGCGATCCCCTTGCCGATGGGAAGCGTCATCTTCTTGAGCTTCGCCCCGGCCGAGCCCCCGGCCACCTTGAAGTAGAGGCTCTTCTTGTCGTCGGTGACGAGCATGATGGCGCTCGCCTCCGAGTTGAGAAGGCGCTCGGCCGCCAGGCCTATCTTCTCGAGGAGGAAGTCGAGGTCCGGCGTCGAGTTGAGCGAGCCCGCGATCGAGAAGAGCTCGAGGGCCAGGCTCGAGTCCTGGACCGGCGCGGCCTCCATGGATTGATGTTCGGGAGCCATCACTTCTTCTCCTCCTCTTTCTCCTGCCCGCCGAGCACTTCGCGGACGGTGGTCCAGCCGAGCTTCACCTTCTCGAGCCCGTCCATCATGATCGTGCGCATGCCTTCCTCTTGCGCCACCGCGGCGATCCCCGCCGACGACATGGACTTCAGGCAGGTCTTGCGGATCTTGTCCGACATGACCAGCAGCTCGTGGAAGCCGACGCGGCCCTTGAATCCCGTGCCCTTGCAGACGTCGCAGCCCTTGCCCTTCTTGAACTTGTGCCCGTCCGGGAGCTCGACGTTGTTCTCCTTGAAGAGGAGGATATCCTCGGGCTTCGGGTCGGTATCCTCCGCGCATTCCTTGCAGACGCGCCGTCCCAGGCGCTGGGCCAGGATCGCCTTCATCGTCGAGGCCACCATGTAGACGGGCACGCCCATCTCCGCGACGCGGCTCAACGACGACGGCGCGTCGTTGGTGTGGATCGTGGAGAAAACCAAGTGGCCCGTCATAGCGGCCTCCATCGCGATGTGCGCGGTCTCCCCGTCGCGGATCTCGCCGACCATGATGACGTCCGGGTCGAGACGCAGAAACGAACGCAGCGCCGACGCGAAGTCGAACTTCTTGTTCCCGCCGAGCTTGAGGTCCGGGTTGACCGGCACCTGCACGATCCCGTCGAGGTTGTACTCGACCGGGTTCTCGGCGGTCAGGATCTTGATGTCGGGCCGGTTGACGTAATTGAGCGCCGAGTAAAGCGTCGTCGATTTTCCGGAGCCCGTCGGGCCGCAGACCAGGATGAGGCCGAAGTTCTTCTTGCCGCCGATCCCTTCGAGCATGCCCAGCAACTGCTTGAGCGTGTCCGGCATGAACCCCATCTTGTTGATGTCCACCTGGATCGACCGCCGGTCCAGGATGCGGAGCACGGCCGACTCGCCGTAGACGGTCGGGACGATCTCGACGCGAAACTCGATCGGGTTTCCGCTGGCCAGGATCTGGATGCGCCCCGACTGCGGGATGCGCCGCTCGGTCAGATTCATCGAGTTCGTGAGGATCTTGAGCTTGGCCGCGATGGCCTGCCGGTACGCCCACGGAATCTGGAAGGGCCCGGGGCGCAGCATGCCGTCCTGCCGGAAGCGCAGGAGGATCTTCGAGTCCTTGCCGGCCGGGTCCTCGAAGGGCTCGATGTGGATGTCGGAGGCGCCCTGCTGGAGCGCGGACAAAAATATGGCGTTGACCCACTTCTCGACCTCGGGCGCCCCCGCGTCCACCTCCGAGATGTCCGATTTGGGAACTTCCTTGGAAATCTCCCCGTCCGCGTCGGGCGGCCCGTCCTCGCCCCTCTGGACGTCCTCGATCATTTTGCTGAGGGCCTGCCCCTCGGCGCGGCCGTAGGCGGCGTTGAGCGCCACGACGATATCCCAGGGCATCGTGAGGTAGGCCTGGACCTCGAGTCCGGTGCGCAGGTGGATATCCTCGGACACGAAGAAGTCCTTGGGGTCGGCCATGGCCACGAAGAGGATGGACTCCTCCTTGGCGAAGGGCACCGCGTGGTGGCGGCGCGCCACGGCCTCGGGGATGATGGAGACGACCTCCTTGTCGGGCTCCATCTGGCTGAGGTCCACGGCCTTGACCTTCCACTCCTCCGAGAGGACCTTGAGGAGCTTGGGCTTCTTCATGAGCTTCTCTTCGACGATCACCTGCTGGATCGTCTTGTCTTCCTTCTTCGCCTGCTCGCCGATCTTCTGGAGCTGCTCATCCGACAGGAGATTGCGCTCCTTGAGGATCTCCGCGACCGTCTTGCGGCGGACAAGTCCTTTAAGCGCCATGATATTCTCCAAAGACGTCCCGTAAGGTGTCGCAAATCTCGCCAAGCGTCGCGCGCGCCTCCACGCAGGCGAGGATGCGGTCGAAAAGATTCTCCTTCGGCGAGCCCGCCGCGGCCTTGAGCTCCTTGAGCGCCGCCTTGGCGCCGCCCCGCCCGCGCCCCTTCTTGAACGCGGCCAGGCGCTTTCGCTGCTCGCTCTCCAGCTTGGGAGAGACCTTCAAGACCTTCTCCGCGGCCCGGCTCCGGGCCCGCCCGCCGTTCCCGTCGCCCCCCTCGGCCTCGTAGCAGTTCACCCCGACCACCTTGCGCCGTCCGGACTCGACGTCCCTCTGGTGGCGGTAGGCCGCCTCCCGGATCTCCTCCTGCGGCACGCCCTTGGCTATGGCCGGCAGCATTCCCCCCAAAGACCGTATGCGCCGCAGGGTCTTCCAGACGCGCTCCTCGAGCTCGTCGGTGAGGGTCTCGACGGCGTAGGCTCCGGCCACCGGGTCCACGGTGTTGGGGACGCCGGTCTCAAAGGCCAGGATCTGCTGAGTCCGGAGCGCGACCCGGGCCGAGTCCTCGCTCGGGAGCGCGAGCGCCTCGTCGTAGGAGTTGGTATGCAGCGACTGGCAGCCGCCGAGCACGGCGGCCATGGCCTGTAGGGCCACGCGCGTCACGTTGTTGAGCGGCTGGCGGCTCGTCAAGGTCGAGCCGCAGGTCTGGACGTGGAAGCGGAGCTTCATCGTCTTGGGGTCCTTCGCCCCGTAGTCCTCGGCCATCATGCGGTGCCAGACGCGCCGGGCCGCGCGGAACTTGGAGATCTCCTCGAGGAAATGGTTGTGGCATCCGAAGAAGAAGGCCAGGCGCGGGCCGAAATCGTCTATCGAGAGGCCGCGGTCCAAGAGCGCCCGGATGTAGGCCTCGGCGTTGCCGAAGGTGAACGCGAGCTCCTGCACGGCGTCCGCGCCCGCCTCGCGGATGTGGTAGCCCGAGATCGAGACGGGGTACCATTTCGGCAGATGGCGCGCGCAGTGCTCGATCGTGTCCACGGCGAGGCGCAGGCCGTGCTCGACGGGATAGACGTAGGTCCCCCGGGCGACATACTCCTTCAGGATGTCGTTCTGGATCGTGCCGCGGAGCCGCCCGAGCGCGACGCCCTGCCGCTTGGCGAGAGCCGCGTAGAGCGCGAGCAGGACCGGGGCCGTCGCGTTGATCGTCATGGATGTCGAGACCCGGTCGAGCGGGATGCCGTCGAAGAGCGCCTCCATGTCCTCGATAGTCCCGACGTGCACGCCCACGCGCCCGACCTCGCCCCGGGCCTGGGGATGGTCCGCGTCGTAGCCCAGCTGGGTCGGGAGGTCGAAGGCCGTCGAGAGGCCGGTCTGGCCCTGCTCGAGGAGGAAGCGGAAGCGCTCGTTGGTCTCCGAGGCGGTCCCGAAGCCCGCGTACTGCCGCATCGTCCAGAGCCGGCCCCGGTACATGGTCTTCTGGATGCCGCGCGTGAACGGCGGCTCGCCGGCGGACCCCAGCTTGACGCCGGCAAACGCGGGATCGCGCGTGTCGCGGCCGGCCGCGCCCTCGGCCCCCGGGCCGTAGAAGCGCAGCATCTCGATGCCGGAGGGAGTGACAAATCTTTCCGGATTCGCGGGAAATGAGCGGGATTCGGTATGGCGTTTGCTAGCTCTCATTTCCCGCGAATCCGTCATCGTTGAACTCCAACTGATCTCCCACGGCGACCGAGCCGTCCAAAGCCCCGCCGGCCAGCTCGAGCACGCTCCGTGCCGAGAACACCCACCGCGAGAGGCGCCAGGGCTTCAGGCGCTCCGCGATGTGGACGACCCTGAGCCGCTTGTCCAGGAAGAGCGCGTCGATGGGGAAGCGCATGAAGAAGGTGTGGATCATCGCGCAGGGATCTATCCACAGCCCCTCATCCGGGTCCATCCGCTCGCGCCCCAACAGGCCCTTGGCCCGCGCGTACGGGGTGTCGGCAAGCCGGACTTTTCGCGCAAGCGCGCGCCCGCGCGTACTGTTAAACGCTACAAAATAACCTTTCGCCATGGCAATTCTGTCGCGGATCCGGCGAATTTGACCGCCCCTGCACACGTTTCTCGATTCAAATTCGCCGGATCCGCCCTCCGCTCAAGAACAGCCCCAAGAGAAAATAGCGGCGGGGCCGGGCGGATCAACGGATGACGGCCACGCGGGCGCGCTCCGAGCCGGCGTCGGTCGTGACCAGGATGATGTAGACGCCGGTGGCCACCGGAAGGCCGCTGTCGTTGGCGCCGTCCCAGGTGGTCTGGGCGCCGAGGTCGCGCACCATCTGGCCGTCGATCGTGTAGATCCGGATGCTCGCGCTCGTGCTCTGAAGGCCCCTCGGGATCGAGATGGTGGCCGTCCGGTGGGTCCCGGTCCGGAAGGGATTGGGGAAGGCGATGACCTTCTCGTCGCCCGCGAAGCCCGCCAGCGTGCCCTCGACCACGAGCTTCATCGCCCGGAAGGCGTTCACGCGCCCGGCCCCGGACACGTTGCCCGAGGGCCGGGAGCCCGCGGCGAGGCCGAGGCTCGAAACGCCGATCCCGTCGGCCGAGTTGCGGATGGCCGCCTGCACCTGCGCGGGCGTGTAGGCCGGCTTCTCGGCCAGGATCAAGGCCGCCAGGCCGGAGACGATCGGCGCCGAGAAGGACGTCCCGGTGGCCCCGGCCGTGTAGCCGCCGCCTACGTCTGTCGTCACAAGGCTCACTCCCGGCGCCACGACACCGTTGCTGGCCAACTCGGTGCCGCGCGACGAGAAGCTGGCGATGTTGTCGTACTTGTCGGTCGCTCCCACCGGAATAACGTTGGAACAATTGCCCGGACTGTTCACGGCCCCTCCGTCGTTGCCCGCCGACACGACAATCACCATCCCGTCGCCGACCGCATTGTTGATCTCGGTCTGGATAAAGGCGTCCTGCCATCCGCACGTTGCGGCCCCACCGATGCTCATATTCACGACCACCTTGCCGAATTGAGGCTTGTTATGCAAATTGAGCCGGGCGTAATTCAACGCCTTCCACATAGTCGTATCGTTGGTCACGCAGCCAGCGGTGAGAGGGCAGTCCCCTGGTGCTGGATCCGACGTCGGATTGCACCCGCTGTGAGGAAACACCTTGATCGAGAACACCTTCGCGCGCCAGGAGACCCCGGAAACGCCGAAGCCGTTGTTCGTAGAGGCTGCGGCGACACCGGCCACCATCGTTCCGTGGTTGCACGCGAGCGGACCGGGATCGACGCCGCAGGTGCCGCTGTTGTTGACGTCGCAGAACTGAAACTGAGCCGACCCGACGAGCTTGCTCTGCAGATCCGGATGGGTCTTTTCGACGCCGGCATCCACGACGACGACAGTCACTGTACTGGAATCTCCAACCTCATACTCCCAGCCTGCGGGCGCGTTGATCTTCCCGAGATGGTACTGGGAGTCGAACATGGGATCGTTGGGGATCTTCGAGGGCCGGAAGACATTGTTGGGCTGGACGCGAACGACACCGGAAAGCCCTCGCAATTGGGTGAGCCCGACCGAGACGGGCACGCCGGGTGCCAATCCGACATGCGTCCAGCCCGCCGAAGGAAATTCCTCAATTCGCCGCGCGCCGATCGAAGCCAGGACCGCGTCACGCTCAGCCGGGGTCGTTTCGGCGCTGAATTGAATGACCGCCTCTTCAGAGACCACCTCGATCTCGGCCTGGACACCGTTCGGGCGCACGTAGGACATCTTCTCAATTCGGATCGCCCGGGCCGGGTCCGCGCCCAGCAGGATCAATGTCGCGGCCAACGCCGGGATCGCAAAGCGGCTGTTCTTCATTGCGGCTTGTTCTCCTTGCGGATGATGTCGAGGAGCTCGATGATGTCGCCCAGCTCGTAGTCGGCTCCCGAGATCTTCGTGTTGAAGTTGTCCCCGTACTTGGCCCAGGCCGTCTTGATGCCGAGCTTCTTGGCCCCGAGAATATCGCGCTCGGGCCAGTCCCCCACCATCATGGTCTCGCTCGGCTCGGTCCCGAGCACCTCGAGGGCCTTGCGGAAGGGCTTCGGGTCCGGCTTGACCACGCCGAAGTCCTCGGAGGTGATGATCTGGTCGAAGTAGTGGTGCAGGCCGAGCCCCACGATGCGCAGCCACACTTCCAGCTTCGGCGCGTCCGAGATCACGGTGCTCTTGATCCCCATCTTCAGGAGCTCGAAGAGCGTCATGCTCACGTGGGGATAGAGGGCCATGGTCCCGGTCTTGGCCCGGCGGTAGCCGACGATGCCGGCCGCCAGGAGCTTGGGGTCGATGCGGCCGAACTCCTTCTTGAGGAACTTGTCGAAGATCTTCTGGTCCTCGATCCCCTCTTTCCAGTACAGCTCGAACATCTTGTCCACCAGCTTCGACTTCTCGGCCTTGAGCCCGGCGTCGATCATCATCTCAACGGCCGCGTCCACGGCCGCGCGCTTGGTGCGCATGAAATCGGTCAGCGTGTTGTCGATATCGAAAATAACGCCCTTGATCATAATGAGGTCCTCGGTCCGGTAAATTGTAGAATATCGCGAGGATGAATGCTTTACCCCTCGACGACGTCCGGCGGATCGTGCTGCTCTGGATCGGCCGCCTCGGCGATATCCTGATCGCGACGCCCTTCATGGCCTCGGTCCGAGCCCGCTTCCCCGGCGCCCGCGTCACGCTGGTCACCGGGGAGCTCGGCGCCGCGGCCGCGCGCCTGGCGCCGGCCCTGGACGCGGTCCGGGTGCTGAGGCGCTTCCACCATCCCCTCGAGAACCTGCGGCTCGTCCGCGAGCTGCGCGCCCACGAGGCCGACCTCCTCGTCGACCTGAACTCGGCCCCCTCCCGCGCCTCGTCGACTCTGGCGCGGCTGGCGCGCGCGCGCGTCAAGCTGACCTTCGCGCGCGCACGGGGCGAGGGCGCCTACACCCACCTCATCGACGCTCCGTCGGAGACCGAGCACATGCTCGACCGCTACGCCCGGCTCGCCGAGGCCCTCGGCGCCTCCTACGACCCGCGGCCCCGCGTCCGCGTCCCGGCCATCGACGCCCGAGCGGCCCGGGACCTGCTCAAAGACCTGGTCCCCCCGGGTGGCCCGCTTGTGTGCGTCCACCCCGGGAACTTCAAGAAGTTCGACAACCGCTGGCCGGAGGACAAGTTCGTCGCCCTCGCCGCCCGCCTGAGCGCCGTCCCGGGCGTCCGGGTCTTCTTCCTGGCCGGACCGGGGGAAGAGGCGCCGGTGCGCGCGATAGCCGAGCGGCTGGAGACCTCCCTGCCGGTCGTTGGCCCCTTGTCGACCGGGGTGGCGGCGGGGCTGCTCAGCCAAGTGGACCTGCTGATCGCCAACGTCACGGGCACCGCCCACCTGGCGATCGCGACCGGAACGCCGACCTTCACCTTCCGCAGCCGCTACACGGATACCGTCTGGATGTCGCGGGGCAACGCGACTCTCATAGGCCCCGCGGCCAAAGACGCCCTGCCCCCCACCACGGAACGCGATCCCTCCCTGCGGGGGAGGGACGCGGACAGCCCGCACTTCTCGGTGGTGTCGGAGTCCTGGGAGTCCTGCCGGGACATCCCGGTGGACGCCGCCTGGACCGCCCTGCGGGGCGCCCTCGACGCCGTGCGCGAACGCGCGGGACGCATTCCTTAGGCGCCGTCCCCGGCCCGGAGAGAGAGAAGCTTCCGGTAATGCGCGTCGGTGGCGCGCACCATGCACTCGATACTGAAGCGCTCCCGCACGACGCGGCGGCCCTCGGCCGCCTGGCGCTTGGCGGTCCGCGGATCGTCGAGCATCTCGCCGAGCACCCGCGCGAGGTCCGCCCCCGATCCCGCCGCGAAAAGCCTGCCGGTGACGCCCTCCCGGACGAGCTCCGCGTTGCCGCCGGCGTCGCTGGCCGCCACGGGCACCTCCATCGCGAGCGACTCGCGCAGCGCCCCCGATATCCCCTCTCCGCGGACCGCGGCGTTGACGCTGATGCCGCACACCGACAGAAGCCGGGAGATATCGGTCCGGAAGCCCAGCAGGCGCGCCGTCCCCTCGGGCAGCCCGGCCTTCCGCACGAGCTCGCGCATCGGCGCGCCGTCGGTGTCGCGGCCGGCGAAAAGGAAAACGGCCTTCCTTCCCCGCCCCAGCATCCGGGCCGCCGCGTCGATGAGGATCGCCTGGCCCTTCCAATCGCTGTAGTTGGCGATCTTCCCGACCACGGGCACGCCCTCGGGAAGCCCGAGCTCGCGGCGCATCGTCCCGTCGTCGGGGGCGGGCCGGAAGAGCTCGGTGTCCACGCCGCTTGGGATCGTCATGACCTTCCCGGGCGGCACGCCCCCGGCCACGAGCTCGCGGCCCACGGAATCGGCCACGGCGATGAACCCGTCGATCCGGGAGCTGCAATACTTCAAGCGGCTGAAGATGTTCTTCGGGATCGCGAACGAGACCCGCCGCGTCACGACGAAGGCCGGACGCCGCCGGGACAGGTAGAGCGAAGCCAGCCCGACCGCGTGCGCGCGCGGATGGTGGGCGTGGAGGATGTCCACCTCCTCGGACTCGAGGATCCTCGCGAGCCGCCTGGCCGTGATCAGGTCGTAGTCCTGTCGCGGGTGCAGGGGGATGTGGACGATGCCCGCCTCGCGCGCGCGCCGCGCGACCTCGCCGTCCTCGGGGCTGGCCAGCTTGACGTCCCAGCCCAGGTCCCCGGCGCGCAGGCCCTTGGCCAGGTGAAGCAGCTGCGCGGCTCCTCCGGACCAACCTTGGCTCTCGCTGATGAAAAGGACCTTCTTCATAAAGGCGCCTAAAGGCGTCAGGCTGAAACTTATGAAACTTATTGGCTAAGGTCAATCCTGCAAACGGGCGAGGGCGATGAAGGATTCGAGGCCGATATCTTCCGCACGGACGCATGACTTCCGCAAGGCTTCCTGAATCCTCCGCCTCTCCGACGGAGAGGCATTGGAGATTGGGGGTCCCATCAACAACCGTTATGTCCCCTCTGCCCCGCTTCGTGGGGGAGGAGGGGGGATTACCTCTCCCGCAAGCGGGAGAGGTCGCGCTGAGCGCAGCGAAGCGCGGGTGAGGGTCGGTCGGGCAAGGTCTCTAGAATCGCCCCCGGCAAGCAATCCGTTTCCAGCAGGGCGTCGTTGTCCCAGAAGCGGAGGACCTGCCACCCCTTCGAGCGCAGGAAGGCGGTCCGTTTCTTATCGTACTGTTGGCGCTCTCGATGCTGGCCTCCGTCTAGTACTACTGTGTCATAAATATGCGACAATGTACGCATGGCAAAGGAAACCGAGTTGGAGCGTTACATGTCGTACCTATGCGAAGCGTTGGGGCATGCGGACCGGCATCAGAGCCTGGGTGATTACTGCCGCGGCTTGATGCTGCCGATCGAGCGAAAGAGCGTGGAGCCTCTGGCCGCGCATGTTGAGCCTTATCGAGTAAGTGCCAAGCATCAATCGCTGCACCACTTCGTAGCGAAGTCCGAATGGTCGGACGAGTCGATGCTCGAGCGTGTTCGAGATTGGGTGGTGTCGCGCATGCATCTAAAGGCGGGGTCGTTCTGGATCGTGGACGACACGGGCTTTCCGAAGAAGGGCAAGCATTCGGTGGGCGTAGCCCGTCAATACTGTGGACAGTTGGGCAAGCAGGATAACTGCCAAGTGGCGGTGAGCCTGTCGGTGGCCAGCGAGGAAGCGAGTCTGCCGGTGGCTTATCGTCTGTATCTTCCAGAACAATGGGCAGGGGATCAGGAACGCCGCGATAAGACGGGTGTGCCCGATGGGATAGAATTCAAAACCAAGCCGGAGATCGCCTTGGAGCAGATCCGTCGGGCCAAGGAGTCGGGGCTGACGCCTGGAGTAGTGCTGGCCGACGCAGCCTATGGGACCGATACGTCATTTCGAGAGGAGATCACGCGACTTGAATTGCCGTATTGTGTCGGGGTGCAACCTGGGGTGAGCGTTTGGGCGCCGGGGACCCAACCGTTGCCGGCAAAGCCGCGTCAGAAGATGGGGCGTCCGCCAACACTCCTGCGGCGCGGCCCTGGGCACGAGCCCGTAAGTGTGAAGACGCTGGCGCAGGGGCTTAACAAGAAGAGCTGGCGGACGGTTTGCTGGCGCGAGGGTAGCGCGGGGAAGAAGAGATCGCGCTTTGCGGCCGTGCGGGTACGTCCGGCTCACCGAGATAACTGGCGAGAGCGCCTACGCGAGCAGGAGTGGTTACTTGTAGAGTGGCCAAAGGGGGAAGTGGAGCCGACGAAATACTGGCTGTCGACGCTACCCGCCAACATGAGTCGCAAAAAATTGGTGAAGACGGCAAAGATGCGCTGGCGCATCGAGCGGGACTATCAGGAGCTTAAACAGGAGCTCGGCTTAGGCCACTATGAGGGACGCGGCTGGCGCGGCTTCCACCATCACGCGACCTTGACCATTGCGGCCTACGGATTCCTGGCGGCGCAGCGTTTGTCGTCCGGTGGCGTCAAAAAAAACATCGTTCGACCAAAGGCGCCTGCCCTACCCGAGGATTACACGCCGCGCGGTTGCGGGACGAACGCAGCGCCACGTTCCCGACTCAATTGCGACCTTGCGTTATCTGATCGCCCGCAGGATCGCGCGCGAACTGCCTCGCTGTCCCGGCTGCGGGTTGAGGGCATCCCGTTTATGACACAGTAGTACTAG
>JBDREN010000093.1:0-7380 GCA_043819795.1 Elusimicrobiota bacterium
GGCGGCGTGGCCGCGGGCGGCGGGGCCGGCGGCGCGGCAGCGGGCGCGGCGGGCATGGGAGGCGCCGGGTTGGTCGGCGGGCTCTTGGCCACGAAAGCCGGCGTGGTCGCCTTGGTGGTGGCCGGGTCGTCGATGGCGGCCGGCATCGGGATGCTCGCGACCATGTCCGCCGACCGGCGCGCCTCGGGCCCGGAGAGCGGCCTCGCGTTCCTGCCGAAGAGGGCCGCGCGGCCGGTCTCGGATTCGGCCGGTTCCGCGGGCGCCGGCGCGGTCTCGAGGGACGGGGTGTCCACGTCGCTGGACTATTTCAACAAGGCTAACAAGGGCGACGTCCCGCAGCCCGACGAGGGGCGCGACGCGGTCGAGGAGTCGGACTCGCCGGCGGCGACGGACTCGGGCGTCGAGGCCCCGGACCACCGGAGCGCTCCCGCGAGTTCCAGCTCCCGCAAGCGGGCGGCGGCCAAGAAGCCGAAGATGGTCAAGTCCAAGGGCTTCGCGGGCCAGTCGAGCGGCTCGAGCCTGCGGATGGCCTCGCAGTCGGGGCTCTCCGGCGGCATAGGCGGCGGCTTCCAAGAGACCTATCAGCGGCCGGGCCCGACGAGCGCGATGAATAATACCCGCTCGAAGATGGCCTCCCGCCGGAGCCGCTCCTCCCCGCTTCGCAACAAGAGCCTGGCCTCCGCGCAGCTGCGCGCCCACAGCGGCCGGCTCAAGCGCAACCTCGCCTCGGGCAACGTCTCGAGCCAGGCCTCCGGCGCCGTGATGGACGGCGGCGGCGGCATCGGGCAGATCGGGGCCGCGCCGGCCGGCATCGAGGGCGGGGGCACGGGCGTCGACGGCGGCGGGGTGCAGAGCGACGCGGTCAACCCGAACACCATGCAGAACACGCGGGTGACCGAGGCTCCGCCCCCGCCCGACCCCAACAAGGACGCCGAGAACAAGACCCCCTATCAGAACCTGATGTACGCGGCCATGGGCATGATCGCCTTGGCCGGCATCGCGCTGATGGCGGCGAGCATGCTCAGCAAGAAGGCGAAGACCAATCCGGCCTTGCTCCCGTGGGCCAAGATATTGGCCGGGGTGGCTATGGCCGCGGCCGTGGCCGCGGCGGCCATCGGCGTCATGCTGATGACCAAGTACGGGCAGAAGATGCAGGGGATCATGTTCTCCGCCATCGGCGCCATCATCGCCTTCCAGGCCGGGATGGTCCTCTTGGACGATTCCGCTTCCGACGAGGCCAAGAAGGGCACCGACGCGGAGTTGCTCAAGGGCGGGGACGAAATGAAGGCGAAGATGGACCCGTCCTACGAGAACGCGGACGAGTTCTTCGGTAAAGAGCCTGATGCCACTAAGATGAATTTTCCGGATGATGCGGCGGGTCAGATGAACGCGGATAGCTCCTACTACAATACGCCTGACGGTCGCTATTACGAGATCCCAAAGGATCAAAGCGTCCATCAAGTCAACATTGAAGAGGGGAGCATGGCGCGAGTCAATGAACCGATTTCGGTAAACCAGGCGCCGAGCGATATTCCGGAGGCGAAAGATATCAAGTGGTCTCAGGAGACCAAGAAGTAAAGCGGAAAAGATCTTATGGGTAGCCCCAACCCGGTCGGCGAAGAGAAGAAGGAGCGCAAGGGCGGAGCCGTCCCTCCGTGGATGGAGGGCGCCGCGCAGGTGGGCGGCGGGGGCGGCTGGGGCGGGGCCGGGACCGCCGCGGGCAAGGCCGGGCTCTTCCTCAAGCTCAAGGCCCTTATGACCTCCCAGGTCATGGTCGCAGCGACCGTGGTGGGCGGGCTGGCCCTAGGCGGGACCGTCAGCTTTCACGAGGCCAAGAAGGCCGAGCAGAGCCAGCGGCTCGATCTTGGTCGCAGGCTCTACGCCGAGCGCGCGCGGGAGGAGGCGCGGGCCGGCTCGTTGCCGGGCTCCGCTCGATCCGGCCGGTCGGGCTTGTCGCTCGCGAGCCAGGCCAACCGCGGCCTCTACGCCCCCGGCCGTGACGCCCCGGGCGACGAGCCGGCCGAGGGCTTCCCGGAGGTGAGGGAGGAGGGGGAGGCGTACGACGAGACGGATGCCCCCCCGGGGGATATGGACGCCGCCATGCTGCAGGAGGAGGGCACGAGCGCCAAGGCCGACCTCGGCCGCCGGTTCGGCCAGATGAGCTCGAGCCTCGGCGGGGGCAAGGGATCGCTGGCCGGCGGCTCCGGGCTGGCCGGCGGCATAGGCAAGGGTTTCTCGAAGATGGACCTGTCGAACACGCGGCTCGACAAGGCGCAGGCCCTTCGTAACGGCCGCGGCGCGAAGATCACCCGGCGGAAGGTCGCGGCCCTCTCCTCGGGAAGGAGCGGGCTCAGGGGCGCCAACGCCCGGCGGCTGGACCGGATGAACCGCGCGATGAAGACCTCTAGGCCGGGGGACGCGGAGGCGGGCGCGGCCGTCCACACGCGCCAGTGGGAGAGCTCCGCGCAGACCGGAAGCGGGATCGCCGGCGCCGGGGCTTCCGGGGTGGGCGAGGGCGGGGCCTTCAGCTCCGAGGAGGGCGTCGGCGACGGGGGGCCGGTCAACCCGCCCTCGGGCGGGAGCGGCGGCGAGCCCGCGGCCACGGAGACCCCTCCCGACATGGGCCCGACCTCTAACGCCACTCCCTATCAGAGCCAGATCGACACGGCGCGGGCCATGCTGCTGCTGGCGTCGGTCATCATCACTGGCATAGGGATCCTTTCGATGATCAAGCACACCGCGAAAACCACCTTTTGGGGGGCGGCGGTCTCGGCGGGCGCATCGGTCCTGCAGAGCGCCATGCTCGCGATGGCCCTGGGCCTGGCCGCGGCCGCGGCGGCCATAGGGGCCATGGTCGCGGCCAAGTACGGGCAGGGCCAGCAGGGCACGATCCTCATGATGGGCGGGGCGATTACGATGGCCGCCGCCGGAGCCGCCATGCTCTGGCCGACCAAGGTGCCGGCGTGGGTGATGGTGCTCACCGGCGTCAGCGGGATAGCGAGCAGCATCGGCGGCATCCTTAAGTAGCATATCGGGGTAATCGACAATGACGGGAAAACGGCGACCGAAGTCGGAAGAACCTGACCTCCTGGTGGACCTCAGCGAGCAGGCGCCCGCGACGGAGAAGCCCGCGGCGTCGAGCCGTGCGCAGGTGCCGCCGGCTCCACGGCCGGTCTCCGGAGACGTCGGCGCGAAGGGATCCGCCGCGGCGCGCGCCAAGGCGGGGAGCAAGGACGCCCTCCCGGACATCCCCGAGCTCAAGAGAAAGGAGCGCGAGCGTAAAGGCGGCGCCATCCCCGCCGCGCGGGGGGCCGGCGGCGGTGGCGGCGGAAGCGGCATGCTCTTCCGCTGGTTCGGCATCGGCGGGCGCCAGGCCGGCGGCTCGGTCGCGGGCGCGGCGCTCGGCAAGCCGGCGCTCATCGGAGCCGGATCGAAGCTCGGCCTCGTCGCGACCCTGATCAACCTGGCCTCCTCGAACCTCGGGATGGGCGTGCTCGCGGCGGCGGTCGCGGGCGGGGCCGTCTACGCCCTCTACACTCTCGGCATGTCCGCGGCGGAGGTCGAGCAGCCGGGGCAGACCGCCCTCTTCCAGGCGCGGCGGCCGGACGGGACGGTCGCCGGCGGAGGCGGGGCCGGCGGGGACGGGCTGGGCTACTTCAAGTCGGCCAACAAGGACGCCGCGTTCACCCAGGACGCGCCCGCCGACTCCGAGGAGGAGGAGGAGAACGCGTTCGGCGAGCCGGCGGACCTGGACGCCGTGGAGGCCGGAGAGGCGGCCGACGGGGTCTACGGCGCCGGCGGCGACATGGCCGAGGAGCTGGCCAAGGAGCTGTCGAAGCCGAAGATGGTGACGGCGAAAGGATTCGGAAGCGCTCGCTCGCTGGGCTCCGGCGTCGGGCTCGCGGGCGGCAGCGGCATGGCCGGGGGCATGATGAAGCCGTTCAAGAAGGAGACCATGCGGCCCGTGATCGAGCCCTCTAAAAGGAAGCTGCAGCCCCGGCTCACGGCCAAGCGCTCGGGCCGCTCGCTCCGGCGGGGACGCGGTGGCTCGATAAACCAGCTGCGCTTCGCGAACCGGAAGTCGCAGCAGGCGATCAGCGCCAAGAGCTCGGAGGGCACTTCGTTCGAGGCCGCCGAGGCCTTCGGGGCGGCGCCGGCCGCCGCGGACGCCTCCGGGATCGACGGCGCGGGCACCAGCGCCGGCGGCGCCTCCGGCGGCGGGACGGGGAGCGCCAGCTCGGAAGAGGGCGGCCCCATCGGCGGGGGCGGCACCGTCCCGGGCGAGGAGCCGGCCCCGGGCACCGGGCCGGGCGAGGACAAGTCCCCGTGGACCAAGACGGTCATGATGGCCATGTCCATGTTGATAATGGCGTCGACCATCATCACCATCATCGGCGTCCTCGCGATGATCAAAAAGACGGTGCCCCTCATGCAGGTCAAGATCGTCGTCACCGCGATCATGAAGGTCCTCTACGGTATCGCCGTCGCGCTGGCCGTCTCCGTGATAGCCATGGGCGCCATGATCGCGAGCAAGTACGGCCAGATGGAGCAGGGCGCGATCCTGATGACCGGCGGCTCGATCACGGCCGCGGCGGCCGCGGCGAACTTGGTCTGGCCGGGCAAGGTCCCGGCCTGGACGCAGGTGCTGGCCGGCGTCGCCGGCATCGCGGCCGCGGTCGGAGCTTTGCTCGCGGGGGGCAAGATCGGCTTCTGATCTTCCGTCGAGTATCCCCTGGGCCCCAGGGCCCTTGACAAGTCAAGTACCTCTCTCTACACTAGAAAAGAAGGCGTGACGTGGAGTCTGCGTTGCGAAGACCGCGCCCCGACGGGGATTGGGCGATCGCCCCCGCGGGTCCCGCGGCCGGCGGCCGTCACATGAGCGAGTTCCTGCAGCGCAACAAGAAAAAGGGCGCTATGTCCCTGGTCCTCCTCTTCTTCAAGAGGGGCAAGGGGATAGGTCCGATCCTGTTGGTGGTGGGGCTGCTCTCGCTCGTGTTCGTCGCGCCCAGAGGGTTCCTGATGAACATCCCCTGGGCCTCGCGGGTGGCGTCCAAGCTCGGTCTCGAGAGGTTCCTCGGGGGCGGCAAGGGCGCCAGGTTCGACAAGCTTTCACAGGCCTTGCGGGACGAGCGCGAGAGAAGGCGGCTGCAGGGCGAGGCGGGGTGGTTCGGACGCGGCGGCGCCGACTCGCTCGGCGGGGGCTCGACCGTGGACTACGTGAAGGGCGGCAAGAGCATCGAGCGCGGGGACAGCCGGAGGTACTACGACGGCGTCAGCAAGGATGCGGGCGAGTCGATCGACGGGGTGCTCCGGCCCGAGGACTCGAAGAAGCTGGAGGAAGGACTTCCGTTGACCGATGGGGAGATGGAGAGCGGCCTGATGAAATCCGCTTTCGCCGGGATGTTCGCCGACGGGAAGGGCGCCGGCGACCCGGCCTTCGCCGACCGGATGGGGCTGCGGGGCGGCGGCGGCTCCGTCAGCGGCGCCCGCGCCGCCGGCGCCGACGAGGGGATGGTGCGCTCAGCCCTCGACGGATCGGGCGTTCCGCTGGTCGGCCGCGCGCGCCCCAAGGGCGTCGCCGGCGGAAAGCTCGGCTGGAAGAAGTTCCGCAAGATCAACGCGCGGATGAGCAGGGCTTTGGCCACCCCCAAGAGCGCGGGGCGCGGGACCGTGATGTATCAGCTGGCGGAGGGTCGCGCCTACAGCATCGCCGCGGCGCCCCCGCCCGGAAACTGCGACCCCGGCAACTGCCCCGCGGAGTACGCCTCGATCGCGAGCGGAGCGGTCTTCGACGGCGGCAGCCCCAACGACGATATCCTCTCCTCCTCCGAGTTCGGCGACCCGGGCGTGCAGGTCCCCGGCCAGGGCGAGGTCAACACGCTCATCGAAGAGGCCGAGCAGATGGAGGAGGACGCCAAGAAGTGCGAGCAGGCCGAGGAGGAGTACGGTCCCCAGGAGCGCCGGAAGATGGCCGAGATCCAAGACCTCGCCAACCAGCTCAACGGCATGGGCTGCGGCGGAGGCGGCTGCAGCCGGTCGCTCTACAGCCGGTGCATGGCGGTCGGCGGCCGGATGCGGGCCAAGTGCCACGAGTACAACCAGGTGGCCCAGAAGAAGGCGCAGGCCTGCCCTTTGATGAACGGAGAGTACAGCCGGATGGACTGCAACCAGTGACCCGGGAGGAGACATGACCCCTCAGAACGAATCCCCGAAGATACCGTCCTTCAATCCCACGGGCAAGAAGGAATCCGACGCCAAAGGCGGCTCCGGTCCGCTGTCGCTTTCCGGAAAGACCGGCGGCTCCGGCGGCGGCATCCGCTTCCCGAACCTCCGGGTGCGGGGGCTCTCCGGCGGCGCGTCCATCATCGACCGGTTCAAGAGTCTGCGCAAGAAGGACCTCGTGTTCATCGCCTCGGGACTGTCGGTGCTCTGCATGGCGCCCGTGGCCGAGCACCTCATGATGGGCCCGGAGCAGGAGGTCGGGATGCTGGAGGAGGGCTTCGACAGCAAGGGCCCGCTCTTCCCCGACGGCACGACCATCTACGAGAGCGGGACCGGCGGGTTCGCCCCCGGCGGGCTGGTGGGGCAGGGGACCGACGTCATCACCCCTCTCAACGTGCGCGACCCGAGCGCCCTGGTGATGGGCCCCGGGGCCACGCGCAAGCCCTCGGCGACGGTGGACTCTCCTCCCACGCCCAAGTCGGGCGGCTCCTGGAAGGACGCGCTCGCCCAGTCGGCCAAGGCCGGCGCCAAGGGGGCGATCAAGAAGTCGGGCAAGCTTCCCAAGCCGAGCGTCAAGATGTCGGGCTCCCTCAGGGGCCTCTCGGCCCTCTCGGGCTCGAGCAGCGGGGGCGGGCCGTCCTTCAAGCTGGAGGCCCCCTCCTCCGCCGGGGTCCCGTCCCGGGCCCGGGAGAGCGGGGCCCTGACGCGGGCCTCGGCCGTCCCGGGCTACCGGGGCGCCGCGCGGCGCGGAATGGCATCGAGCGGCTCGCCCGAGTCGATGCGGGCGGCCGGCGGGCGCCAAGCGGACATCTTCAACAAGGCGGCCTCCGCGGCGGACTCGCTGCAGTCGGCCGCCGACGAGGCGATCCCGACGGGCGACGGGCTCTCCACCAGCGGCGGCAGTCCGGGCGACGGCTCGACCACCGAGAACCCGGGCGGCACCAGCACCAAGGACAGCAAGGCCCTCGGGGAGTCTTTGGAGTTCCTGCGCCAGAAGATGGAGATGGAAAAGAGGATGAACCTGGATTGGAAGAAGAAGGAGTGGAACGAGTTCGGCAAGAAGAAGATGATCGAGGAGACCGTCCTCAAGACCGGCATCGAGGGCATCAGCAAGCTCATCTTCGACCCGCTCGGCAAGATCGGCGAGAAGGCGGCCGA
>JBDREN010000094.1:0-14100 GCA_043819795.1 Elusimicrobiota bacterium
GTCTCGCCGCTCCGTTATGTCCGGCCGTGTCAAGCCGCATGGCTCAGTCCACCTCCGCGCTCACGAGCTCGAATCGCCCATACCCGAGCGACAGGCAACTCCCGATCCCTATCTTCGTCGCCGCCGCCAGCGTGCGCTTCAAGTCGTCCTTCGAGAACTTCCTCGCGGGCCAGGAGAACGCGAATGTGAACTCGCCGCCTTCCTCGGCCGTCTCCGTGTGATGCTGGATGCTCTTCTTCCCCTGCGGCGTGCGAACGCTCCCGGAGATGAGCGCGTAGCTCGTCCCCACCGGACGGCCGTTCCTGCGGAGGTAGATCTCCCAGGGGCGGACGAGGTCCTGCAAGCTCTCTCCGGCCGCCTCGACGGTCCCCATCTCCGCCACGTCTCCCTTCGCGCCGGGTTTCGCCTTGAAAATCCCCATGCGCGAGGCCGCCTGTTTCAGCAGCGCCTTCACCATGTGCTCCAGGATGTACGGGCCTTTCTCGCCACGGCGAATCACGTTGACCGCGTAGACGGACTCTTCCTTCACCTCCCCATCCTCGGGGGTCGTCTCGCGCTCCCCGATCTCCTCGCTCTGAATCCGGGCGAGGGCGGCGTCGAACTCCGCCGTGCCCGGGGCGAGGCCCAGGTGGTGCTCGGCGAACGCCCGAAGCGCCTTCTCTCCCGCCGGCTGCCCCCCGGCCAGGGGGCGTAGCAGTCGGCACCGCACGACCGCGCGCTCCCGCTCAGCATCCAGCACGGCATCCAGGTCCCGCTGCGTCCAGCCCATTGTTCTGCCCTCCCTTTTCTTGCCTCGCGGCTCAACGGCCCCCTTTCTCGTCTAGAACGGGACATCCGCCTCTTCCGGGGCGCCACCGAATGCGCGCTCCGCCTCCTCGTCCGAGATGCCCGTCTCCTCTTCCGGCGCGGGGGCCGTGGCGGCCGCGCGCGGCGCAGGCGTACCCTCCTCTCGCCCCGGAGCGGCGTAGCCCGAGAACGGTACGCGGCGGCGTAGGCGACCCTGTTCAAGCTCCTCGGCGATAGTCACCATCGCAGACTTCCCCTTGACGCTATCGAAGATGATTCTCGCAAGGTGCCGTGCGGCCTCCTCATCATCGTCGGGTAGCGAGTGGTCTTTTGCCACTCCGCAGACACGCTGCGCTACGCAAGCGAGCCGGGGCAGAGTATTCCCAGTCACGAAGAGGTCGTCCTGGATGTTCTCGCCGGACGTGGCGACCCAGCCGAGGCGAACAAAGGGGGTTCCCTTCTTCGCCGACTTTCCTGCCGCGACCCGGACGCACTTGCACTGATAGGTTCCCGGCGGGGGAAGTTCCACATTCCCCCACGACTGTACGTCTTCGAGCGTTCGTACCATGTTACTTTTCCTTTTTCTCCGGCTCCTCCACCGCCTCCGGCTCCGCCGCGCGGATCGCCGAGGCCGGGATGGTGGCAACGTCCGGCTCTTGCCTCGCCTCGAAGTTCGGGCCGATGGTGGTGTCCTCTCGCGCGAGAAGGCCGCGGACATCGGGCGACCACGCGCGCTTCGGGAGAATCTTGTAGAGCGCCCGGATTGCGGTCTTCTTCATCATTTCCTCCTCCCAGAGGTGCCACGGGGAATCTCTCGCTCCGGTCTTTTCTGCGTACTGGAATGCCTGGGAGCAGACCCGGCGCTTCGAGATGTCGTCGAGGGTCATCACGATGAACTGCGGGCGGCCGGTCGCAAGGTGTGCAACGGCGTAGACGAGGCGCGGCGCTCCTCGCTTCCAGGGGGCCAGTTCCGGCGTGTGCTCGATGCAGGAATCCGTCCCCTTCCGCACGCAGAACGTATCGTGCTCATAGACGATCTCCGCCTCGATGTTTGTGACAACCGAGCGCTCCACCAGATCTACCATGCCCTGGTAACCGAGCTGCAACACAATGTCGTTCTTGTACGGCACCAGATGCGCCTGGGCGAGCGGCCCGCCGATTTCGAGGTCGAGCGCCGCGGCCTCCAAGAGCGCCCCCATGAACATCGAGGGATTCGCGCGCGCCGCGGCCATGAGGCGCGGTTGTTGTCGTAAGAGCGTCAAGGTCACGCGCGCGAACCTGGAGGCCATCTTTAGCCGTTTTTCCTCGTCTCCGGCGACTGGCAACGCCCGGGCGATCTGCCGGACGAACTCCCCGTCGTCCTCCTCCGCGAGCGCAAGGACGACGTCCCGCTTACTCTCCGCCATCGTCGTTTCCTCCTTTCGTCGGCCTCGTCCTTCCCCGACCCCCATAGGGGCACTGGCCCCAGTACCCGCACCAGCGCGGGCTGCAACACCATGACGCCGGGTCACACGGCGGGAACACGCCAGCCTCGATTTGTTTCAGCGCGGCGGCGATTCGCTCGAGCATCGCCGCAAGGTCCTCTTCGTCCCTCGTGGTCGAGAGGGTCATCGCCTTCGGGTTCTTCAGCGCAACGAGGTAGTCCAGGTGAATCGCCTCGGGCAGCGCCCCCCGGACGTACTTGTCCGCGAGCGCGTACATGGAGAGTTGTAGGCTCGTGTCCGCGGCGTTCCCCGATGGGGACTTCGCGGAGGTCTTGGTGTCGCGGATCGCGCGCGCCTCCAGGATGTCCGTCGTGCCCGCGAGGTCGTGCGAGAACCCCGTGAGTTCCAGCCGCCAGGACTTTTCCACGGCCACGGGCGCGAGGCTCGGCGCGACCTCGGCGTGATGGAGCGTCGCCAGGGTCACCGCCTTGTCCACCGCCTCGCCGCGGACCTCCGCCTCCGGCCGCTCGCGCTCGTCGTCGGTGAGAAGCACCCCCTCGTTCCAGGCGAGGAGCACCCCGTCTCGCGCGACCTCGCGCACGGCCTCCTCGGCCAAGAGCGCGCCCCCCTCGATTTTGGCCGTCAGGTCCGCCGCGACGGCCCGGTGTGTGCCACTACCCACATGGGCCGCGCTCCCGGGCGGCATGATGAGGCCGCGGACGTACCGCCACTCGTACTGCTTCGGGCAGCGGTACAGCATCCCGAGGCCGGATTGGTGGAGTGTCGGCTTTGCGCGCCTGAAGGTCACTGGCATGGTCTGTCGCCTTTCTCTTCTTTATGCCACTGTATAGCCTGGCGCACCTCCTGCTCAACGCCGTACTGAAACGCCTTATCTGCAAGTGCAGTTATTTCCGTCGCAGCCTCCCGATAGCGACGCACCGCCCTGTACCAATCATCCGGCTTCCCGCTTCGACAGGCGTCCTCCTCCGCTTGGTGCGCCTCGGCTAGGATTTCCTTCAGTTCCATGCACATGTTCTCTCTCCTTTTCCCTACCCGCGCCCGCGCGGGCCTACCCCGCCGCCGCTCGCCGCGCGACCACCCGGACGTCCTCATCCGTCGTCGTCCGCATTTCTCTCCCCTCCTCGCCGACAAAAAGGGCCTGGGCGTCTTTGGCAGGACCGTCCTTGCGGGAGGAGGTCGAGAGCCTTGACGGCCCAGGCCCAGATTCATGCGCGCCATGTCTCGTTCCTCCTCCCGCTACTTGCACCTTACAACGCGCGCGGCCGGTTGTCAAGAAGTATTTTTCTTTTTCTTGCATGTTATGTTGGAATTAGCGTACGCGCCGAACGAAGAATCGTCACTATACAGCACTATACGCTTCTTCTGAATGCTATGCATTGCTATGCGTCACTACCGATAAACCCGGCCGAGTCCGAAGACCCGGCCGGGCGGCCCAGCGGGAAAGGGAGACTAACCCGCCAGGTCTACTCCCCCTTTCGCGTCGCCAGGTGCTTGTTCAGGCGTTGCATGCGTTCCCGGAAGGCGGCCCCGTCGAGCCGAATCGCGCGCTTTGGTGACTCCTCCCTGAGCCACGCCCGTAGCGTCTCCTCGGACTGGTCCGCCAGCAATTCTCCCGCGCGCGCCTGCGCCTTCTCCCACTCGCTCACCCTCTTCTCGTAATTCTCCTCCGTCTCCGGCTCGACTCCGCCGCCGCCCTTCCGGCGCTCGGGCCGAGGAGAGACGAGCGCCATGAGGCGCGAGCGCAGGGCCTTCTCCGAAAGCGCGCTCGGAGGAATGAGCGGGCGCGCAAGTTGTTTCGCCCCCTGATACGGTACGCCGCCGAAAACGCTTGCGCCGCTGGCGAGGCGGTCCAGGGCGCGCCAGATGCCGACCTTCCACTTTTTCTCGCCGGCGTGCGAGCCGCGCTCGTACTCCTCGCCGGTCCCTGCCTGCACCCCCGCCCTGACGGCGTCCACCGCCCCCGTGATGGTGCTCAGGGTCGCGCTGGAGAGAACGTTGGTCTGCGGATCGAAGTACGGCCGACGATAGTACTGCGCCGCGGCGTAGGTGATGTCACGAAGGACCAGCACGTTCCCGAAGATGGACAGGATGATATCGTAGACTGCATCCTCGACAATGGACTTGTCCTTCTCGTCGTCATCCCCGCCGCCGTAGAGCAGGCTGTGCAACCCCTTGAATCCGGCCCTGACGCCATACGAAATCAGCCACACCCCCAAGGCGTTCACGACGGTAGGGTACAGGACCCGGGCGGTGAGCTTCTTCTTGTCCTCCAATGTGCGGGCGCTGTGTCCGTACTCGAAGAGGCCGCGCACCACCATGTTGTGGTACTTCGAGACCTGGCCGGAGAAGATGGCGAAGGCAACCCTGATCAGCGGATTGTGCCGACCCGCGCGCTGGATGGCGTTGAGGGATTGCGGAGAGTAGGACGACTGCGTTAGCTCGACCAACTCTTCCGCCCGGAGGGCAGTCGCCTCCATGAGCGCCTCGCCTGTCAAGCCCCGCTCGGCTTGTTCCAGCTTCGCCGCCCGCCAGAGGCGGTCAATCGTCCACTGGTCGAGCACATGGATGGGCTTCATGCCGGCGTTCTGCGCCCGCGTGAACCAGCCTCCACTCTGGCCCGCGAACTCGGCCACCGTTTTATCCGTGAGGAACGGCGTCACGATGCGATGCGTAGAACCCTGCGCCCGCGCGTGCAGGATGGGCGAGTACCGATGCATCTCCTCGCGCGCCTGCGCCTTTTTCCCGAACATCGCGCGCGAGATGTGCCGGAGGTTTATTTCCGCCGCCGCCGGGACCAGGGATAGCAGCTGGAACAGCAGGACCCTGGCCTTGCCCACGAGGAGCGCGACGTTCGCGTTGCGCGAGAATTTGTGCAGCGCGCGTTCCAGGCCAGTCAAGGACCTCGTGGTCGGCTGCTCGTACTGCCGCAGGCCGTCCGCGAGGGTGCGCAGGATGTCAGGCCCGTACTTGTACCCATGCGTGACGGAGTTGCGGAATGTCGGGTCGTTGAGGAGCGTCCGCGCCTTTTTGATCGGGACGGCGAAGGCGGCGTAGGCGGAAACCTCGTGGACGTGCCGCATGAACTCTTCCACGGCGTCGCCAATGATGAAGGGATCGTTGCTCGGCTCGCGCTCCTGTAGCCGGCCCGCGTCCTCCAGGTGTCGCTCGCCCCGCTGCGCGACGAACTGGTTGAAGGTGAACTGCTCCGCCTTCCCCTCGCCCCGCTTCCTGTGTCGGGGCCAGTGATGCTTTCGCAGCGGGACCTTGACGCCCTGGTCCTCCAGCCAGGTCGCCTGATAGGCATGCGCGATGGGGCCGTCCGACAGGTAGTCCCCGATGGCGTCGGCGAACTTCCGCTCGTTCTCCGGCATGGACTCGATGATGGCCTCGAAGTCCGCCGGGAAGAGCTTGATGGGAGTGATGCTCCGCGCCCCGGCGGCCACGATGCCCTGATGGCCAGCGCGAAGTAACTCGTCCCTCGTGCTCGGGTCGCGCCAGTTGAGGTAGTAGCCCACGCGCTGAAAGGCGGTCATCTGGATTTTCGGCACGACCTGCATTCCCGCGCTGCTGCGCGCGAGCGGGAGAGCGATATCGAGAATCTTGGTATACGCCTTCCACCACGCCTTCCCAGTAAGCCCGGCGTCCTTCTCCGCCTGCACAAGGAACTCCTTTGCGTCCTGGAGGAATCTCGCCTGGACGCGCTCCGCCAGCCGGGGGGCCTCGCTCAAAGTCCGGTACGTCGCCGAACCCTCCGGCGCAAGGCGCGAGACAGCTGTGAGGTGGTTGAACTGATCGCTGAGGAGAAGCCGCGCGACGAAGTTTTGCGCCTTCGCCTCGTCCACCAATCCAGGCTCCTTGGCATAGCGGGCGGGCGCGTTCTTCGCTACCTCCGCCGCCGCCTTCTCCACGACGGCCGGGAAAGACACCCGACGCCAGATGTGCGGGAGGTAGTCGCGGACGTTGTTGCCGAAAGTCTCGACCATTTTCGCCGTCCAGGCCGCGAGCGTGCGCAGGCCCTTGGCGAAGTAGTGCGCCCCGACGATGGTGGCGTTCTTCAAGACGCGCGGTCGCAGGCCCGCGAACATCGTCGTGCCGCCGAGGTCCTCGCGCAGCTCCCGCAGGGCCTTCTCCACCATGCCCTCGGTAGGCTTCCCGGGAACGATGTCCTCGGCGATGTACGCCTCGGGCGCGCCGAACTCCGCCCCCTCGCGCTCCTCTACGATGATGTCTTCAAGCTCAACGACGGCGTAGGCGGCCGGGACGCCCTCGGCCGGGAGGTCCGGGGCCGCGACGGCCGTCGCCGCGCCGCGCGTCATGGGCTTCGTCGGGAGAGCGGGGGCCGGGGGGGCCGGGGCGGCCGGAACGACAGGGGCCGCCAGGGCCGCCTTTTTCAGTTTTTCCGCCGCTTCCCTTGCCGCCCTCGCCTTTTCCTCTGCTTTCGCTGTCGCCCGTCTCCAACTCGGCTCCAAGCCACGCGCCCAAGCCTCCGCCTCCGTGGCCGCGCGCAACTCCTCGTATGCCTTACCCTTTTCCTTTCTCGACCCCCCCTTCTCCGCCTTTGCTGACGCCTCGCGCGCCCGCGCTAGTCTCTCCTTTGCTTTTTCCCACGACTTCTTCTTTTCGACCAACCCCGCTTGAACTCTTACCGATTCCGCCTCCCCTTCCGCTTTCACCGCTGCCGCTTCCGCCTCCGCCAGGGCCGCTTTCGCGGCCTCTGGCGCGACTTCCGCCGGGGCTGGCGCTGGGAGAGGGGGGGCCGGTTTCGGGGCCTCTGGCGGGGCTTCTACGGCCTCTGGCGCACGTGCTGGCGGGACTGGGGCGGCCGGGGCAGGGATCGCCGGGGCGGCCGGGCGCTCGGGGAGGAAGGCTTCCTTCCCGATGCGCTCCGTGATGTCCGCCGCCAACGTCCTCACCCTCTCGCTCTCGCTGAACAGCAAGGGCGTCACCTTCCCCAAGAGCGCCCTGTCTGTAAGCTTCCGCGCCGCAAGCTCTTCCAGCACGGGTAGCTCCATGCCGGGTTCCGAGAGAGCGTCCGCGAGCGCTGTATCCGGCAGGCCCTTCGCCGCCGCGCGCTGCTCCTCGCCCTTCGCCCTGGAGGCCCGTATGCGTTTCAGAAGAGCCATCTTGTTCATCCCGCCGGTCTTTATATCGTATTCTTCCGCTATCTCCCGGAGTTCGCCGAAGGACAGCGTCTCCAAGTCCTCGCCCTCGCCCGGTTTCTCGGGCGCAGCCTCCGCCGCTGGGCCGATTCGGCCAAGCGCCCGGGCGGCGTCCTCGCGCACGTTCCAATCCGCGTCGCGGAGCGCCTCGGCGAGCGCGGGGACCGTCGCCTTCGCCGCCGGGCCGATCAGGCCGAGCGCCCAGGCGGCGCCCCGGCGCACCCTCGCATCCTCATCGCCGAGCGCCTCGGCGAGCGCGGGGACCGCCACCTTCGCCGCTGGGCCAATCGAGCCGAGCGCCCGGGGGGCGTCCTCGCGCACGTCCGCATCCTCGTCGCGGAGCGCCTGGCCCCAATCCTCCGGCGTCCCGCTGAGCAGTGCCCTTTTCCACGCTTCGTTCGCCGCTAGGCCCGCGTCCTCGCCCTCGACCGGTTTCTCGGGCGCAGCCTCCGCCGCCGGCCCCGGGGGCGGGGCCTTCGACACAGGGGCCGAAACTGGCGCGAGGGGCGGGGGTTTCTCCACTGCCGGGGCCTCTGGCGACACCGGTGTCCCGGGGGACACCACCGGCGCTTGCCTCTCTGGCCCGACGAGCGCCCTTGCGACCATCTCCGCCTGGCCGGTCGGGAGTTCGGCGCGGGCTTTGGCAGCGATCTCCCGCACCGCTGGGCTGGGATGGTGGAGCGCTTCGGAAACCGCCGCCAGCGGTTCCTCCGCGAATTCCGGCATTTCAAGAGCCCGCCCGACGGCCTCCGCAAACAGCCTCCGGTTCGCTTCCTGCGTCACGTCGAATCCGAGGGCGCGCCGCGCGGCGAGCCGGCTCAACTGCCCCTTGCCCCTTCTTGCGGCCTCGACGACATCGAGCGCTTGTTCCTCGTGCGTCTGCACCCACGCCGCGACCTTTTCGGGGTCCAGCAAGTCCTCCCGCGCGATTTCCGCCGGGGCGGCCTTCGGCCGCTCCATCGGCCAAAGCCTCCGCCCTTCCACCTGCACGTAGCCCCCTTCAGGCGTGCGGACCGGGACCGCTCCGGGGGTCCAACCGGGCGCCCGAATCCCCGCAGCCGCGAGGAGCCGCCCGGTCTTTGTCTTGCCTTCCTCCTCCCACTGAACCATCTGCCCGATGCGTAGATGCCGAACGTTCGAGGGCACGCCTTCCGCCGGGGCCGCCTCGGCCTCGACGGGAGGCAGGCGGCCTCCCTCTTCGGCTAGGATCGCCTCTGCGGGGGGCACCTTTGCTTCAAGAAGGTCCGACAAGGCTTTTGCTTCCTCGGCGTCCCCATGCCTTGCTTTACTGAGAGCCGAGACGGCTCCGGGGAAGGAAAAGATGCCAACCTCTTCCATCAGACGCTCGCGGTCGGGCCACTCTGCGACGAGCCGCTCGATGATGTTTTTGTCCTTGTGGCCGGAGATGTTGAAGACCGCGCGGAGAACGTCGGCAAGCCGCTCCTCACCGATTTCCTCCAGCATTCCGTGGAACCCGAGTTTCCGCAGCGCCGTTCTCCAGGGGCCGATCTTCCCCGGGGTCTCTTTCCACGCCTTGCCGAGAACCTTCTGCAGGACCGCCCTCTCCCCGGCCCGAAAGTACGTTCCCGCCTCTTCGGTCCCGTACTCGATCATCTCGCCTGCAAAGGCGCGGAAGAACTCCGTCGCCGCCCCGGGGCGCGTGACGACCAGCTTGCCGTCCTGCAATTCAAGGCCGGGCGTCGTTCGCTCGGCGAACTCCGCTCCCACGCGGGGCGCGCCTACGGTCGCCGCGCGCGCGCCGGCAACGGTAGTCTCCGCAAGGGTGGCGGCCCCGAGGCGCCCGAGCCGACTGCCTGCGACACTCTTTCCGAGAAGCTTTGTAGCGCCCTCGCGCACACCTTTGCGCACGCCCGCCGCCAGACCGCCAGTCGCCCATATCTCCGCCGCGAAGGGGACGAGACTTACAACTCCCCCGACGATGCGGGCAGCCATCGTGGTTTTGATTTCCCCCGCTCGCGCCTTGTCCTCCGCCCAATCCCGGACGAACGCGGCGGCGGCCACGGCCCGATACATGGGCACACTCCCGGGGTCCTGGCTTGCCTTCTCCAGCGTCGTCATGGCATACGTGAGCTTGTCCTTCGTGCCGAAATTTTTTTCCATAGCCAAAATCGTTCCGAGAAAGGGAATGTCCTCTCCCCACTCTCGCGCGGCGAGCGACCCCAACACGCCCTTTGTCGGCGTGATGTCCGTCCAGGTTTTCTCCGGGTTGCTTTTCAAGTATCTATACAACCGGCCGTCATGTGTGCGCTTGTAGACGTATTCTCCGCTTTTGCTGTCCATCTGCTGGCCCGGTTCGAGGTACAACCATGGCGACTGCCTCTGACGGGCGGCTTCCTCTGCGGCTCGGGACCGCGCATCGCCACGGACTCGCACAAGCTCCCTTCGCAACGACTCTCCGAGGCTTCCATGAAACGGAAGATTGAAACTGTAGCGCATCCCGGAGGGCCGTTCGTATTTCTCCGCGAGGCGATAGAGCGCGTTCCATTCGGCGTCACTGAAACTGGTGTCGTGCAAAACCGGACGCCCGCGCTCGATGTCCACTACCACGTCATTGAAAATCGGGCGCATGCGCTCCCGCACGTCCTCCGGTTTTTCTTCCCACGACGACGGCTCGAAATTCTCAAGTTCTTGCAGGGCCGAGAGGGGAGCTTCCGGTGCCTCGTTCAAAAGCTCGCCCAGCGCCGTCAGCGTTTCCGGCATCACTGGCCTCCTGCAAGTGCAAGAGCCTTCCGAAACGAGTCCCGAATCGTACCAAACTCGCCGTCAATCGCTCGGAGCGCGGCGATGATTTCCCGCCGTTCCTCCCCCGTGGCATGAGGAAGGAGACCTTCCAGTCGCGCCCTCTCCGCCTTCAGCACAGGCACACGCTCGTTCGCCTTCCGGGCGTCGTCTTGAAACTCCGGGGGGAAGTCGCTAACGTCTGGCGGTCGCGGGGCGGCCGGGGCCGCCGGGGCCTCGCCGGATGCCGGGGCCGGAACGCCAGCCCCGCCGGGGGTCGGGACCGCCGCCCCACCGGGGGCCGCGGCCGCTGCTCCTCGCGGCTCCGGGGCCTGCCCGGCCATGAGAGCAACGTTGTCAACCAAGTTCGCCGCTGCGGCGGCAGCCATCTCCGGCGAGGAGTATATTGGGTTTCCCTTGTAGTCCGTCAGCTTCATATTCATAAGGTTTAGTGCAAGCGCAAGAATCCGGTCTGCGCGGTCCCGCGTCATTTGTTCATTGCGGTACTCGATGTCCATCTGCCGCCGACGATTTCCAAGTTCCTTCCCCTCCGCTTGAAGGGGGGCCAAGATAGCCCGCCTGTCGTTCTCGATGTCCGCAAGGTTGTTGGCGTGTGTCTGTCTCTCCTCCGTCAAAGCCGTCTGCTGCTGCGCCACGGCGAGGTTTCCGCTACGGATTTTCTCCATCTCCCTGTTGGTACGCTCGATCTCATTCTGCTTGCGCTCATCCATAACGGCATTCTCGGCGCTTGTCTTCTCGTCCAAGGCGCGTTTCGCCTCGTCCAACTCCGCCTTGCGTTTGGCTTCCTCCGTCTCGCGCTGCTCCGTCCGCTTCTTTCGCGCCGCCTCTTCCCGTGCCTCCTCCGCCTTGAACTTCTCCGCTTCGTACTTCTGCTCCGCCTCCTTCTGCCCGGCTTCGATCTCAGTCCTGTTGAAAATGGGCTTTGGCAGCGGGGCGCCGTTCTCGTCTATCCCGAAGACGTTGCCCTGGTCGTCCGTATAGGTCTTCTGCGCGAAAAGCTCCTCTGGCGTCGGCTCGCGCTTCCCCTGCGCCGTCTCCATGATGCCTTCCTCTTGCCCGTCCAGAACGGCAATCATCTGGCGGCCCCACTCCGGGCGGTATTGTCCACTGTACACCCTGGTGGCGATGCTCCGGCGGGCGAAGTTGATTTGACCGAGGGCGCGCTGAGTGTCCGGGGAGAGCCGAATCGGGGCAGGCATCGGCGTGGGAAATTGAAGCTGGCTCGCCGCCATCTTGGCATCTTCTGCCGCCATGCGCGCCTGAAGGGCAGCAAGCTCGTTCTGCGTACTCTGCGCTTCCTCAGGCTCTCCCTTTGCTTGTCGCCGCGCCAATTCTTCCATCAACCCCTGCTCGACGACCGCCTCGCGCTCCCACGCGATGGCTTCGTCCTGCGCGGCCTGCGCGATGCCCATCCGGTCGAAGCTGGTGATTCCCCCAGGCGTCCGAGGGACGACCCCGAGGCTCGATGTCGTCCGCCCCATCGTCATCCCGGAGCCGGACGCCTCCGGCGGCTCGCCCCCCCCTCCACCGCCGCGCGGCGCGTTCGCCAACCCCGCGAGAAGCGCGAGTTGCAGCAAGGCGCTCGGGTCACCGTATCGGACTTCTATCGGCATGATATCCTCCTACTTTTTTGCCGCCGCCGCCTTCGCCGCCGTCTCCGCCGCCGTCTCCGCCGCCGCCTCGGCAAGCTGCTTTTCCGTCAGGATCGCGCCGTGGTGCGCGCTGAAGAGATTGATGAACGGCGATGCCACCTTCTGCGGGGCATTGATCCCCCCGCCCCAACCCCCGCCTCCGCCCCCGCGCCCGAGCATCGTCGCCAACTGCGCCAAGAGGTTCATGTCCGGGTAGGCGTCCGTCCGCCGCTCCATGAAGCCCAGCTTTTGGCCCGTCAGGCCCGTGTCGTAGCCAATCTGCTCCCGCCGCAGCGTTTCCGCCAGCTGCGCCAGGACTCCCTCCTGTTCGCGCGCCAGCCCTTGTTTCACCGACGGCGCGATGGTCGTTCCCCGCAGACCCCGGCTCACGAGGTCTTGCATGGAATCCGACGTGCGCTCCGTGAAGCGCTGGCCGATGTTTTTCCTCTCCTGCTCGCCGAGTCCTTGCAGGTTCGCCATGACGCGCTTGTACATGTCCCCGTACTGGCCGAGGATGTCGCCGTACCGGGACTCGTTCGCCGCCCGGGCCTGCTGCCAGGCGTCCGCGAACTGCCCGAAGAGGCCGCCCATGCCACCGACCCCGCCACCGGCCCTCGCCGCCTGCTGGTTCCGCAGCGCCACCCGCGCCATGTACTGCGCGGCGAAACTGCCCTCGCCTCCGGCTCCCCCGGCGATGATGCCCGGGGTCGTCGGCCAGCGCCAGCCGCCCATCTGCATCGTCATGGTCTTTCCTCCTACACGCCCACCGGATTCCCCGCTATCGGAAGCGTCGCCAGCGTCGTCCAGGCCGTCAAGTCCGTTACCGCGGCCCGCTGCACCTTCGCGTCGCTCGTCACGAGGTAGACGTAGCCGTCGCGCTCCACGGCGTCGCCGACGGCGTAAACGGTGTCAATGACCCTCACCCACTCGGTAGCCTCGTCCGCGCGGTACCAGATGCCGGGATCGGTGCCCTGTTTCCCGTTCCCCAAGAGTTCCTCCCCGCTGGCCCACAGAAACCGATCCATGAACTTCGTCGAGGGAGAGACGGGCACCCACGACAGCGCGTCTCCATTCGACGCGCTTTTCCGCAGCCCGTCCCCGCCCCAGCCGGAGGGGTCTCCGCAAGCATAGACCGTCGTTTCGGAGAGGCGCACGTCCAGTATCGTCATGCCCGGAGAGGTCCAGGAGGTCGCTTCGTCGTCGCTGTAGCGGGAGACCGCGACCGCGTTCTTCCCCACGATCCACAAGCGCCCGCTCGCCGTGACGCGGAAGACAGAAATCCCAGTCCCGAGGTTGAGCGTCAGCGCCGCCAACTCCGCGCCCGTAACTCCGCCGGTCGTGGACTTGTAGAACCTATAAACGTTCCCCCCCTCCGCCCGCACCCAGTAGAGCACGTCGCCCGTGACGAGCGAGGAGTACACATTGTCCGTCTCCGCGGCCCCCGCCCTTGCTCCTACCGCCGCCCCGCTATCGAATGAGCCGCACTTGTCCACGCTGTACTGCACAGGGTTGCCGTCCAGCCCCGGCAAGGCGTAGTAGGGCGAGCCTGAGATGGTCGCCTTGTGGAAGCCGAGGTCCACGATGGACGGCTGCGCGAGCTCCCCCCAAGTTCCGTCGTGGAAGACGACGAAGACGCGCCCGTCCGTCCCGACGACGAAAAGCTCCGCCTCCTTCACCTCGCCGTCCGTCCACGGCTCCCACCCCGGAGCCCATGGATCATCGGGATAGTCGTAGGGCGGCCAGGGCCAGCCCTCGGGCCAGTCCGAGGGCTTCGTGACCGCTGCCGCCGTCACGCCGAGCGCCGAGTAGGCGAAGCCCATCATCATCCCTCCACGTTTACGTGGCGTCCACCGTCCATCCTACGACCGTAATCCTGATGAGCGTGAAGGCCCCGACTGCCGGGTTCCCCAGGTATTCTATTACTCGGTCGGCGTCGCAGAAAACTCCGCACATTGACGACATCTGCTGATTTGCCACCGGCGTTCTTACCCCTGTCGAGACACGCTCGTTCGCGTTTCCGTTCTTTCGGAAGTAAAACTGGGCGCCGGCAGCACTGCACGTAACTTCTACGCGGAGCAAGACAAACTTGTTTGCCGCCTCCGCCGGCACAATCGCTGCCAGGCTAAGGTCGTGCCAGCCGCTGTCTATGGTCAGGTCTGCCTCCGTGAAGTCGTGCTCCGCCGGGTCCCCCCGGTCTACGCACTTCTCGGCCGGGGACACGGCGGCAATCTGCGTATCCACGTAGTTCTTCGTCGCGCCGTCCTGGGCCAGCGCGGGGTCGGCAACGCCCGTGAGCTTCTGCGCGTTGAAGGCCACGTC
>JBDREN010000095.1:0-69212 GCA_043819795.1 Elusimicrobiota bacterium
GACTTCCCGATCCGACAAGCGGCAGTAGCCGCGGACCTCATCGGGCACGCGGAGCCCGGCGTGCGGCACCGACACGAGCAGGGGCAAGGGCATACCGGATGGAGTGTAGCAAACTGGGTAAAAAGCGCCGTACACAAATTATTTGATACAGCTGGGAACCTTCGACGGCGTATTCGTCCCCAGCATCCTGACCATCCTGGGCGTCATCGTATTCCTGCGCATGGGATACGTCATGGGAAACGCCGGGCTCCCGCAGGGGCTGACCATCATCCTCCTGGCGCACGCCATCTCGGCGCTCACCAGCCTCTCGGTCTCCGCCATCGCCACGAACGTGAGGGTCGAGGGAGGGGGGGTCTACTACATGATCTCCCGGAGCCTGGGCCTCGAGTACGGAGGGCCGATCGGCCTGGTCCTGTTCCTGGCCCAGGCCGTGTCCGTGGCCTTCTACGTCAAAGCTGGCGGCTAAGAACGCGTCGGACGACAGCATAATCAGGCTTTTGACGCATCGCGGCGCCGCGCGCCCAAGCGGTTGGAGGCGTCCAGCGCCGCGACCTTGTAGGCTTCCGCGAGCGTCGGATAGTTGAACACGCTCTCCATGAAGTAGTCGAGCCCGCCCCCCAGGGCCATCACGGCCTGCCCGATGTGCACCAGCTCGGTCGCCCCCTCGCCGATGATGTGCACGCCAAGGAGGCGGCGGCCCCCGCGCGAGAAGACCATCTTCAGCAGCCCCTCCCGGAGGCCCAAGATCTGCCCGCGGGCCGTCTCGCGAAGGGGGGCTCTTCCCACCAGGAAGGGCCTTCCCGCCCGGGAGAGTTCGGACTCGGTGCGCCCCGCCATGCTGATCTCGGGGACGGAATAGACGCCGAAGGGGAAGTCCGACACCGGCGCCGGCGTCCGCAAACCGAACGCCCGCCGTACGGCGAGCCGCCCCTGCTCCATCGAGGTCGAGGCGAGGCTCGGGAACCCGATGACGTCGCCCGCGGCGAAGATATGGAGGACGTCCGTGCGGAAACCGCGGCTCACCCGAATGCGCCCCTTCTCGTCCGCCCGGAGCCCGGCCTTCTCCAGTCCCAGGCGGCCGGTGTTGCCGATCCGCCCCGCCGCCACCAGCACGGCGTCGGCCTCGATGCTCCGGCCTCCCTCCAGCCGGATCGCCGCGCGGCCCTGGGTCGTGAGGCGGATCCTGCGAAGGTCCGTCCCCAGCAACAGGCGCACTCCCCTAGAGCGAAGCGAGCACAACAGCTCCTCGAGCATCTCCCGGTCGAGGAAGTCCAGCAGGCGGGTCCTGCGGTCCACCAAGGTCACCTTGACGTCCAGAAGGCTGAAAATGGAGGCGTACTCCAGGCCGATGACCCCTCCTCCCACCACCACCAGAGAACGCGGCACGCGGCCGAGGCCCAGGATGCCGTCGGAGTCCACCACGACGCGGCCGTCGAACGAAAGGCCGCCGGGCCGCAAAGGACGCGTCCCGGTCGCGACGAGGATGCGTCCGGCCCGGAGCGTCATAGGAGTCGCGCCGGCTCTGCGGACATCGACACTGTGCGGCCCCGCGAAGGCCGCCGTGCCGTGCAGCACCTCCACGCCGTTGCGCCGGAGCTGGTCCACCGTGACGGCTGTCTCGTGCTTGAGCGTGATCCGCAGGCGCCGGATCAGGTCCGGCATCGTGACCTTGCTCTTGAGCCGGTAGCCCGCGCCGTAGAGCCCCCGCTGGTCCCAGCCCGTCAGGTACAGGGCGGCTTCGCGCAGGGTCTTGCTGGGTATGGTACCCGTGTGGGCCGAGGCGCCGCCCACGCTGGAGCGGCGCTCCACGACGGCGACCTTCTTGCCGAGCTTGGCCGCCTGCACGGCGCCCTTCTGGCCGGCGGGGCCGCTGCCTATGACCACCAGATCGTACCGGAGATGCCCCTTCTTCATATTGTTCAGGTCATCACCTGCGGCGAGGATTGGCAAGGCGACGGGAGAGCGGGCGGGCGGAGGATAGGCGGGCGGAGCAAGCGGGGGCCGAGGCGCTCTCGCATACGCTACGCCGCCCCGGATTCGAGTCCGCCTTCGCTCAGGAGCAGGGCCACGGGAAAGGCGGCGAGCGCGTCGGCAAGCGGCAATACTCGCCCTTCCAGCCGGCTCCCGGTCACCGCGTCCGTCCAACGAGCGGGCGCGGGCTGGGGGAGCTCCAGGCGGGCATCGCCCCACACCCGGTCCCCCAGAGGCAGCTCCCCCGCGCCGACAAGAGCCGCGAACATGCGAGGCGCGATAGCCACGCACCATTGCGTCCCCCGGCGCCTCGCGAACGCCACGACGTTTCCGGCGCGGCCGCTGGCCTGCAGCGGCACGTAATCACCCTCGCGGAAAAGCTCCGGATGCCGGCGGCGGGCCGCAAGGCCGCGATGGATCAAGAAGAGCTTCACCGCGCCGTCCGCCATGTCCTCCAACAGCCGGGAGGCCAAGCCGACGGGGTCGCCGTCGCAGCCGCTCACGATACGGTCGAGCATCGCGCCGCGCGCCGCGAAGTCCACGGGCCTGCGGTTGTCGGGGTCCACGAGGCTCAGGTCCCAAAGCTCACATCCCTGGTAGAAGTCCGGCAGTCCCGGAGCCGCCAGCTTGAGTAGAGTCTGGGACAGGGAGTTGAGAGCGCCGTAGTGCGCCACCTTGCGTTGAAACGGCAGGAAATCCCGGAGAAATTCGTTTTCAGCGGAGGGGTCGAGTATTTTCTCCAAGAACGATTCGCAGGCCTGCTCATAGGCCTCGTCCTGCTCGACCCAGTCGGAATGGAGTTGAGCCTCGCGAACGGCCTTTATCACGTACTGCTTCATCCGGGCCGTGAATTCCGGGCCGGGGCTCCCGCCCCAAGGAAACGTCCCGACCAGAGTCTGATAGACCAGATACTCGTCGTTGGCGTCCGGCATGGGCTGCCTGCTGCGCCGCCGCTTCTTCCCGCGGTTCAATCGGGCCCATGACCGCACCTGCTGCGCCCACTCGCGGCTCAACTCCGAGAGCGCATGGATCCGCGCCCTCACGTCCTCCCCCCGCTTCGCATCGTGGGTGGAGGTGGCGTTGACGGCGTGGGGCCAGCCGCTCGAGCGCCGCGCGCAGAAAGCGTGGAACTCCTCCGCCGAGCGCCCGAAGGCTATGGGGCTGCCTCCGACCTCGTTGAGCGAGCACAGCCGGTTATAGACGTAGAATACGGTATCCTCCAATCCCTTGGCCATGAGGGGGGCGGCATGCTGCTGCAGGTTCATCGCGAAGTCCACCCACCGGCTTCGCTCCTCCTGTCCCATGGCGGCGGGGAATCTCAGCAGAAGAAACTTCTCCAGGAAATCGATCTCATAGCGCAAGGTCTTTGCCGCGGCTTTCGCCTTGTCGATCGCCTCATGGATGAGCCGTTTGTCCTGCTCGCTGAAGCGCTCCGAGTCTATGTACGTCCGGTAGACCGGGAAATGCGCCAGCACCTCGACGATGGCTTTCCTGAGGTGATGGAGGGTTATGTCGCGGCCCTGCCGATCCTGCGACGACATGGCCTTGATGTGGAGGGCGAGGCCGTCGATGCCGCCGGCTAAATACCGCTCCGCGATCATCCGCTTCTGACGCGCCAGCAGCTCGTCATAGCCGCGGCCCAGCCGCGCGAAGTCGTAATAGGCGCGCGTCATCTCCTTCTCGGCTTCCCGGCGGCAGAACAATCCGCCCGCCTCGTTGAGAAAGTCGTATCCCGTGGTGCCCTGCACCGGCCAATCCTCGGGGAGATGCTCGTCGCGTCCGAGTATCTTCTCGACCGCGATGTAGATGTCCCCCGCCTTTTCTCGGAGCCTGCGCAGATAGCCGGCCGGGTCGAAGAGCCCGTCTATGTGATCCGCGCGCACGCCGCTGATGAGACCCCGCCTCGCGAGGCCCAGCACCTTTTCGTGGAGAAAGTCGAACACGCGTTCGTCCTCGACCCGCATGCAGATCAGCTCGTTGATCGTGAAGAACCTGCGGTAGTTGATCTCCTCCGAGGCGAATTTCCAGAAGGACAGCTGAAAGCGCTGCGCCGAAAGCAGCTCGTCGAGAAGATCGAAGCTCTCGGCTTGGCCCGGCCGGCCGTTGAAAAGCGCGACATTCCCTTCGATAAACGCCCTGATCCCCGGCTCCTTTTGAAAAAGGTCCCAGAGCATGCGCTTGGCGTGGGCGATGCGGTCGTACCCCCCGGCCTTCCCCCGGTCGCCGGCTATGGACCCGAACAGATGCGCTACGCCGATGTATCTGATGAGGGTCGGATTCGCGGTCCCCAGCGCGCTCTCGAGCCTCCCCAAGTCGTGCTCCAGCACCTTGGCGTAGCTCTCCAGGCGTATCGGAAAGCGCCACGAGAAGTAGGATATATGGAGCCCTTCCCGGTCGTAGCCCAGGCGGATGTCGCCGTCGTTGAGCGCCACCGCGTAGAACTTGCCCAGAAACGGCGCGAGAAGCCTTCCCCGCAGCCCCTTGTAAGGATGCTCCCAATCGATGTCGAAGTAGCGGTAGAAGGGGGACTTCTCCCCGCTTTCCAGCAGGTCCATCAGGGCCCGGTTGTCGCTACTGAAGGCCATGTGGTTGGGCACGATATCCTGCAGCCAGGACATGCCCCTTGAGCGCAGATCCTCCAGCAGCGCCTGGAGCTCCGTTTCGGAGCCCAGCTCGTCGTTGATCCGCGTCGGGTCCACGATGTCGTAGCCGTGCCGGCTTCCCCGGCGGGGCCGAACGATGGGGGAGGCGTAGATATCGGATACGCCGAGCTTCTCGAGATAGGGGACGATCCTCCGCGCCGCGGCGAATCCGAAGTCGGCGTTGAGCTGGAGCCGATAGCTCGCTAGCGGGACGCGCACAGGCTGTCCACCCGAACCTTCAGGAGTTCCCCCATCCTCTCGCAGCGCCTCATCCAATCCGCCGCCGCCCCGTCGCCCGCGGCCGCGAAACCGCGTTTGCCGGCCAGACGCCGCCGGCAAAGGCCGATATAGAGATTCTGGGCTCGCGCCAGATCCAGGTCCAGTCCCAGCGACTCGCCGGTCTCCAACAGCGCGATCATGCGTCGGGGCGCGTCGTCATCATCCGGCCGCTTGGCGAAGCGCTCGGCCAGCGCGTTCACCCGGCGTCCGAGAAGGAAGCCGGCGGTCGCCTTGTCGAACGGCACCTTGGAGGCCTGGATCTCTCCCGCGATCCTGGCCAAGCGCCCCATATCCACTTTCTTCGCCTCCAGCGCGGCGCGCAGCTCCGTATCCAGGACGAACTCCGCCATGGCCAGCAGCGGGCGCGGTATGGGCATCCCCATGCGCACCACCGCCTGCACGGTGGGATAGTGGTTGTCGAACGCCTGCCGCAGCACCCCCCGGACCTCCCGGAGAGCGGTCTCGAATATCTTGTCGAGCACCAGCCGCTGCTCGTCGCGGAACAGGTGCCAGATCGAATAGTTGTGCCCCTCGAACCGGTCGTCGATCAGGCGGATAACGTCCGCGAAAGAACCTCTGGAGAAAGCCTCCTCGAGCTCCCGCGTCATGCGCTGAAATTCCTCCGCGCCGAGAAATTCCCTCGCGCCCCCTACGATCTCGTGGTCGCCCATATGCAGGATGGCGTAGCTGGTCTCGGCGCCGGCCAGCGTCACGGAGGAACGGATAAGCACCCTCCCGACAAGCAGCTTATGCTTGCCTATCGCGGTGATCTCGCGGGCCCGGCTTTCCACGGTGTAGCAATAGATCTCGCGGCTTTCCTCCTCGTCGCGGAAAAGGGAGGCCACCGCGTAGTGGACGCCCACGCGAAGCAGGTCCACCATCGAGGGTCTCACGTAGCGCCTGAAGGCCTCGGCGCCCGTCTTGAGCTCGGGCATGTTGCTCGGGGCGCGCTCCAGCAGGTCCAGAAACACATGCTCGAAGGACACGCCGCCGGTCAGCTCGGCCAACTGGATGGCCCTGGCGGCGTACTGCAGGACCTGCACGGTCTCGATGCCGGAGACCTCGTCGAAGAACCAGCCGCAGCTGGTGTACATCAGCATGGCGTGCCGCTGCATCTCCAGAAGGTTGAGCGCCCGCACCGTCTCTTCGGGGGAGAGCCGGCGGAGCGCGTGCTCCGACAAGAACCCCGCCACCCTCAACGGGGAGCGGTCCAGCACGACGGAAATATACGCGTCCCGCGCGCCCCAGGGATCGCGCAGGAGCTTGGAGGCCTGCTCCTGGTACAGCTCGGCCGCGTTGTCGCGCAGCCAGTCGAGCGCTCCGCGCAACGGGCCGCGCCATGCCTGGGACCATCCGGGGCGGCCCCCCGAGTCGCATCCGCAATCGGCGCGCCAGCGCTCCACTCCGTGTATGCAGCTCCAGGAGGAGTCCTCGTGTATCTCGACTTCGAACCGCGGGGGATGCTTCTCCAGATATTCGCCGTACACGGTGAGCCGCGCGCGCCCCCCGGATTCGATATGATGCAGGCAGTAGGCCAGCGCCATATCCCCGAAGGCGTGATGATGCCCGTACGTCTCGCCGTCGGTCGCGACGTGGGATATGTCCCCGTCCGCATCGAGCGGGGCCAAAAGGCGGCTCGCGTACGTCTCGCCGTTCGCCAGAAGATCGCCGAAGGCCAGGTCCTGAGCGATGGCTCCGTCATAGAAGAAGAGCGCGATCTCGCGGCCGGACGGGAGACGGCAGAGGTAGGCCCTGCGCGGATCGATGAGCCCTTCGCCCACGTCCTGCCAGCCGCGGCGTCCGATCTTCCGTACGCGCTTCGCCTGGCGCGGAGCGAGAACGGTGAACCGGATGCCGTTCTCCGCCAGGATGTCGAGCGTTTCCAGATCGGCCGCGGTCTCGGGAAGCCACATGCCCTCAGGGTCGCGGCCGAACCGGCGGCGGAAGTCCTCCATTCCCCAGAGGACCTGGGTGCGCTTGTCGCGGGCGGAGGCCAAGGGCATGATCATGTGGTTGTAGCACTGGGCCATAGCCGAGCCGTGCCCGGAAAACCGCTGGAGGCTCTCTCTGTCGGCCTCGAGGAGCGCCTGGTAGACCTCCGGGGCGTTCTCCTTCATCCAGGAGAGCAAGGTCGGGCCGAAATTGAAGCTGATGCGCGAATAGTTGCTGCGTATGTCGATGATCCGCCCCTCCGGATCCATGACGCGCGAGGTCGCGTTGGGCGCGTAACACTCGGCCGTGATCCGGTCGTTCCAATCGTGGTACGGATGGGCGGAGGTCTGGACCTCCACGCCTTCCAGCCACGGATTCTCCCGGGGCGGCTGGTAGAAATGCCCATGCACGCAGACATAACGCTTCATCTCAGACCTCCCGGAAGAGAGCGAAACTCATCGGTCCGATCCGGCACTCATCCCCGGCCGCCAGCGTGTCGGCGACGGTGCAGCCCGGACCTCGCCACCGCGACGAAGCGGAATCGAGCACTTTCTTCCAGCCAGCCCCCTCCGAGGCCCCGACGATGGCGGCCCGGCCAGGGCTCAGGTTGGCCAGGCAGAGCACATCCCCGGACGCGTGCCTGCGCCGCATCCAAAGCGTCCGGTCGCGCTCGTTGGAGCCGGCCTCCAACGAGCGGCGGTCGAGAGAGGCGAGAGCGGGCAGCTCGCGCCGCAGCCGCAGAAGGCGCCGGTAGTACTTCAGCATCACCGCGTGATCGCCCTCGCCTCGCGTATCCCAGCGCAGCTTGGATCTCGAGAAAGTCTCCTCGGATTGGGGGTCGGGAGGCTCCGTCCGATCGTCGGCGAAGCTGCATTCCTTCTTGCGTCCATCCCGGACGGCCCGGACCAGGTCCGGGGCGGTATGGCTCACGAAATAGAGGAATGGGGCCTTCTCCGCGTACTCCTCCCCCATGAACAACAGCGGCAGCCCGGGCGCCGCGAGCAGCAGCCCGGCCGCCGCCTTGTGCGCCTCGAATCCCACCAAGGACGCGAGCCTCTCGCCGAGCTTGCGGTTGCCCACCTGGTCGTGATTCTGGAGGCAGAGGACGAACCGCTTGGGCGGGACCCCGCGGGCGGGCGTTCCGTGCCGCCGCTTCCGGAAGAAGGAGTAGTCGCCCGCGTTGGCGAAGCCGTTTCGGAGGGCCTTCTCCAGACACCGCATCGATCCGAAGTCCGCATAAAACCGGGTCTTCTCGCCGGTCAAGACGGCATGCAGAGCGTGGTGGAAGTCATCGCTCCACTGCGCGTGCAACCCCCATCCTCCGCTGCGGCGGGGGCGGACCACCTTGGGATCGTCGAGGTCGCTCTCCGCGATGAGCAGGCGGGCCCGGCCGTCGCGCCTGGAGAAAGCCTCGACCTCCCGGGAAAGCTCGTGGAGGATGGGCACGGCTCCGAAGTCGAACATGGCGTCGATCGCGTCGATCCGAAGGCCGTCCAGATGATACTCCCGGAGCCAGAACAAGGCGTTCTCGATGAAGTAGCGCCGGACACCGTCGCTGTACGGGCCGTCGTAGTTGATCGCGGGCCCCCACGGCGTGCGGTACCTGTCCGTGAAATAGGGCCCGAATTCGGCCAGATAGTTGCCCTCGGGTCCGAGATGGTTGTACACCACGTCGAGTACCACCGCGAGGCCGGCGCGATGCGCGCGGTCCACGAGTCTCTTGAGCCCGGCCGGGCCCCCGTAGGCGGCCTGGACCGCGAACGGATAGACGCCGTCGTAGCCCCAGTTCCTCGGCCCCGAAGCCTGCGCGACCGGCATCAGCTCGACGGCCGTGACGCCGAGATCGCGAATCTCCCCGAGCCGGCCGATGACGCCCTCGAAAGTCCCCTCCGGACTGAACGCGCCGACATGCATCTCGTAGAGAACGAGGCGCTCCAAAGGGACGCCCGGCCATCGCGAGTCCTCCCACTTGAACGCCCCGTGATCCACGGCCTCCGACGGTCCGTGAACGCCCTCGGGCTGAAAATGGGACGCCGGGTCGGGCCTTTCCACCTCGTCATCAAGCCGGTACAAATACCGCGATCCGGCTCCCGCATCCTCGACCCGGGCGGTCCAATAGCCCTCCCCGTCCCGCGTCATCGGGACCGTCCTGGGCCGCGGCCCCACGAGCCGCAAGGCCACGGAACGCCGCAGGGGCGCCCACACGCGGAAATGCGCGGACCCGTCCGGCAGATAACGGGCGCCGGGCCGCCCGGATGCGCCCTCCCTTCCCGCCGCTATCGTGGCTTTAGCCATATGACGGCCAACGGCGGCAGAGCAAGGGAGAGCGAGCACCCCTGGCCATGGAACGGAAGCGGCGAGGCTTCGACGCTTCCCATGTTCCCTTGCCCGCCGCCGCCGAACTCCTCGGCGTCGGTGTTGAGCAGCTCCCGCCAGATGCCGCCGCGGGGGACGCCCACCCGGTAGCTGTGGCGGGGCACGGAGGTGAGGTTGCACACGATCAGGACGGCGTCTTGGGAGGTCTTGGCCTTCCGCAGGAAACTGAGAACGCTTTGCCGGCTGTCGTTCGCGTCGACCCATGAAAATCCGGACGCATCGCAGTCGGATTCGTGGAGCGCCGGCTCCTCCCTATAGATCCGGTTGAGGTTCGAGACGAGCCTGCGCACGCCTTGATGCGCCCCCCGCTCGGTCAGGTGCCAATCCAGGGACTTGTCGTGGTTCCACTCGTCCCACTGCCCGAACTCGCTTCCCATGAAAAGCAGCTTCTTGCCCGGCTGCGCGTACATGTAGGCGAGGAGCGCCCGGAGATTGGCGAATTTCCGCCAGTCGTCTCCGGGCATCTTGCGCAAGAGAGACCCTTTGCCGTGCACGACCTCGTCGTGCGATAGGGGCAGCACGAAGTTCTCCTGGAAGGCGTAGATCGCCCGGAATGTCATTTCGTTGTGGTGGTGGCTGCGATGCACGGGATCGCGCGACATGTACTTGAGCGTGTCGTGCATCCAGCCCATGTCCCACTTCAGGCCGAAACCCAATCCGCCCACATGGGTCGGCCGGGACACCATGGGCCATGAGGTCGAGTCCTCGGCGATGGTCTGCACGCCCGGAAAGCTCTTATAGACCTCCTCGTTAAGCCGTCTTAGAAAGGAAATAGCCTCGATGTTCTCGCGTCCGCCGTATCGGTTCGGGATCCATTCGCCTTCCTTGCGCGAGTAGTCCAGATAGAGCATGGAGGCCACGGCGTCGACGCGGAGCCCGTCCGCATGGTACTTGTCGAGCCAAAAGAAGGCGCTGGATATCAGAAAACTCCGGGTCTCGCGCCGCCCGTAATTGAAGATGAAACTGTTCCAGTCTGGGTGCACGCCCTTGCGCGGGTCCTCGTGCTCGAACAGATGGGTGCCGTCGAAATAGCCGATGCCGTGCTCGTCCTGAGGGAAATGGGACGGAACCCAGTCCAGAATGACCCCGATCCCCCGCTGGTGCAGGGTGTCTATGAGGTGCATGAGGTCCTGGGGCGCCCCGTAGCGGCTGGTGGGGGCGAAATACCCGGTGGTCTGGTAGCCCCAGGAGCCGTAGAAAGGATGCTCCATGACCGGCATGAGCTCGACGTGGGTGAATCCGGTCTCGACGACATAATCCGCCAGCTTGCCCGCCATTTCACGATACGTAAGGGATCGGTTCCCTTCCTCCGGGACGCGCATCCAGGAGCCCAGGTGCACTTCGTAGATGGAGATCGGCGCTTCCAGCGCGTTTCGCTCGGCGCGCCCGCGCATCCAGCCTTCATCCCCCCATCGGTAATCGAGGTCCCAGACCACGGATGCCGTCTGCGGCGAGATTTCGCCGTAGAAAGCGAAGGGGTCGGTCTTGTCCGCCTTGTAGCCCCTATGCCTTGAGACCACATGGAACCTGTAACGGTGGCCTTTTCGGGCCTCTGAGATCACGCCTTCCCAGATGCCGGACTCGGCCATAGGCCTCAGCGGGTGGGCCTGCTTGTCCCAGCCGTTGAAGTCTCCCATCACGGAAACGCTCTCCGCGTTGGGCGCCCAGACGGCGAAATGGGCGCCCCGGTCCTCCGCAATGAGGTGCGAGCCCAGCTTATCGTAAAGACGGAAATGCGATCCCTCGTTGAAGAGGTGGATGTCCTGGTCAGTCAGCAGGCTCGGGCGCTCCAGGTTCTTTCGAGTCATCAATGGGATCCTCATCGGACATCCCCATCAAACGCAGGATGCCCCGCACCGGGATATGCGCCCACGCGGGCCGGTTATTGATCTCGTAGCGCAGCTCGTAGAAGGCCTTCTCAAGCAGGTGGAGGTCCAGAAGCGTCTTGAACTCCGCGAGGTCTTTCGGCAAAAAAGACCCGCCGCCGGCTGCCTCTCGATATGCGCTCAAGAAGGCCGCGCCGACCCTGTCGCTCCAGAACCGCGCCCAAGTCATCAGGTGTCCCGCGTCCTCTGGCCGGATGACGGCTCCTTCGACGCCGGCGGTCAGGGCGGCGTAGGCGGCGTAATCGAAGGAGCGGAGCATGCCCGCCACGTCCTTGAGGGGACTGCGCTTGAGCCGCCGGGTTGTGACGGAGCGGGCTGGTTCTCCCTCGAAATCGATGATCACGAAGTCGTTGCCGGAGCGCAGCACCTGCCCGAGATGGTAGTCTCCGTGGCAGCGCGTCAGCATGGCCGTGATGCGCCGGTCCCTGATCTCGCGGAACCTGTTCCGTATCGCGCGCTCCATCCCGGCCACGCGGACCGCGTCCCCGCGTATGTCCTCCGGGATCGTCCGCAGGCGCTGGCGAAGGATGCGCAGGGCCTCGGAGGCCTGGGATACCATCCCGTGATAAACGGACTTGCGGAAGAAATCGGTGAAAGGCTCCGGCATGAAAGCCTCGTCGTCTCCCGAAGACAACGCGACGTGCATCTCGGCCGTGCGCCGCCCGAGAAGGACTGCCTCGTCGAGATAGGGGCCGATGAGAGCCGTGGCCTCCGTGGGAGCCTCGGCGAAGAGCGCATCCGGAAGCGGCCGCGCCGGCTCGGGAGGGCTTTGGGGGCCGGGCCTCTCGGATTCCGAGAATGAAGCCAGCACCCTCTCGAAATACTGCCCCAAGGCGTCCAACGAGAATCGCCAAGCGTCGCCCGCGTTCTTGACCGCCCCCTGGAGCACGGCCACGGAGGCGGTCCTGCCGTCCTCCTGGTACTCCAGCCAGCCGGCCAGGGGCGCGGCATGAGGGAAGCCGCCTTTTCTTGCCAGGAAGCGCCCGATCTCGAGCTCGGGGCTCACCCCCCGCTCCAGGCGGCGGATGATCTTCATGATGAACCGGTCGCCGAAGACGATGGAGGTGTTGGACTGCTCGGCGCCCAGGAGTTCGGGCTCCAAGGTCTTCTTGGGGTCGCCCCGCAGGGCGCGGAAGGCCTTGTTTGAGACGGCCAGCATGCTCCCCCGGGTTCCCTTCAGGCGCCGCCGCTTTTCCATCGCGCTCAAGAGCGAGAGGCAGAACTCCCGTTCGAGCGAGGCGTCGTAGAGTATGCCTTCATCCTCGCCGTGCCGGAGGGTCGCGATGACGGCCTTGGGACGGTCCCCCGCCAGCCCGCGGGCCCGCTCTCCCCAAGCGAGCGCCAGAGGCAGGATGTAGGTGTCCGGCTCTCCCTCGCGGCAAACGGCCTCCACCAGCGCCAGGCGCGCCGGTTCCGCTCCGGGCCCGGCGGGCGCTGCCCGCGGGCCGCGCGGCATCGCGATCACATCCGAGACCCTGACGGATTTGAGGCCCCGCGACTTGGCCCCGAACCATCTCTGCCGGTTCAAGTAGCCGGGCAAGATCCGCTCGAACGCCGTCAGCCCCTTTCCCGCGAAAAGGGAGCCGAAACCGTCGCAGGCCAACTCGGGCGGCTTCGAGCCGGCGGTCTTCCCGGCGTCCGCGAAAGGCACCGCGGCCTCGATCTTCTCGACCGAGAACAGATAGAACGAATGGGGGCCCAGAGTGACGAAGTAGGGCAGCTCGCCGATGGGGGGAAACTCGGTCTGGCCGAACATCTCCACGGGCACCATATCCTTGAACTGCGAGAGATCGAGCTCCACGCACTGCACGAACCGCGAGAGGTTGGCCACGACCAGGATCGTCTCGTCGGCCAGCCGGCGGACGAAAGCCAGGACCTTGCGGTTCTCGGGCCGCAGGAACTCGATCGTCCCGCGGCTCAAGGACGGACAGCGCTTGCGCAAGGCGATGAGCCGCTTCGTCCACCACAGCAGGGACTGGGGGTTGCGCTGCTGGTCCTCCACGTTGCGCGCTTCGTAGTGGTATTCGGCGTCGGTGACCAGCGGCAGAAACAGCCGCTGCGTCGGCGCCCGGGAGAAGCCAGCGTTGCGGTCCGCGCTCCACTGCATGGGCGTGCGCACGCCATTGCGGTCGCCCAGATAGATGTTGTCGCCCATGCCCAGCTCGTCGCCGTAGTAGAGCACGGGCGTGCCGGGCATGGTGAAGAGCAGGCCTTTGAGAAGCTCGATCTTGCGCCGGTTGCCGCCCAGCAGCGGCGCCAGCCGCCTGCGGATGCCCAGGTTGATGCGCATCTGGGGATCGTTCGCGTAGGTCCGGTACATGTAGTCGCGGTCCTCGTCGGTGACCATCTCCAAAGTCAGCTCGTCATGGTTGCGCAGGAACAGGGCCCACTGGCAGGATTCGGGGATGGGCGGGGTCTGCTCCAGGATGTCCACGATGGGATGCCGGTCCTCCATGCGCAGGCTGATAAAGAGTCTCGGCATAAGGGGAAAGTGAAAGCACACATGGCTCTCGTCTCCGTCTCCGAAGTAGGCCACCGCGTCGTCCGGCCATTGGTTGGCCTCGGCCAGGAGCATGCGGTCCCGGAACTTCTCGTCCACGTGCTTGCGCAGCTGCTTGAGATAGGCGTGCGTCTCGGGGAGGTTCTCGCAGTCCGTGCGCGCCTTCTCGAAGAGATAGGGCACCGCGTCCAGGCGCATGCCGTCGACGCCCATCCCCATCCAGAAGTCGACGACCTTCAGCACCGCCTTGCGCACATGCGGGTTCTCGAAGTTGAGATCCGGTTGGTGGGAGTAGAAGCGGTGCCAGTAGTAGGCCTCGGCTACGGGGTCCCAGGCCCAGTTGGAGTGCTCGTAGTCCTTGAAGATGATCCGGGCTTCCTGGTACTTTTCGGGAGTCTTGCTCCACACGTAATACTTGCGCGCCGGGCTTCCGGGCTTGGCCCTACGGGCCTTTTGGAACCAGGGGTGCTGCTCCGACGTGTGGTTGATGACGAGCTCCGTGATCACGCGCAGACCCCGCCGATGGGCTTCGGCGAGGAATATCTTGAAATCTTTCAGCGTGCCATAGGAGGGATGGATGGACGTATAGTCCGCGATGTCGTAGCCGTCGTCCTTCAGGGGCGAGGGGTAGAACGGCAGGAGCCACAGGGCCGTGACGCCCAGGTCCTTGAGATAGTCCAGCTTGGAGCTCAGGCCGCGGAAGTCGCCGACGCCGTCGTTGTTGCCGTCGCAGAAGCTGCGGACGTGCAGCTCGTATATGACGGCGTCCTTGTACCACAACGGCTCTCTCTCGAGCCGGGCCGCCTTCGTCTTGCTCATGGTCGGTGGCCGGAGCCCGTCCCGGCGTCGACCGCGGGCCGCACCAGGAATATGTGGGCCGGGCACGCCTCCGGCCGGAGCTCCACATAGTTGCGCGGGCCCTGCCAGAGGTAGCGGGCGTCGGTCAGAAGGTCATGCATCCGATACGGCCGTCCCGGGTCAAGCCCAAGCTCGTCCAGGCGCAGGTCCGTCCAGCCGGACTGTTTGTGATGCGGGTCCAGGTTCACGGCGGCCAGGACGACGTCGTCGCCGGCGCGCTTACTGTAGCAGATGATCTCGTCGTTGTCCACGCGGTGGAAGCGGAGGCTCCAGTCGCTCTGAAGGGCGGGGTGCTCGCGTCGGATGCGGTTGACGCGCGCGATCAGGTCCTTGAGGCTGTCCGGCCTGTCCAGATCCCAGCGCCGGATCTCGTACTTCTCCGAGTCCAGATACTCCTCCCGTCCCCGGGCGAGGGGGCGGTTCTCGCAGAGCTCGAAGGCCGGCCCGTAGATCCCGTAGCTGGCCCCGAGCGTGGCCGCCAGGACGAAGCGCGCCATAAAGGCCGGCCTGCCGCCGGACTGCAGATACTCCGTCAGGATGTCCGGCGTGTTCGTCCAAAAGCTCGGCCGAAAGTACTCCCGGACGGGGCTCTGCGCGAGCTCCGTGAGGTACTCGGTGAGCTCGAGCTTCGTGTTCCGCCACGGAAAATAGTTGTAGGACTGGGTGAAGCCGAGCTGCGCGAGATGATACTTGACCTTGGGCCGCGTGAACGCCTCGGACAGGAAGATGGCGTCCGGGTAGCTCCGCCGGAGGTCGCGGATGAGCCATTCCCAGAACGCGAACGGCTTCGTATGCGGGTTGTCCACGCGGAAGATGCGGACGCCCTCCTCTGCCCAGAAGACGAATATGCTCTTGAGCTCCAGCCACAAAGCCCGCCAATCGGCGCACTCGAAGTCGAATGGATAGATGTCCTCGTACTTCTTGGGCGGGTTCTCGGCGTATTGCACGCTTCCGTCCGGCCTGTGCCGGAACCAGGACGGATGCTCGCGCACGTAGGGGTGATCCGGAGAGCACTGGAACGCGATATCCAAGGCCACCTCGATGCCGAGCTCCCCGGCCTTCCGGAGCAGGCCGCGGAAGTCCTCGATGGTCCCAAGCTGCGGATGGAGGGACTTGTGCCCCCCCTCCTCGGCGCCCATGGCCCAGGGGCTGCCCGGATCCCGCGGGCCCGCGACAAGGGCGTTGTTCCCTCCCTTCCGGTGCGTGCGGCCTATCGGATGGATCGGCGGAAGATAGAGGACGTCGAAGCCCATGGCGGCCACATAGGACAGCCGCTGGGCGCAGTCCCGGAAGGCGCCGTGGCCGCCCCCCTCCGGGGCGCACGAGCGGGGAAACATCTCGTACCAGGACCCGAATCGCGCTCTCTCCCGCTCTACCCATACCTCGTATTCCATGCTCCGCGCCGAGGAGAGGCGCCTCTCGGAGTATCTCCCGGCGATCTCCGCGAGGCCGGGATCCATGGCCCGCCGGGCCCGATCCCCCGCCGGAGTCCGCCCGACGCGCAGCTCCGCGGCCCAATCCTTGAGCCGCCGCGCGTCCTGACCGGAGGCGCGGGCCGCGGCCTGCTCGATCCACTTCGCCCCGATCAGAAGCTCCGTGGACACGTCCTGTCCCGCCCCGAGGCGCCTTTGCAGGTCCCGAAGCCAGCCGCGCAGGGGATCGGTCCACGCGCGAAGGGCATAGCGGTAGCCGCCCAGCTCGGTCACCCGGAACTCGGCCCGCCAGCGGTCGTTGCCGAGCGGCTCCAGCGGCGCGCGGGACCACCGCTTCCCGGCCTCGTGGCGGTAGACCAGCATGCCGGAAATCGCGTCGTGTCCGTCCGCGAAGATATCAGCCTCGACGCGCACCGTCTCGCCGCCCGTGCGCTTGACGGGGAAACGCCCCCCCTCCACCCGGGGAGAGACATTCTTGATCACGACCCGTTTCCTTCCGCCTTGAACCGGGAGCTCCGCGGAGCGGCGGTTCGGTACGCCGGCCGTTCTGGGTCCTTGTCCCCTCATGGAACGCCTCGAAGATGGGTGCACACTAGATTATAGGCTCTTTGAGATCGGCCGACAACCGCGGCGAGGGCATGTCATTGGCGGGGTCCCGCGGCCGAGCCGTCCCGGCGCGGGTCCGCCACGCCGATGAAGCTGTCCTTCTCGCGCATCACGAGCTGTACGGAGCCCAGATAGAACGAGTAGGGCTCGCGCACATCGATCGTGAAGCCCCGGCTCTCCAACGCGCGCGGGATGTCGTCGCGCATGCGCGAGGCCTCCAGAGACACCGTGCCGTCCAGGGCGCAGTACAGACGCGGCGCGGCGACCGCCTCGTAGGGCTGCTGTCGCCTGAGCCTCAAAAGCACCTGGAGGATGACGGGGGTGATGCGCTCGCTCCCGGGCGACCCGATGGCGAGCCTCGGCCGCTTGCCCCGCATCAGGATCGTCGGAGCCACGCTCGCCCATGGGGCGGCGTTGGGCCGCAGGTAGTAGGGATGCGAGATATCATCGTACTCGAAGTCGCTCATGTAGTTGTTGTATAGGAACCCCAGCTCGGGATGCGCCTCGCACGCCCCGAAGGGCCGCTCGATGGATTGAGTAAGCGCGACGGCGTTGCCCCACCGGTCCATCACTGACAGGTGGGTGGTCTCACCGCGGCGCTCGAAGCGGCTCCGGACCTGCCGCGCGACGAGCTTGGCGTAGCGGGGATTCAGCATCCGCTTGTCCTCGACCTGCGCGTAGTAGCTCGGGTCGAACGGCCGGTCGTTCCTGTCGAGAAAAGCGCGGCGTATGACCTCCGCCAGGAGCAGGGCGCCCTCGGGAGAGTCCGGATCCCACCGCTTGCCCGCCAGGTGCTGGAAGACGTTGAGCATGAGGACCAGCGTCCGGCCCGCTCCGGGCGGAGGGAAGGTGAATACCCTTTCGGTCCCGAACCGCGCCGTCAAGGGCCTGCGCTCGATCGGGCGCGGTATGCGCGCGAGATCGTCTCTTCGGATAAGCCCTCCGTTGCGAACCATATCATCATGGATCATCCGCGCGATCCGCCCCCGGTAGAAGTCGTTGAGTCCCTCCTTCGCCAGGCGACGCAGCGTGGCCGCAAGCACCGGCTGGCGGAATCGGGCGCCCGCGGGATACGACCTCTGTCCGCCTTTCAAGAATATCCGTCCCGCCGAGCCGCTCCGCAGGTGCTTGAGCTCGCGCTTGGCCAGCGCATGCTGGAGCGGGGTTATCTCGCACCCCTCCTCGGCGAGCCGTATGGCGGGCCGCAGAACGTCCGCGCGCTTGCGGGTCCCGTAGCGCCGGAGGGCGTAGGCCAGCACCGCCGGAGTGCTCGGGACGGTCGTCGCCTTGTAGCCCCGCCGGCGCTCGGGATTGCTGAGCGCCTCCACCGTGGCCCGGTTCGGGGCGCGCGAGGACCCGTCCAAAGCCACCACCCGGCGGGACGCCGCATGGTGGAGGAGCATCATGGTCTGGCCGCCGAGTCCCGAAGCGGCGGGCTCGCAGACTCCCAGAGCGAAAGCCGCGGCCACGGCCGCGTCCACCGCGTTGGCGCCGGCCTCCAGGAGCTCCACAGCGGCTTCGGTGGCGCGGTAATGAGCGGTCGCCGCCATCCCGTTCCGGGAGATCGCCAGACGCTGAGGCCTGAACACCCGCCGAGGGATCGGGTCCGGCTCTTCGTCCCCCTGACGGCGCTCAGGCCGGCGCTCTTCCCGCGTCAATCCCCCAGCTCCCGCGCCAGAAACTCCGCGAGGAGCAGCGTCCGCTGCACCAGGCTGATCCTGGACACCGACTCCTGCGGCGTGTACAAGTCGGCGGCGACGGGCCCCACGCCGCACAGCACCCCTTTCGACCTCGGCACGTACCCCCCGGCCGACGGCAGCGCGGAGGACTCCCGCCTAATCGGGATCTCCCATTTCGACGCCACGTCGGTGAAGGCCTTTAGGAGACCGGCGCTGGCCCTGCGCTCGAGCATGGAAGGCCGCTCGGCCACGAGGCTCATGCGCCCGTCGAACGGCCCGTCCTCCACGAGGTCGCGGATTCCCGCCTCCACCCGATCCGCCTCGCTCTCCAGAAGATAGGACATGAGCAGCGCGGCCGTGAGCCTGTGCGGGAGATACAGAGGGTACGACTTGACATCCATCGAGACCACCGCGGCCGCCACTTTCTTACTGGACGAACTGAACGAGGCGATCCGCTCCAGTCGCGATCCCAGCCAGCGGAGAGGGTCGCCCTTCGCGACGCTCCAGCTCAGCCGCCGGGGCTTGCCTTCGAGGGATATCCTGTAGCTCCTCTGCCCCCGACGCTGGGTGATCACGCAGTCCTCCGGACCTCCGGGGCGGAGGATCAGCACCTTCTTGGCCGCCGAGCAGGCTTTGCGCAGGATATCCGCGCTGTAGCGGCAGTCCCGGCCCTCGTCGAAGTAGTACGCGACGCCGAGCTTGAGCCCGCGCAGACGCTTCATCTGGCGCAGGGCGCGGAGCGCGAACTCCAGCATGACCAAAGGCGCGCGCGAGCAGCCCACGCCCTCTCCGAAGAGCTGCTCCGTCTCGCGCCGGAAAGGCTGATGGGGTATCCCCTCGGAGACCGGTACGTCGAGATGCCCCAGGAACAGGATGCCGTCCTGCAGCCCGCCTTTGGTCTGCCAGGTCCGGACCGACCGCTCGTCGCTCAGGGCGGCGACCGGCTTGAGCCCGAGCTGCGCCATGAGCCGCTCTACCTCCCTGGAGGCCTCATGAAGTCCGACGGGATCCCCGGTCCGGCTCGAGATCGCCGTCCAGTCCTGAAGGCGCCGCTCGATATGGTCCCGGCGGTCCGTAAGATAGGCGAACACCGCGTCCTGGGGATCTTCCGTCCGGACGTCGACGCTCGGAGGCTTCGGCGTCCCGAAATAGCGCGCGCTCGCCACCTCCACGAGACGGTTGATGAGCGCCGTGAAATCCAGTCCAGCCGCCTTCGCCCCCTCGACGAAGGAGCCGTGCTCGCCCAGGCTCGGGAGGCTGTTCACTTCCAGGATGAAGAGGTTCCCTTCCTTGTCCAGCCGCATGTCGATGCGCGCGCAGTCATAGCAGCCCAGCGCGGAGAAGGCCTTTAGCCCCAGTTCCTTGGCGCGCGCCGCGAGCTCCTCTGTGAGCTCCGCAGGGCAGACGACGCCGATCTCCCGGCCCGACTTGCGGGTCTTGTCCTCATGGGTGTAAATGGGAGGCCCTTCCGTGCCGAAGACGAGCTCGGCGGGAGGCAGGGCCTCGGCCGGGCTGTTGCCCAGCACGCCGACGTTGATCTCGCGGCCCTCGATGTATCGTTCCACGAGGGCGGGCTGGGCGAACTTCGACACGATCGCCTCGGCCCCTTCCCTGAGCTCGTCTTTGTTCCGCACGATCCTGAGGCCGAAAGAGACCGCCTCGTTCTTGGGCTTCACGATCAGAGGAAAGGGCAGCTCCGGCAAGTCGGCGCCGAGATCCTGAATCACGGCGAAATCGGGCGTGGGCAGGCCGTGCTGGCGGAAGAGCATCTTGGCGACCACCTTGTCGAGCGCCAGCGAGTGCGCCAGGGGCCCGGAGCCGACGTACGGGATGCCCACCATCTCCAGGATGCTCGGCACGTGGGTGTACCTGGCCTGCCCCTGGATCCCGTAGGAGAGGTTGAATACCATGCCCGGACGCTCGCCCTTCAGCACCCGGGGCATGAAGGCGCCCAGCGTATCAATGAGGTCCTTGTCGCCCTCGAAGGCCTTGGCCTGATGCCCCCCCGCCTTCAGCGCGTCGAGGATGCGCCGGATGTTCGCGAGGCCGTATTTCTCCCTGTTCGGCACCCCGAAGAGGTTGATGACCTTCTTGCTGTCCCGGTTGAAGACGACCGCTATCCTCATCCACTCCTCCGCGCGTTCGCACCCGGCTCACGACGCGTCCTAAGTCCGGCTGTCCGCGTCACCGCTCGAGCCACTCCTCTGCCTGCACCCGGCCTTCGGCATCCTCCCCGGCCGCGCCCTCCCCCTCCGGGGCCGGGGCCGCGACCCCCGAGTCCACCGCCCCCCTTTTCTGGCAAGCGAAGAAAGCCAGCGCCAGGATCACCGTGAGCGCCCAACCGCCACGTTTCATCATACCTCATGTCCTCCCCGCGCGTCGACCAGCCCGCCCGCGGGGTCGACGCGAAGCGCTCCGCGCCCCGCGCGCTCCGGCCGCCTCCCATCGCGGGCAACGACGCCGTCCGCTGACTGGCGCTCCTTGGAACGAATCTGTCATACTGTTATCGAGCCAGCCAGCGTGGAGGTCGAAACGGACAATCCCACTACGCGGCGGGCCAGGAGAAGTTCCCGCGAGGCTCCGCCGGCGGTCTCCGGCGAGCGGGGAACTTCCCGACTCGAAATCCGTAGTATGACTAGGGACACAGCGACGGCGCCGGCTTCGGGCAGAGCGAAGCGGCTCCTTTTCCGGCGGCTTCTCAGGGAGAACGGCGACAAGATCTACTCTTTCGCCTTCAGCCTCGCGGGCAACGAGCCCGACGCGGCCGACTTGGTGGCGGAGGCATTCGCTCGGGCGCTGCGCGGATTCGGCCACTACGAGGCGGAGAGGGATTTTCACAGTTGGATGTTCAAAATCGTCCAGAACATCTACATAGACCGCAAACGCCGTCTGGAGCACAGAAAGACCGTGTCGATCGAGAACATGGCCGGGAGAGACGAAGACGGCGGGCGCCTGCAGGACCGTTGGGAATCGCCTGAGCCGCCCCCGGACCAGGAGCTCCTGCGCGATGAGGCGTCTTCGAACATCCGCAAGGCATTGGCGAGGCTCCCCGACGCGTTCCGCGAGCCGCTCATGCTCTGCGACATGTTCTCGATGAGCTACGGGCGGATATCAGAGACCCTGAAGGTCCCTGTCGGGACCGTCCGTTCCCGCATCTTCCGGGGACGGCAGCTGCTGCGCGACGTGATGCGGCCGTATGTGGAGGAAGGAGGGGCGCTATGAGCTGCGAGAAATACGCCGAAGCCGTCTCGTCCTACGTGGACGGCGAGCTGGAGCCAGGGGAGCGCCTGGACTTGGCGACGCATCTCGCCCGATGCTCCGGATGCATGGCGGATCTCGTGGAGACGGAACGGGCCAAGGCCCTTGTGTCGGCCGAAACGCCCCGCAAGATGCCCGAGGCCCTGCGATCGAGGATCGGGAGCATGATCGACGAGGAGTCGGCCGCTGTCGAGCCTTTGTGGCGCCGCCTGTGGTCCCCGATCCCCCGTCATCCGCGCTGGGCGCTCGCCGGCGCCGCCGCCGCGGCGGCCGCCCTGGCCATCGGCCTCGGCTCGCTCAGGACCGAGAAGCCCACCACCGTGCCTCTCGATCGGCTCCTCGCCGAGCACGTGCGCTCGAGCCGGAAGTCGGTGGATATCCATCGGGGCATCCTCGCGGCGGCCCCATACGATGTGATGAGGCAGTATCGGGACGAATGAAACGGGCAGGCATGACCTCGGCGGTAGCGCTCGGCATCGCGCTCGCCTTGCCCGCAAGCGCCGCGGGCGGCGCCGAGCAGCAGACCATCTTGGAACTGGCGGTGGCCCCCCCCACTAAGGCGTTCACCGGGAAAAGCCTCGTCACGACCTGGCACGGGAAGAGCAGTAGAGCGGTCGAGCAAAAGGTGTATTTCAGCCCCCCGGGCAAGTGGCGCCACGAGGTGCTCAACGCCTCCGGCAAGGTGGTCAAGACCACCATCCAGCGCGGGACGAAGGAGTGGGTGGTCCAGGACGGCTACGGCATCACTCTCGAACGCGACGTAAAGCGGATCCGCGAGGGAGACCTGGGCCGCGCGGAGCTCAAGAATCTGATCGCGGAGAACTTCGATATTGAAATCGTCGGAGAGCGCGACCTGCTCGGCTTTCGGGCGAAGGGGGTCTCTCTTACCCCGAAGTCCAAGGTGGGGCCTCGACGCGTGCTCTGGGTCGATCCGAAGACCGGCATCGTCCTCCACAGGCGCCAGACCAACCATCGCGGCAGATTGGTGCGCGAGTCGCGCATGGTCGTGCTCGAGGCCGCCGACCGCCTGCCCGAGAACCTCTTCACGCCGCCCCCGGAGGACGAACGGCCGATCGTCCGCGAGAAGATGCGCCCGGAGATCGAGTCGGCGGCCGCCCTGAAGGCCAAAGGGTTCCCGAAGACGGCCTGGCAGCCCCAGATCCCCTACGGCTACAGGATGGACTCGGTGCGGATCCTGCCCGTCGGGGAAGCGCGGATCGCCCATTTTCGCTACACGGACGGACTGTCCCCGCTGTCTCTGTTCCTCTCGCCCTACGCGATCGACGCCTCGGACATGCCCGCGTCCCTGTCCGGCCTCGACAACGGACAGGGCTTCGCGGCCACCTCCTGGGCCGGGACGGTCCTCGGCTGGCGGCAGAAGCGTCTGCACTACCTGCTCGTCGGGGATCTGAGCCGGGGCAATCTCCGCAAGATCAAACGCTTGCTGCGCTCGGCTAAGGCGCCCGGCTGAACCCGCGGGCCGGCGGCAGCCGGCGCCTCATTTCCGCCGCCCGGGGAACAGCCGGCCCCGGCCGATCGTCCGCCCCTGCTCCGCCGGACTCAGGACCCCGGCGCCGCTCGCTCCGAGACGCCCGCATCCGCCACGCCCAGCCGGAAGGAGACTCGGGACCCCTTCCCCGGCGTGGTCCTCACCGCCAATTGCGAGCCATGCGAATGGAGGACGTCCCGCACCAGCGAAAGCCCGATGCCGAAGCCCCTGGCGAGGCTCCGGGCATCCAGCGGCCGGTGTCCGACTCCGGAGAGCACGTGCCGCAGGATCTCCTCGTCCATGCCGACGCCGTCGTCATCCACCCAGCACTCGACCGTCCCCTCCCGAAAGGCCGCGCCGACCTCGACGCGCCCGTTCTGCCGGGAATACTTGATGGCGTTCCCGAGGATATTGTTCACGACGAACGAAATCGAGGCGGGATGCCCCTTGACCATGGGCAGATCGTCCGGGACCCGGCACGTGAGCTCGATGGCCTTGCCCCGGAGCTGATAGTCGCAGAAGGCCGCCGCCCGCCGCAGGATCGCTCCCAGGTCCACCGGCCTGAGCTCGAGAGTGAGTTTGTCCGATCCGCCGCGGGCCAGCCCAAGGAACTCCTCCGCCATCGCCGCGAGCGTCTTCGCGCTCGCGCGGATGATGCTCACGATATGCCTCTTCCTCTCCGCGGGCAATTCCTCCTCGTCGTCGAGAAGCGCCACGCCGCCCAGGATCGACGTCATGGCGTTCGCGTACTCATGGCTGACCAAGGACACCAGGCGGCTGCGCATGTCCACGAGCCCTTTGAGGCTCTCGTATTGGACCTTGAGACGCGCGGCCATGCGGGCCGAGGCCTCCTGCAGCAGGAAGACCTCTCTCGTCCCCGCCGTCTGCATCCCCTCTTCCCAGCCCCGCGCCACATCGAAGGCGAGAAGGCTCCGCGTCAACTCACCGATAGGGCGCGCGATCCGCTTGCTCAATAGGAATGCCAGCAGCCAGGCGGACCCTACTCCGGAAGCGGCGACGGCGAGGAACGCGTAGAAGGACGCCGCTTGCGTGACGCGGCGCTGCCGCTCAAGCTGTTGAAGATTCAGCTCTCTGATATTCTTGAGAGCTTCGAGCAGCGGCTCCGCATCCAGCTGACCCCGATCGCCGGGCGCGGAAACGCCCTCAGCACTCGGAGCCCGCCTCCGCCGGCTTTCGGTCCGGGCGACATATCCCCGGAGGTCCGTCCTCAGGCCCGCCAGCATCGCGGACTCGCGATCGCTTGGATTAAAACCCTCCAGCTTGGACAGAGCTTGTACCACCTCTTCCGTGATCCGCCGCCGTTCGTTCAGAAATCCCTTCCCCCCCGTTTCCGCGTACCGTTCCGTCGTCCACCCCAGGCGCCGCAGCGACACCCTGATATCCGAGAGCACCGAGAGCGCGCTCAGATTCTCCGACAGGGCCCGTTCAAGGGCCGAGTGCGCGTCGGCGCGCCACAAAAACGCGATCGTGACCGCCACCAAGAGCGCAAAGGAATACACCCCGATGGAGATCCAGAAGTATGTCCGCAACGCCGGCCTGCCGTTCATCGCCCCTCCTTAGCCACCCTCACTACGGCTCCGCCGCCCGATAGTTCCCGAGTAGAGCCCGCGGCGCGGGAACTTTTTCCGGCTTTCCCCGTAGTGTACGTATCGCGCCCGAACTCGGGCGAACGGCATGCAGCCAAAACCCAGGATACTGGGAGTTCATCAAGGGGCTGTGCGCGGGGGGCGATTCCTGGCTGACCAAGCCTTTCTCGCCGGACCAGCTCATCGGGCATGTCCGGTATCTGCTAATATTTTCCATAGTATCGCTCTTTTGCTTGGACAACGCCCAACATGACGCAAAAGAAAAGGAGGATCGATGAACGCAGGGATCACTAGTACGGCAGCATTGACTCTCGCATGTCTCATCACCGCCATCGCGGTGCGGGCCGAGCCCGCGCGGATGCCCGCCGACGAGTCCGGGACCGTGGCGCCGCCGGCGGTCAAGAAAGCCCCGTCCAGACGCGAGGAGGAGTCGATACTCAAGCAGCTGAGGAAGACGCTGGATCAGCACATCCAGACGATCGTCCGGCAGAACGACGGCTTCTACATCATCGGCGACCCGGAGACGGAGGACGATCGCATGCTCACCCTCAAGCGCGTCGACACGGCACCGGCGAGAAGGGTCTCGGACGATAAGTACATTCTCAGGGCGGATTTCACCGAGGAGGGCGATCCCGAGTTCGGCGAGGTGAGCGTCCCCGTGGAGGTGGATTTCTCCCTCGTCCGGGAGAAAGGTAATTGGACGGTCGAGGACGAGACCCTCTACAGCGTGAGCGGCGTCCCTCGGTTCTCCTACTCGGCCGACAACCAGCGCGTGTTCACCGGGGAGAAGGACGAGATGGGCGTACTCCCGGAGCCGTTCGAAGAGCCCACGTATGAGCCCGAGATGGAAAACGACGAGCCCCCCTTCGAAGAGGCCGCGCCTGACCTGATAGAAGACGAACAGGAACCTCAAGACGAGTCCGAACTATAGCAGAAGCGCCCCCCTCGGAAGGCTGGCTCGCGGTCGTCATCCGTCCGCGGGTCAGCCTTTCCCGAAGGGCTTCCCGTCTCCGGACGGCGTTTGCCAACGCAGAGAGGAAGGTCCTTCTTATCGAAGACAACGTCCCGCTGAAGGAGTTTCTCGCCGCGGGGTTGCATGACGGCGCCGCGGCGTACATATCGAAAGCCTTCGAGCTGATGGCCCTTGTCTGGCTCATCGAACGTTCGCTCGGGGCTTTCTCGCCGATCCCGTCCCCCCGCTCCTGGCGGCGGAAAGAATGAGCTCGCTCATCGTTGCGGCTCTGTTCTCGTGCCTTGCGGGCGGCGCTGCCGAGGCGGCCGAGCCGTCGCCGGTCCTGGAAAGGATCGCGCCCGTGATCGACCGGTTCCACAACCTCGAGTTCGAGCAATCCCTGGCCGCGGCGCGCGAGATAGAGCGCGAGTTCCCTGGACATCCTGCCGGGCCGTTCTATTCGAGCGTCGTCCACTACCAGCGCGTGCGGCGGCGCTCTATCGCGCGGCCGAGTGCCTGGTCCTCTCCGGCCAGGCCGAAAAAGCCGGCGGTCTTCTGGACCGCGTCGAGCATGCCTTCCTGCCCGGCGGGCTCCAAGCGTGGATGCGCCTGAGGCGGGCCAACGTGCTGGAGGCCCGCGGTGAATACGCGCGAGCACGCGAGATCCTTGGGGAACTGCCCCGCCAGATGGCCAGACCCGGGGCCATCTGGAAGTTCGACTGGCCACCCACAGGCACGCCGGATGTCGACAGCCTCCACTGAATGGCTCATAAGCCGCGGAGGGCGTGGAGGAATGCCGTGTCAGGCTCGTCTCCGGCCCGGAGAGGGAGCCTCCTTCAATATAGGGCGAAATCCACCATCGTGGTCTTGAGCTGGGGGGTCTGCTCCCGGTTCAGCATCCGGGCCGCCCGGCCCACCTCTTTGAGCGCGTAGGCGTGAAGCTCTTTGATCGTTATGGACTTGTTCCCATCCGCGTCGGCCGCGCCCTGAAGCCCCTTGAGCACGTAATAGGTGAACATGCCGTGGCCCTGCTCCTTCAAAGAGCCGGTGATCTCGCTGCCCGAGGCGGCGCTCAGCACGGAGAGCCGGGTGACCAGCGGGAGCTCGGGATCGGCGGTCAGCACCAGGGGCCTGGTTCCTTTCGCGATCACGGACCGCCCGCCCGCTCCCGAGAAGCAGGTGTCGAGGATCGCCACGACCTTCTCGGCTTTGAGCTTGGAGAGCGTCGCGTAAACGTCCTTGAGCGCGTAGGCGCTGGATCGGATGAAGGACGGGTCCACGTCCCAAGGCATCAGATGCGCGTCGCCCGACCCCGGGTCCATCGCGCCGTGGCCCGCGTAGTAGAAGTAGACGCGCGATTTCGCCGTCACGTTCCGCGGCAGCCACTCCTCCAGGTGCTTGACCAGTTCGCCGCGCGTGGCCGTGGCCCCGGAGAGGATGACGACGTGCGACGCCGGCACTCCCATGCCCTCCAAGTACTCGCGCATGGTGCTGGCGTCGCGCTCGGCGTAGTCCGCCCGCGGCAGGGCGCGATACCGGTCGACGCCCACGACGAGGGCGAAGTCGTGGGGACGATTCTTCCCCTTGGGATGGTCGCGGTCCACGTCCGAAGCCACGGCGACCGGCTCGGCCGCGGCGGACGACGCGGACGCCGGAGCGTCCTTGCCTCTCACGGTCTTCTCGCCGGAGTCCCCGTCGCCGCTCCTCGCCGGAGGCTCCTCGGGACGGAGCAGGCTCTCCACTCTGTCGAGCTGGGCCCTGACCAAGTCCTGGCGGGGCTTCTTTCCCAGATGCCGCATGACGACCGAACCCTCGACGATGGTGGTCTTGTCGTACGCGGACCGGTAGAAATAGAACGTGTAGAGCCCCCCCCCGGCATCCAGATTCACGAAGAGGGTATCCTCTTCCTCGGTGACCTCGAAGCCGCCGTGGGCGGCGAAAGAGGCGAGGAGCGCCTCGCGGACCTTGCTGAACGACGCCTCGAAGCTCCTTTGGACGCCCGTCCCTCTCTCCGGACGCACAAGGACCGCGCCCGTCGCGCAGCCCCAGAGCGCCGCGGCGCCCGTCAGGGTTAACAGCAGCGGTTTCGGGCCCGACACTTAGCCTACGCGAGGACCGCCTTGTAGCCGTAGCAGAGGACGCCGGCCTCGCCGACCTCTCGGATCTTGCGGAACGCCAACCGGACCTGGGTCCCGATCTCCACGTCCTGGGGGTCGCAATCGGTCACCTGCATGGTCAACCGCACGCCGTGGTCGAGCTCGACCACGGCCAGCACGTACGGGGCCTGGTCCTTGAACGCGCTCGGCGGCGTCCGGATCACCGTGAAGGTCTGGATCGTCCCCGTGTCGGCGAGCTTCACCGTCTCGAACTCGCGGGACCGGCAGGCGTCGCAGATCAGCCGCGGAGGCATGAACGCCTTGCCGCACTTGACGCACTTGCCCGCCTCCAGCCTGTAGCGCTGCGGGATCTCCCTCCAGTATCTCTGCGGTTGCATGGCGATCCCTCCTCTATACGGCCGCGAAGATCGAGACCATCGCGCTTCCCCCGGAGCCGCCCATGTTCTGGGCCAGCCCCACGCGCGCCTTGGCCACCTGCCTCGGCCCGGCCTGCCGCCTGAGCTGCTCGGTGATCTCGACGATCTGCGCGACGCCGGTCGCGCCCACGGGATGCCCCTTGGACTTGAGCCCCCCGCTCATATTCACGGGGATCCTGCCCCCAGGCCCCGTCTCCCCGCTCTCGACGAGCTTGCCGCCCTTGCCCGGTTTGGCGAAGCCGAGGGCCTCGGTCGCCATGATCTCGGCGATCGTGAAGCAGTCGTGGACCTCGGCCACGTCGATGTCCGCCGGCTTCACCTTGGCCGCCTTGTAGGCCCTGGCCGCCGCCTCCTTGACCGCGCCGAGCGCGCAGAGGCTTCTCCTCGCGTGGAGCGCTATGGTGTCGGTCGCCTGGCCGATCCCCAGGACCTTCACCAGGCCGTTCTTGGCCAGTTTCTTCGCCCTCGCCATGGGGCAAAGCACCAGCGCCGCGGCGCCGTCGGTCACGGGGGAGCAGTCCAGCATCCGCAGTGGGTCCGCCACCATCGTCGAGGACTCCACGTCCTCCGCCGAGATCTTCATCCGGAACTGGGCGTTCTCGTTGTTGACCCCGTTGGCGTGGTTCTTGACGGCCACGAGCGAAAGCTGACGCCTGGTCGTCTTATGCTCGTGCATGTGCCTTCTGGCCATCATGGCGTAAAGGCCGGGGAAGGTCGCCCCGTTATAGGCCTCGTACTCCTGGTCCGCGGCCGTGCCCAGCGCGCAGGTGGTCTCGTCGCCGCTCACGTCCGTCATCTTCTCGACGCCGACGACCAGGGCGCAGTCGCTCAGGCCCGCGGCGACCTCGGCGTAGCCCGACCGGAAGGCCGCCGCGCCCGAGGCGCAGGCGGACTCCACGCGCGTGGCCGGAACGCCGGCGCAGCCGAGATAGTCCGCCACCAGGGACGCCGCATGCTCCTGGCCGGTGAAGAGCCCGCTCGACATGCACCCGACGTGGATCGAGTCGATCCCTCCGGCCTTGCTCTCGCTCATGGCCTTGAGCGCGGCCTCCACGGCGAGGTCCCGAAGGGAGCTCTTCCATATCTCCCCCCACTTCGTCATCCCGACACCGACGATCGCCACATCCCTCATGATATCGGCTCCTATCGCTCCGCCATCCGGATCTTCTTGCGGAACTTCATATAGGTCCCGTAGTTCAGGTACCTCTTGTCGTTGTCCAGGAGCTCCCGCGTCTTGGGCGCGAGGTCCTGGACCTCCTTGATCCTCTTGGTCGTCCTGAAGACGAAACCGTCGCTTCCGGCGCCCGACCCGTATGAGACGACCAGGATGTTGTCTCCGGGCTTGGCGACGTCGAGGACGGCGGTCAGCCCCAGCGGGGAGGACCCTGAGTACGTGTTCCCGAGCCTATTGATCAGCCAGCCGGTGAGGATCTGGCTCTCCTTGAAGCCGAGCCTCTTGCCGGCCCGCAGGGGGAACTTGCCGTTTGGCTGATGGAATACCGCGTACCGGAAGTCCGCGGGCTTCATCCCCGCTTTCTCCATCATGCCTCGGGCGGCGCCCAGGACGTGCTTGAAGTATGAGGGCTCTCCGGTGAACCTGCCGCCGTGGTTGGGGTAGCGCATGTACTCGCGTCGCCAGAAGTCCGGCGTGTCGGTCATGAAGGCGTAGGCGTCGATGAGCTCGGCCACGCACCGCTCCTCCTCCGCTCCGAATACGAAGGCCGCGGCCCCGGCCGCGGCCGAGTATTCGAGAGCGTCGCCCGGCGCCCCCTGGGAGGTGTCCGCGCCGATCCCCATGGCGTACTTCACGGCGCCGGCCTTCACCAACTGGCTGGCCACGAACATCCCCTCCGTGCCCGCCTTGCAGGCGAACTCCAAGTCCGCCGTACGGCATTCGGGGGTGGCGCCCAGCGCCTCGGCCACGACCGTGCCGGTCGGCTTGACAGCGTAGGGATGGGACTCGTAGCCCACGTACACGGCCCCGATGTCGGCGGGATCGATCCCGGCCCGCTTGACCGCCCTGCGGGCGGCCTCCACGGACATCGTGATGGTGTCCTGGTCCGGCGAAGGAACGGACTTTTCCTCCAGCATCAGGCTCTTCTTGTAGCTCGGAGCGTCCGCGCCCCAAGCCGCGGCGATCTCCTCCACCTTGATCCGGTTCCTGGGGATGTCCGCCCCGTACCCGCAGATTCCGACCATAAGTCCCGCCTCCCCTCGCTATTCGATCTCCACGAGAAGCTCCCCTTCTTTAAAAGAGCCCCCCTCCGCGAAGCCGACCTTCTTGACCTTACCGTCGGCCGGCGCGACGATCTCGGTCTCCATCTTCATGGACTCGATCACCATCAACTTGCCGCCCCGCCTGACCTCGTCGCCCGCCTTCACGAGGACCTTGACCACCTTGCCCGGCATGGGCGCGGTGAGGATCCTCTCCGCCTCGCCGGCCCCGTGCCCGCCCGGGCCGGCTTCCGACATGGGGTCGAAGGCCGATATGCGGTAGGTCTCGCCCCCGACATGGCAGTAAAATTCGTCTCCCTCCCGGTGGACGAAAGCGCGGATCACGGAGTCTCCGGCCCGCACTGCCAGCTCCCCGCCCCCCGCCCGCGTGAACGCGACGCCGGGGAGGACCTCATGGCCGTCCACATGGAGAGACCAGCCCTCCCCCGCCTTCCTCAGCTCGACCTGGAAGGTCTCCTCGCCGATCCTGTAGGAGTTCATCCTTTCATCCCGATCTCGAAGGGTCCGATCTCCCGCCAAGGGTCCCAAACGGGCCGCCCCGCCTCGGAGGCCGCGGCGCCCGGCCTGGCGGTCGCGCTCGCGCGGAAGTGCTCGACGCAGGCGAGCGCGATCTCCCGCATCTTGCGCTTCGGCTCCCAATCCTCCAGGAATTCGGGAATGAGTCCCGTGTACGTCTTTCCCGCTATGAAGTCGGGATGGCGCAGCACGTCCGCCAGAAAGCCGATGTTCGTGCTCACCCCCAGCACGACGTAGTCCCGCAGCGCGCAAAGCATGCGGGCCCTCGCCTCCTCCCGCGTCGCGCCGTAGGCGACGAGCTTCGAGATGATGGGGTCGTAGAACGTGCTGATCTCGTCCGTCTCGTTCAAGCCGCTGTCGTTGCGGATGTTGGGCCCCGAAGGCTCCTTGTGGAGAAATACCCTCCCGGCGGACGGCAGGAAGTTGTTCTCCGGGTTCTCCGCGTAGACCCGGCATTCGATGGCGTGGCCCCGCCTCCTCACGTCCCTCTGGCCGAAGCCGAGCCTCTCTCCCGTGGCCAGCAGAAGCTGCTGCCTGACCAGGTCGATGCCGGTCGTCATCTCCGTCACCGGATGCTCGACCTGGATCCTCGTGTTCATCTCGAGGAAGTAGAACGTGTCCGGCTCCTTGAAGATGAACTCCACGGTGCCCGCGTTCTTGTACCCGACCGCCTTGGCCGCCTTGACCGCGGCCTTGGCCATCGCGGCCCGCGTCGCCTCGGTGAGGGCGGTGGAGGGCGTCTCCTCGATCACCTTCTGGTGCCTGCGCTGCACCGAGCATTCCCTCTCGAAGAGGTGCACGACGCCGGCGTGCGCGTCCGCCAGGATCTGAAACTCGATGTGCCGGGGCCGGACGATGTACTTCTCGACGAATATCCTGCCGTCGCCGAAAGCCTTGTAAGCCTCTCGCCGGCACGCCTCGAGCGCGGGCTCGAGCTGCTCCGGCTCGTCAACGACCCGCATCCCCTTTCCGCCCCCGCCCGCGGCGGCTTTCACGATGACCGGGTAGCCGAGCTTGGCGATGCGCTCGAGTCCGCCGTTCTCCAGGTCCGAGACGGCCGGCACGACCGGCACTCCGGCCTCGCGCATGATCCGCTTGCTCTTGACCTTGTCCCCCATCACGCAGATCGTCTCCGCCTCCGGCCCCACGAAGACGAGGCCGGCGTCGCGCACCGCCTTCGCGAAGGCCGGGTCCTCCGCGAGGAACCCGTAGCCGGGATGGATCGCGTCGCACCCGACGCGCTTGGCGGTCGCGACGAGCTTTTCCCGGTCCAGGTAGCTCTTAAGGGGCGGCGCCTCGCCGATTTCGTAGGCCTCGTCCGCCGCGAGCACGTGCCGGGACTTCCGGTCCACATCGCTGTGCACGGCCACGCACCGGATCCCGAGCTCGCGGGCGCTCGCCATGATCCGCACCGCGATCTCCCCCCGGTTGGCGATGAGAAGCTTCCTTATCCCCACTTGATCTCCTTCTTCCCGAAAAAGGCCTCGATCCCCCGGCGCGCCTCCTCGCCCGTCCGGATCTCGGCGAGGACCTCGGCGGTGTGGCGCATGGCCTGGTCGAGAGTCATGCCCGGCACTTCCCTAAAAAGGCGCTTGCAGACGCCCTGCGCGCGCGGCGCGGCGCCTCCGAGAGCGGCGGCCTTGGCTCTCGCTTCCTCCATGAGCGCCTCCGGCCGCGCGACATAGTCGACGAGCCCCGCTCGCTTAGCCTCCTTCGGAGAGAACCTCTCGCCGCTCATGAAGTATTCCCGCAGCCGCGGGCGGCCCCCGCACCTCAGGAAGAGATAGGGCGAGATGCAGGCCGGCACCACGCCGATCTTGACCTCGCTCAGGCCGAACACCGCCGCCTCCGACGCGATCACGATGTCGGAGACGCCGAGGAACCCCATGCCCCCTCCGAGCGCCGCGCCGTTGACCGCGGCGATCACCGGCTTGTCCAGGTCATAGATGGCCCGGAACATCCTGGAAAGCTCCATCGTCTCGGCGACGTGCCTCTCGTAAGGCGCGTCCCGTCCGCTCCCGAGCCACTTGAGGTCCGCGCCCGCGCAGAAGGACTTGCCTTCCCCGGTCAGGATCACGCGGCGAACGCCCTCGTCGGCCGCCAGCTCCGAGAAGAGCCTACGCAGCTCTCCGATCATCTCCGCGTTGAACGCGTTATGCACCTTCGGCCTGTTCAGGCGCACCACGGCCGTCTTCTCCGCCGTCTCGATCGTCAGCGTCTCGAAAGCCATGGCTACATCCGGTAGATCGACGACCGGTAGTCCCCGATCGGCGCGTTAAGCGACGCCGAGATGCCCAAAGCCAGCACCTCGCGCGTGTCCAGGGGATCGATCACGCCGTCGTCCCACAGCCTGGCCGTGCTGTAGTACGGGCTGGATTCCCTCTCGTATTTCTCGAGGATCGGGCGCTTGAACTCTTCCTGATCCTCGTCCGTCATGCTCAGGCCCTTTTTGGCGAGCTGGTTCATCTTGACCGTGCACAAGACGTTGGCCGCCTGCTCGCCGCCCATCACCGAGATCCTTCCGGAGGGCCACATCCAGAGCATCCTCGCCCCGTAGGCCCTCCCGCACATGCCGTAGTTCCCGGCCCCGTACGAGCCGCCGATGATGACCGTGAACTTCGGCACGTTCGCGTTGGAGACCGCGGCCACCAGCTTGGCGCCGTCCTTGGCGATACCCCCGTGCTCGTACTTCTTGCCCACGATGAAGCCCGTGATGTTCTGGAGGAAGAGCAGCGGGATCTTCCGGAAGCAGCAAAGCTCGATGAAGTGCGTGCCCTTGAGCGCGCTCTCCGAGAACAGGATGCCGTTATTGGCGAGTATGCCGACCGGATAGCCCATGATCCGAGCGAAGCCCGTCACGAGGGTCGTCCCGTAGTTCTTCTTGAACTCGTGGAAGCGCGAGCCGTCCACGATCCTCGCGATGATCTCCCGCATGTCGAACTGCCTGCGCAGGTTCGCCGGCAAGATCCCGTAGATCTCCGAGGGATCGCACGCGGGCTCCTCCGGCGCGGCCTGCCCGACATCGAACTTCCGGGCCGGCCTCAGGTTCTCCACTATGTTCCTGGTAATCCTGATGGCGTCGAGCTCGTCGAGCGCGTAATGATCGGAGACGCCCGAGATCCTGCAATGCACGTCGGCGCCCCCGAGCTCCTCTTCGGTGACCTCCTCGCCGGTCGCCGCCTTGACCAAAGGCGGGCCGCCCAGGAATATCGTGCCGCGGTTCTTGACCATCACCGTCTCGTCGCTCATGGCCGGGATGTACGCGCCGCCCGCCGTGCAGGAGCCGAAGACCACCGAGATCTGCGAGATGCCCTTCGCCGAGAGCACCGCCTGGTTGTAGAAGATCCGTCCGAAGTGGTACTTATCCGGAAAGACCTCGTCCTGCATAGGCAGGAAAGCCCCCCCGGAGTCCACGAGGTAGACGCAGGGCAGATTGTTCTCCAGCGCCACCTCCTGCGCCCTCACGTGCTTCTTCACCGTCACGGGATAGTAGGTCCCGCCCTTCACGGTGGCGTCGTTGGCCACGATCACCACCTCCCTGCCGCGCACCGACCCGATCCCCGTGACGATCCCGGCGCAGGGCGGCTCGTCCCCGTAGAGACCGTTGGCCGCCAGAGCGCTGAGCTCGAGGAACGGCGTATCCTTGTCCAGGAGCGCCTTGATCCTGTCCCGCACCAGCAGCTTGCCGCGAGACACGTGAAGGTCTCTCGCCTTCTGCGACCCGCCCCGCTTCGCCTTCTCGAGGCTCTCTTTGAGCTCCGCGACGCGCGCCTCGTTGGACTTCTCGTTCTCCTTGAACTCGGCGCTTTGCGTGACCGTCTTCGAGATGATCCTATCCATATCGCCCTTCCCCGGTCTCCTTGCGGTTACATCCGGCCGACGGCGACCAGCTCCGAGCCGGCGCCGCGACGCACCAGGAGCCTCCCCCGCCTGTCGATGCCCTCGATCTCCCCGAGAGCCTCGCCCTCCGCGTCGACGTAGCTCTCGCCCACGTGCGCCATGATCGAGAGGTAGTCGTCCACCTGCGAGGCGAACCCCCGCTCAAAAAGCAGCTCGAGCCTCTCGCGCAGCGCCTCCAGCACGGACTCGAGCACCGCCTCCCGATCGAACGCGCGCCCCGTCTCCATCAGCATCGAGGTCGCGCGGCCGGAGAGCTCCGGCGGGAAGTCCTTCACGTTGACGTTGAGACCCACGCCGCAGACGATGTATCGCCCGCCTTTATCGTCGCCGCCGGCCCTCGAGAGGATGCCGCAGATCTTTCTATCTCCGACCAAGACGTCGTTGGGCCACTTGATGGCGCAGGCGAGGCCGTGCTCGGAAAGCGCCCGCGCCACCGCCAGCGCGGCGGCGTGGTTGACGACCGGCGCGTCTTCGAACGCGTCGGGCGGCCTCGCGATCATCGAGAAGTAGAGGTTCACGCCCGGAGGCGAATGCCACGCATCGCCCTTCCTTCCGCGGCCCTTGCTCTGGCGGTCGGCCACGACCGTCGTCCAAGCGTCGTCGCCCGCGTCCCGCGCGATCTCGACGGCGCGGTCCTGCGTGGACCCCAAGTCGTCGAAGCGGAGGACCTTCACGCCGATGCCTTTCTCCTTGCCGATGCGAAGCTCATCCCCATCATGCTACCTTATTTTTTCATTCGGAGTCTTTCCCCTTTTGCGCTCGCGGGACGCGTCCGGCGAGCGCGCGATGAAGAAGAATCGGCCGGAAAATTATTTTCCGGAATTTGAAAATAAGTCTTGCTAAATTTTCTTTCACCTGATATATTTATGTTGCTACTCATCATCACGCGAAAGAATACGCGGACGTTGAGCAGAGAAAGCGGTGGAACAAGTCGGAGCTAGCTCCAACGCACCGCAACGAGACAGACAAGAGAGGGTTACTGAATGGCCAAGAAAAAGGCGAAGAAAAAGACAAAGAAGAAGGCCACCAAGAAAAAGAAGAAGTAACGTCCTTCAGTAACTGTAGTCTAGGAGAGCCCCCGCATCCGGGGGCTCTCCCGTTTTTAAACGACACGTCCGCGCGAGGCGGACCGCATATTCGGATACAGCCTGAAAGGAAAGCACGTCATCCTGGCGCTGGACGAGGAGTTTCTTCCCCATGCGAAGCTCTTCGGCATCGATGGTTCGCCCATCTTCTCCCCACCAACGCCATCATCAGCGCGGTGGCTTTCCCGGGAGACGTCTCCCATCTGCGGAGAGAGCCGACCTTGCACCAGATCGGCTTCCAGTCGCGGGAGTCCAAGAAAAGGCCCCGAACTCGGCGCGAAATAGGTCCCGGGGACCGGGTCCCCACGGGCGGCCGGAGGCCCTCCGGGGAGGGAGCCCCCGGTCCCCTTCACAGGCCCCCTTCCTTTATATAAAGAAGCCAGTACGCCTAGGCCGCAAAAAGCGCCGGTTTTCCCAACATATTCTTAAAAAAGGCTTCTAATTCCCGCGTTAAGCGCCGCTACTGGGCGACGGGACCTGACCCGACCTACCCGTCGCCCCGGTCTCCGCTACCCCGATTCCCCCTTGACGCTACCCTATGTCTCCGCCTATCCTTTATGAGGATTGATGGATAAGAAAAAGGACAAGCCTGAGAGATACTGGCTATCCCGAAAGAAGCGCGTCACCGGTCCGTTCGAGCGCGAGGAGCTCGTCCGGCTGGAGGGATTCTCCGCGGACTCCCTCGTCTGCCCTGAGGACACGTTCGGCAGCGCGGCGGAAGAATGGCGCCGCGCCGCGGAGGCCGGCGGCCTTTCCTCCCTGTTTCCCCCCTCGCTGCGCGGGAAACGCGAGCGCCCCGCGGACGACGCGGCCGCGAGCGGCCGCAAGGAAGGCCCCTGGCCGCCCGACCCCGCGCGCCGCGACGTCGACCCCATCGGGTCCGTGGAAGACCGCATGGAGATCGTGGACCGCTCTCTCTCGGCCGCGCAGCGCAAGCTCGTGCGAAGGCAGGAGGCTTTCCGACGCCTGAAGGCCGAGCTCGCCAACCGGATCCAGACCGCGGAAGAGCTCGAGCAGAAGATCCGGCAGATGGCCGCGAGCATGGGCGGCTTCCTCGGGATGCGCGCGGAGATCGATCAAGCGAAGGCCGCGATGCTCATGCAGCACCGGCGCATCGAGGAGCTGCACGAGCAGCTCCGGACGGTCCGGGAAGAGGGCCGCGAAGAAGCTCGCAAGCGTCCGCCCGCCCGCGAGGCGGCGCCGTCCGGAAAGGCGCGCGAGCCCTCGGAGGATCCCTTCGGCGCGACGGACCTTGATCCCGCCTCCGGCCCCGAAGACCTCGGGCTGCCGGAGGTCACGTTCCAGGACGACGTCCCCGATCTGGGGGCCTGAGCCTCCCTTCATGAGCGCGCCGCGCGCCGCATCCCGCCGGCATCCTAAATCCCGCCCCTCTCGCTGGCTCGCGGCGACGACGAGTCTCAAAGAGTCCTGGGCCGGCGCGCTCGTCCTGGGCTTCTCGGCGGCGGTCCTGGCGTGGCCCGTCGTCTGCAACGACGTGTGGTGGCATCTGGCCGCCGGGCGCGACATCGTGGCCGACCTGGCTGTCCCGCGCGCTGAGCTCTTCTCGCATACGATGCGCGGCGCCGCCTGGATCGATTTCGAATGGTTGTCCCAGGCCGCCGGCTATCTTCTGCACGCGGCGGGGGGCTTCGCCGCCTTGGTCTGGGCGAAGGCGGCGCTCGGCGCCCTGGCGGTCCTCCTGGTCTACCTCATGGCCCGACTACAAGGCGCCGACCGGGCGACGGCCTTCCTCGGCGCGGCGTGGGCGCTCTGGCTCGTCCGCACCCGGAGCTTCGCGCGCCCCGAGATGGCCACGATAGTCCTGGTCCCCGCGTTCCTCTACGCGGTGCTGCTCGCGCGCGCCCGGAAGACCCACGCGCCGCTGCTCGTCCTGCCGGCGTTGACGGCTCTTTGGGCCAACCTGCACGGCGGGTTCGCGCTCGGCCTTGCGCTCCTCGCCCTGGCGGCCGCCGGCGCGGCTCTGGAGGGCCGCGCATCAAGACGAGCGCCGCTCGCCGCGCGCTCTCTCGCCCTTTGTTTGGCGGCGTGCGCCGCGGCGACGCTGCTCAACCCCTACGGCGCGCGGCTCTATGAGGCCCTCTATATCCACGCGCGGGGCCTGGCCGGTCCCGGCGGGCTGGAAGCCGTCGAGGAATGGCGGACCCTGCGCTTGTCGGAGCTCCCGGCCTTCTGGATCCTTCTCGCGGCCGCGTTCACGCTGCTCGCGCGCGATCTCCTGCGCGGACGGCCGGAGAGCCGTTTCTGGGCTCCGCTTCTCGCGGGCTTCGGCGCTTGGTCCTCCCAGCAGGTCAGGAATCCAGCCTACTTCGCGCTCGTCGCCGTCCCGTACGTCGCCGGCCTGCTCGGAGCCGAGCGCGGCGCCCTCTGGGCCAAAGCGCGCCGGCTCGCGCCGGCGGCCGCGCTCGCAGTCGCCCTTTTGGTCTCTTGGCCGCTGACGAAGCGCGACTTCGGCCGGAGCGTCCGCTGGGTGCGCTTTCCGAAGGCGGCCTGCGACTTCCTGGAGCGCCACGATATCCGGGGAACGATGTTCAACGACTACGATTTCGGCGGCTACCTCGCGTGGCGCTTCGCGGACGCGCGGCCGGTATTCTACGACGGCCGCTACCTGTTCCATCCCCTGCTCACGGAGGTCGCCTCCGCGAGACGCTCGCCGGGCGAGTTCGAACGTCTGCTGGACCGCCGCGGGATCGACCACGCGCTCGTGAGCCACGCGACGCGCCCGGCCACCGAGGACGCGCGGGGGCGTCCGCTGGAGACGCCCCGCTCCCCCTGGGCATTCCGCTTCCCGCGCTCGCGTTGGGCTCTCGTCTACTTCGACGACACGGCGCTCGTGTTCCTGCGCAGGACCCCCGCCCGGGCGCGCCTGATCGCCGAGCGCGAGTTCCTCGTCGTGGACCCCGACGATCCGGACTTCCTGTTCGACGCCGCGCGCCGGAGCCCCGAGACGAAAGAGGATATCCTCAGGGAACTCCAGCGCCACCGCACGCAGGTCGGCTTCACCGCGACCGGCGACTTCCTCCTCAAAGGCGTCGAGGCTCTGTAATACGCATCCCTCCAATCCGCATCCCTCCCCCACGGGGAGGGATGCGCAAGTGAGAGGGGGCCTGTTCCTTCCTATCGCCGTGCGCCGCTTCCCGCATCCCTCCCCCGCGGGGAGGGATGCGCAAGCGGGAGGGGGCCGAACGTCGAGGCCGTTGAGATGAATGCGCGGGGCGGGATGCCATCGGGCTAAGGCCCCCCACTGCGCTCAGCGGCGGTCAGCGGGGCCGCAGGGGCCCGAAGGTCACTGATGTTCAGTATATCGCGCCAGGCCGAGGTCGCAAGCTCGGCGGAAAACCCGGGTCATCTTCTCGATGATCGTGAAGGCGAGATCGGCGCGGAACCGCACCCCATGCGCCCCCTCGCCCCCCTCCTGAACGCAGAGGACCATGGTGGGATGGCCTTCCTTCCGTAAATCTAACCCCACCCAAACCTCCGTCTCGTCAAAGAAGACCCCTCCACGATCTTGCAGCCCGCCATGCAGCGGCACTTATAGGGTAGCCTGGATCTGTTTAATGTGGTATTATTGGCCAAGACAATCCTAAAACTATGTAAGCCAGGAATACTAACCAGGCGCTTAGAATTCGGATTGAGCAGCGCGGGAAGGACGGCCGGCCCTCGGTCTAGATCGAGGCACGCTGAAATGGCGGGGGAGAAGGGGGCATATGGGGTCTTCTACTGAAAAGAAAGTTAGGTTCTTCCAACTCCGGCTTATCCTCTGTGAAAAAATTGTGCGCTCCCTCCTACCGACTAAAGACAGGGCGGCGCTTCGGGAAGCAGCGCGAACTGCGGAGAACGAGCAGGCCCTATCAGACATCGAGCAGGTTCTAAAGGCGAAGCTCCGGCGCTTTCCATTGAATTGCTCGAATATCCGTGTGAGTGGGAAATGCGACGCGCGGATTATCACCATGGGCCAAAGCGCACATAGCTCGTCCGCGGACGTCCGTCACCTGACTGCTTCCGTTCGCAGCCTGGAGGCGCAGTATGAAATCTGCGGGGAATGCCCCGACTTTGCATCAAGGGATCCGTACGGGAACTAGCCCGTGACGCCCTCGGTCTGGATCGCGCCGCTTAACGGAGGAGGAGTGGCATGAACCCGTCGGAGGAGAACCATCGGCGGCTGGAGGCGTATAGAGCACTGATCCTCAAGGGCACGGCGTCAGGCTGCAACTTATGAAACTTATTTAACTTTCGAAAACCGTTCACACAAGTCTCCATCTCAAGAATAAGTTCCAAAAGTTGCATAAGTTGAAGCCTGACACCGGGAGGGTCCATCCCGACAAGAAAGGCCCCGGCGATCGCCGGGGCCATTGATATATATGCGCGGGGAGGGATTTGAACCCTCACATCTCTCGATACACGCCCCTCAAGCGTGCGCGTCTGCCATTTCCGCCACCCGCGCGGAAAGAGTGCTGCGACTACTACCCGCCTGCCGGCGCCGGCGCCGCAGGCGGAGCCTTGGCCGGAGCCTGACCCGGGCCCGCGGGCGAACCCGCGGGGGGCGCCATGGGCGGGCCCTTGGGCGGCACTTGGCCCGGCACGACCGGAGCGCTTTGGCCGGGCGGAGCCGGAACCTCGGCCTGCGCCTGGGTGACGCTCTTCATGCCGATGCGGCTCGATAGCAGCGTGAGCATCAAAGACGTCACCGCGAACGTCCCGGCCAGGATCGTCGTCGCCTGCTTCAGGAACGATGACCCCGAAGGGGACGCGAACAGGGCGTCGCCGCCTCCGCCGAAGATGGCGAAACCGGCGCCCCGCCCCGCCTGGAGCAGGACCACCAGGATCAGGGCCACGCAGGCGAATATATGGATCGTCAGCAGAAAAGTATACACGGTGATGGATTATACCACATTCAAGCCGACAGAGCGGAGAGCCCCGGCAGTACCCTCCCCTCGAGAAGCTCGAGGCTCGCTCCCCCCCCCGTCGAGCAATGGCTCATCCGGTCGGCCAGCCCCTTCGCGGAGACCACGGCGAGGCTGTCGCCCCCGCCCACGATGGTGAGCGCCCCGCCGGCCGTGGCTTCCGCCATGGCCTCGGCGACGGCGAAGCTCCCCTTGGCGAAGGGCGCCATCTCGAAGACGCCCATCGGGCCGTTCCAGAAGACGGTCTGCGCCCCCGAGATCCGCTCCTTGAAGAGCTCGATCGTCCGCGGGCCGATGTCCACCCCGATGCCGTCCCCGGGGATCGCCATCGTCTCGGTGAGCGCCGTCTCGGCGTCCTCGCGGACCTCGCCCGCCGTCAGGTGGTCCGCGGGAAGCAGGACCTCCACTCCGCGCCTCTGGGCCGTCTCGAGCACCGAGCGCGCGTCCTCGACCCGCTCCTCTTCCAGCAGCGACCTGCCGATCGCGATCCCCTGCGCGTGCAGGAAGGTGTAGGCCATCCCGCCGCCGATCAAGACGGCGTCGACGCGATCGAGCAGGCGGAGCACGACCTTCAGCTTGTCGGACACCTTGGCCCCGCCCAGAATGGCGATGAACGGCCGCTTCGGCTCGCTGAGCGCCCCCTCGAGGAACTCGAGTTCCTTCTGCACCAGCAGCCCGATGCCGCCGGACAGATGCTTGGGGATCCCGGCCGTCGACGCGTGCGCGCGGTGAAGGGCCCCGAAAGCGTCTTGGATGAAGACCTCCCCGTGCTTCGCGAGCCGCTCGGAGAAAGCGGGGTCGTTGGACTCCTCCTCCGCGTGGAAGCGCAGGTTCTCCAGGAGCGCCACCTCTCCCGGCTTGAGCGCCGAGACGGCCGCGTCGGCCGCGTCGCCCACGCAGTCCTCGGCGAAGCGGACCGGAGCCCCGAGCAGACCCCCGAGCTCGCCGGCGACCGGGCGAAGGCTGTATTTCGGCGCGGGCTTCCCCTTGGGCCGGCCAAGGTGAGATATGAGCACCAGACGCGCGCCGGCCCCGATGAGGTGCTTCAGGGTCGGAAGCGTCCTGCGGATCCGGGTCGCGTCGGCGACGACGTCTCCCTGCAACGGGACGTTGTAGTCCACCCGCACGAGGACCCTCTTGTCCTTCACGTCGAGGTCCTGCATCCGTTTGAGATTCATGCCCATGATCCCTCGCATGTCGGGCGCCGCGCGACCGACGTCAAAGACCGTTAGGGTCGAGCAGCGGCGGGCGCGCTAGGCCTTGACGGCGACCTTCTTGGCGATGTACGCGACGAGGTCGACCACGCGCTTCGAGTAGCCCCATTCGTTGTCGTACCAGCCGAAGATCTTCACGAGGTTCTGGCCCATGACGTCCGTGAGCGTCGAATCGAACACGCAGGACGCGGGATGGCCCATGAAGTCCCTGGATACCAGGGGCAGGTCCGAGTAGGTCAGGTAGGGGCTGAGCCGGGGGCCCGCGGCGGCTTTCTTGAACACCGCGTTGATCGCATCCTTGGTCGCGGGTTTCTCGACGATGGCCGCCAGGTCCACAAGCGAGACGTCCTGGGTCGGGACGCGGACCGCGAAGCCCGAGAGCTTGCCCTTCATCTCCGGCATAACGAGCCCGATCGCCTTGGCCGCCCCGGTCGAGCTCGGGATCAGGTTGATGGCCGCCGCGCGGGCGCGGCGCAGATCCTTGTGCGCGAAGTCGAGGATGACCTGGTCGTTGGTGTAGGAGTGGATGGTCGTCATGAGGCCCGACTGGACGGTGAAGTTCTCGTGCAGCACCTTGATCATGGGAGCCAGGCAGTTCGTCGTGCACGAGGCGTTGGAGATGATGTGGTGCTTCTCGGGATCGTACTTGTCCTCATTGATGCCCATGCAGAGGGTGATGTCCTCGCCCTTGGCCGGCGCCGTGATGATGACCTTCTTCGCGCCGGCGCCGATGTGGGCGCCGGCCTTGTCGGCCTCGCGGAAGCGCCCGGTGGCCTCGATCACGACGTCCACGCCGAGCTCGCCCCAAGGCAGCTTGGCGGGATCGCGCTCCGCTATCACCTTGACGGTCTTGCCGTCGATCTTGAGCTCCGAGCCCGAAGCCTCGACCGAGCCGGGATAGACGCCGAAGGTGGAGTCGTACTTGAACAGATGCGCGAGAGAGTCCGCCTGGAACAGGTCGTTGACCGCCACGAACTCGATATCGGGATTGTCGATACCCGCGCGCATCACCAGCCGTCCGATCCGGCCGAAGCCGTTGATCCCTACCTTAATACCCATACAGAAAGCCTCCATTGCGGCTGAGAAAGTCCCCCGGAGGGGGTTGGCCTATTCTAGCGGTTTACGAGCACGATTTCCACCCGCTGGTCGGTGTAGGCGACGCGGGTGGCGTCGGCCGCGATGTCCTGGGCGAGGAGCATCAGCTCCCTCATCAGCTCGGTCTCGATGAGCTTCCCCTGCGCCTCTGCCAGGCTCGTCGAGGAGGCATAGGTCTCGACACGGATCGGAATGCCCGCGTAGCGGCGCTTGACGAGGTCGGCCGCGGACCGGATGATGTCCTTGCCCTCCCCCTGGAGCGTCCGCGCGTCCTTGTTGGCGCCGAAGAGGGCCGAGGAGTCCAGGCTGATGTGCAGCCCGTCGCGCTCCTGGTGGACGATGCCTTGGAAGCGCAGCGGCTTGCCCACGCGCGTGTAGGGCGTGCCGCCCGGGTCCGTGAACATGAAGACCGGCGAGTAGGCGCGGCCGGCGCGCATCCAGTCCCCCTGGTCGTTCTGCCCGTCCCACACGAGCTCCTCGGGTGGCTGGCTCGAGCCCTCGTAGTGCTGAAAGACCTTGCCCTCCTCGTCGGCGAACGTCAGGCTCCACTGATAGCCCTTGGCCTCCTTCTTATCGATCTTCCGCTGGAGGACCTCGGCGAGCCGGTCGCGCGGCCTGAAGACGATCCCGGGCCGCTCTTTGAAGGAGGTCCGCCACGGCTGGATGACCCGGTCGTTGAGGAGGAACTCCGGATGGGTGCGCCGCCAAACGACCGTGAGAGGGGACTCCGCCAGAAGCAGCACCTGGTCCGGTTTGAGCGATTCCCGGATGGAATGGAAGGGGTCCACCTCGATCAGGAGAGGAGGCTTGTTGACCTTGAGCTTGCCGGCGCCGGTCCCCTTGATCACCACCTCGGTCGGCAGGGATCCCTCGGTAGTGGACCCGGCGGCGGGCGCCTCCTCGGCCATCCGCGAGGGAAAGGAAAGTTCGCCCCCCTCGAGGCCGGGCAGGGGCCGCCGCTCAGCCTCCTTCTGCTCCTCTTTCTTCTTGCCCAGCCCCAAGAATGAGAAAGCCGCCGGGGGAAAGCACCAGGCCCCCGCCAGCGATCCAACGAAGCCGATAAGCACGAGCCTTCTCGATATGATCATGAACGATTCACTCCTGCGAGCTTCTTGCTTGACCGGAGCCTACTCCAGAACGAAGCGGAACGTGATGATCCCCCACTCCTTGCGCCCTCCGAACGGCAAGGCCTCGAAACGCCACTTCTTGAGATGCTCCATCGCGAGCCGGTCCAGCCGCCCGTACCCCGAGGTCCGCTCCACCTGCATCTCCGACTCGATCACCTGGCCGGTCGGAGCGACATAGAACTTGATCACCACCTCGGCCTCGATGATGCCCTGATCCCGCGCCCATGCCGGGAACTCCGGGAGGCTGTGGGCGACCACCTTCCGGTTGGAGAGCGGCCCCTCGATCTCCACGGCCTTCTTCTTGATCTGGCGCAGCTTCGCCCGGGTCTCGCGCGGCGGCAGTTTCGCGGTCGCCACCGGCGCGCGCTTCTCGAGCCGCTTGGGCCGCGCCGCCTCGGGCTCGAGCTTCAGGGCCGGCGCCTTCTTCGCCAGCATGTCGGCGACCTGCTCGAAGCTGGGACGGCCCTTCGGCCCCCCCTGCTCGGCCAATAGCGGCGCCGCCAGCTGCGGAGCATTCCGGCTCGAGATATCCTTTGAGACCGCGCCCAGTCCCCGGCCCCGCAGGCGCTCGGGCCGCTCCTCGGCCAGCGCGGCCATCTGGATGACTTTCCTCGACGCCTTGCGCGTGCCTATCTCCGCGAGCTTCGGGAGAGCCCCCAGCGCCTTCGTCTCCCGGTCCACCAGGGGCTGCGCCACCTTCGCCAGCTTCACGCGCTCGCGGCTGAGGTCCAGCGCGTTCATCTTCGACGCGTCCTTGAGCCGCCCCCGGTCCTTGAGCTCGGGCTGGGGGATGTTCATGAGGCTCTTCTTGATCTCCGGGGCCTTCACCTGAAGCGGGCCGCCCACGCGGACCTTCGGCATCTTGGGAAGCGCCATCTTGAGGAAGTCCTTCATCGACGGCGGCTCAGGCTGCGCCCGCATCGCCGCGCGCCTCTGCGCCCTCTGCTCGATGAGCAGCTCCACGTCGGTGATCACCTCGACCTTCTCGCCCGCCTTCTTCCCCGAGTGATACAAAAAGCCCCCCATCCCCGCCACGTGCAGGACGATCGAGACGGCGATCGCCCCCGGGACCCGAGCCTCGGCGCTGATTCCCCGTATCCCAACCATAGGCTACACCGGTAAGACACCGAAAAACAGGATCGGTTCCGTCAGCGGTCCCCCCACGGGGGGCCGCTCAGATCCGGGGGGCAAACCCCTCTGCATCCGCAGTCCTCCCCCTCTTAGCTCAGCATCCCTCCCCGCGGGGGAGGGATGCTTCACTTAGCCTGCTCCGTCATGATCGTCAACGAGCGCGCGCCGGCCGCCTTGGCCCGGGCCATCAGGTCGGTCAGCCGCCCGTGGGTGGCGTCCCGGTCGGCGCGGATCACGACCAGCCCCGACTCCGTCAGAGCGACCGCGTACCGCAAGGCTTTCGACATCTCCTCGGCGGTCTTGAACTCGCGCGAATCGATGGCCATGCGGCCTTCCGCCGAAAGCGAGATCGTGACCTTGTCCTGCTCGTTGCCCTCTTTCGTCCTCGCCGCGGGAAGATCGACGTCGAAGAGCGGCTGACTCAAGAGCGGCGTCGCCACCATGAAGATGATCACGAGCACGAGGCAGACGTCCACCAGCGGGGTCACGTTGATGCCGGTGACCGCGTCGTCCTCGAGCTGATATCGCGGCGTCCGCCTGCTCATCCCTTCCCCCCCGCCTGCCCCCGCTCGGGCGCCTCCACCGTGCGCATGATGGCGATCTTCTTCGCCCCGGCCTGCTTCGCGGTGTCCAGGACCCGCACCACCTCTCCCACGCGGTTATCGTCGTCCGCCGTCAAGATCGCCATCTTATCCTTGCTCCCCGCGAGGGCCTCGGCGATCGCGCGCCAGAGCGTCTTGAAGTCGGCCGCCTTGCCGTTGACCGAAAGCTTGCCGTCGCGCTTCAGGCGGATCGTGACGTTGTCGCCCGCGGAGACCTTTCCGACGGAGGCCTTTGCATTGGACTCGAGGACCTTGATCCCGGCCTGCATGGCGAAGGGCGCGATCGCCATGAAGATGATGACCAGCACGAGGCTGACGTCCACCAGCGGCGTCACGTTGATCGCCGTGATCGGATCGTCTTCGCCTTGTTGTTGGGCTCCGGCCATGTGTCCCTCACGCGGACCGCCTGCGGTCCGCGTGAGCCTTCCTTGTCTTTATCAGGGATCTCGCCCGCCTCCGGCGGGCGGCCCCTTTATAACCCAGCGGTATAAGCGACCGGTTGGCGCTTCGCGCAACCGCCGCTATTTCGCGTCCAGCATGACCATCAGCCTCGAGGAGACGATCTCCATCTCGACCGACTGGTCCTTCACCTTGCGCATGAAGTAGTTGTAGACGATCACCGCCGGGATCGCCACGACGAGCCCGCCGGCCGTAGCCACGAGGGCTTCGGCGATGCCTTTAGCCACCACCGCCGGCCCGCCGGAGCCCGCGAGCGCCAGGTCCCGGAAGGCCTTGATGATGCCCACGACCGTCCCGAAGAGCCCGATGAAAGGCGCCGTGTTCCCCATCGTCCCCAGGACCACGAGGTACTTCTCCAGCTTCAGCCGTTCCTCGAGCCGCTTGCTGGCGAGAAGCTCCTCGATCTGGCCGCGCGGCCGGTCGCGGTGGATCAGCCCGTAGTGGACGACCTGCGATATCGGGGCGGGGTTCTTCCGGCAGTTCGCGACCGCCTGCTCCGCCTTGCCGGCCCCGAGCAGCTTCCCCACGTCGAGGAGCAGCTTGTTCCCGTCAACGCGCGCCTTGTGGAAGAACCACCATCGCTCGATCGTGAAAGCCACCGAGATGATCGAGCAGAAGAACAGGATGATGAGCGTGAAGCTCTCCTTGAATATCTCCAGAAATCCTATCTCTGCCATAGCGCTCCTTCTCTCAGTTCATGCCGGGGATGTTGATCTCCTTCGAGACCTTCTTCCGCTTCTTTCCGCCGCCATTCTTCTCGGAAGCCGGCGCTTGCGCCCCGCCGGAGTCGTCCGGCATGACCTGCGTCTTCCCCTCCTCCTGGACCACGGCCCGCCCCGCGCCCTGCTCGCCCTCGGGGGCCTCCGGCTCCGGCTCGACGGATTGGCCCTTCTGCTTGAGCAGCTCGCGCAAGCCCTGGGCCCGTTCCCGGGCGGCGGCCGAGACCGTTTTTTCGCTCGCGTTCCCGGCCAGGTCCTCATAGACGCTCGCGGCCTTCGCGAATTCTTCGCGCTTCTCGTACTCCTCCCCGAGCTTGATCAGCCCCTGCAAACGGAAGCCGTTCCCCTTGGGCTCGGTCCCGACCAGGCCCTGCCAGGTACGCAGAGCTTCGTCGGGCTGGCCCATCATCGCGTAGATATCTCCTTTCTGGTAGGTCGCTTCCTGGATCGTCTCCCCGTCTTCGCTCGCGTCCAGGATGCGGCCGAGAGTCCCCATCGCCCCCGAGAAGTCCTTGCGGTCCCTCTGGATCGAGAACATCTCCCAAAGGGCCGCCTTGCCGCCCTCGCCCTCCACGCCGACCAAGTTCGCGTAGCGGGCGTAGGCCTCCTGGGCCCGGTCCAGATTGCCCAAGGCCTTGAAGGCGAGCGCGACGTTGAACTGCGCGGCCTTGTTGTATTCGGACTCCGGATACTCCTCGATCAGCCGGCCGTAGTTCTTCACCGCCTGCTCGTGCCGCTCGAGGCCGTAGAAGGCGCTGCCAAGATGGAAAAGAGCCAGGGGCGTGTCCTCGCCCGAAGGGAAGTTCGTCAGGAAGCGCTCGAAAGCGAAGACCGCGTCCTGGAACTTCTCGGCGTTGAAATAGGACTCGGCCAGCAGGAACTGGGCCTTGCTCAGCTTCGGGCTTCCGGTGTAGTCGACGCTGAAGCGCTGGAACGCGGGGGCCGCCTCCTCGTACTTCTTCAGCTCGAAAAAGCGCCTCCCTATCCGGAACTGGGCCTCGCCCGCCGTCGCCGTGTGCGGGACCGCCTCGACCACGGCGCCCAGGGACTTCTTGAAGTCGGCGGCCGGGCTCCGATCGTAGACGGCCTCCATGTAGTCGAGGGCGTCGGTCGCCTCCGGCGCGTCCGGGAACTTCGAGAGCAGCGCCAGCGCCCCGTTGAGCGTCGCCACGTCGTCCTTGGCGTTGAAGGCCGAGGCCGCGACCCGAAGGTAGGCGAAGGGCAGCTGCTCGGACTCCGGGAACCTGTCGATGACGTGCTTGTATTGCTCGATCGCCTCGTCCCACTTCTGGGCCCTGAAGAGGGTGTCCCCGATCTGATACTCGGCCTTCCCCGTCTCGCGAGCGTCCGGATAGTTGTCGCGCAGCCTCCTCCAGATCTCGATCGCCTGGGTGTAGTAGCGCAGGTGGTAGAGGCTCATCGCCGCCCGGTAGAGGGCCTGCGGCGCCTGCCTCGCCTCGGGGTTCTCGCGCGCGAACTGGTCGTAGAGGTGGTAGGCCTCGTCGTACTCCTTTTGGTTGTACATGCTGTCGGCGATGCCGAGCTGGTTGACTCCCGAGAAGGAGTAGGACGACCGCGCGAGCCGCAGCATCTCCGAAAGCTTGCGGCGCTCCTCGAGCGTGCGGTCGTCGTCGCCGAGGAACTGGTAGCACCACGCCAGGCCGTCCTGGGCGTAGAAGGCCGCCTGGTCGTTCGGGTAGACCTTGAGGACCATCTGGTAGATCGCCTTGGCCTCGTCGACCCGGTTCATGGCGAGGTAGGCTTCCGCCGCGTAGAGGTAGCTCAGCGGGCGCCACTGCGACTGCGACGGGGGCAGATGGCGGAAGATGAACTGGTACGAGGTCAGGATCGCGTTGAACCGCCGCATATTGTACTGCGTCTGCAAAATCGAGAACAGCGCCTGCTCGGCGATATCCGAGGTCGGCGCGAGGTCGATGATGCGCTGGAACGAGGTGACCGCGTCGTCGGGCCGCTTCATGGCCAGCTGCGCGTTCGCCAGGACGATGTAGACGTTCTTCGCCAGCGAGTTCGTGGGGTAGAGCGACAGGAAGTTGCTGCACGTCTGCGCGGACTGGTTGTAGTCCCCGACGTGGTACTGCGTCCACGCCAGCTTGTAGTGGGCCAGCGGCGAGATCCTGATCGTCTCCGGGTACTGGGTGATCACCTTCGTGTAGGCGAAGAGGCCCTCGCGGAACTGCTCCGCCACGAGGTGGGACTCGGCGATGAAGTACTGGGCCAGCGGCGCGAAGAAGTCGCGGGGATAACGGTCGATGACCGACTGGAAATGGGCCCTCGCCTCGACGTAGTCCTGCTTCTCGAAATGCGAGGAACCGATCCGGAACAGCGCCGAGACGCGCAGCTGCGACTTCGGGTGCTTGGCGAGGAAGCGCCGGTATTTCGTGATCGCGCCGTCGAAGTCCTTGGCGAGGAAGAACGAGTCGCCGATGAAGAACTCGGTCTCCTCGATCAGGGGCGAGTCGGGATAGTCGCGCGCGAGGCTCTCGAACGCCGCGGCCGCGAGGTAGGGGCGCTTGGAGAGAAGATAGGTCTTGCCGAGATAGAACTGCGCCTCGGGGGTGCTCACGCGCTGGAGGGCGCGCGACGCGTTGGCGTAGTCGCCTTTGTGCAGACTGATGATCCCCTGCACGTAGAGCACCTCGGGGACCCTAAGGTAGTGGGGGTAGGTCTCCCCCAGCAGGAAAAGGTTGGCCTCGGCCTGGCTGAACTGCTCGAGGGCAAGGTTCGCGAAGATGATCCCCATCCAGCTTTCCGGGACGATGTAGGACTTCGAGAAGTCCTCATCGACCATCCTCCATTCCTCGATCGCCTTCCCCCAATCCTTCTCGTTGTAGGCGACCTCGCCGAGACGGTACTGCGCGGACGGGCGCAGGCCGCTCTTCTTCTTCCGGTACTTGCTGAGGAGGGTCTCGAAGGCGGCGCGCGCGTCCTTCAGGGCCTTGACGGCCGACGGGTTCTTGGGCGAGAGCAGCCGCGCCGAGTCGGCCTTCTTGGACTCCGCCTCCTTGTGGAGGATCGTCAGCGCGTGCTCCATGTAGGCCTCGCCGACCATGAACTGGGCGTCGGCCGAGCGGGGGCTCTCAGGAAACCGGCGCAAGAACCGCTCGAAGGCCGCGATGGCGGCGATCTTGTCGCGCGTGGTTTCGCGGAAGAGCTGGGAGGCGGACCGGAATGCCTCGTCCTCCTCGGCGGTCAGCACGTGCTGGTCCCCGCCTCCCCACGCCGAAGCCGAGGCCGCCAGCGCCGAGACGGCGAGCGTCGCGATGCCGAGGACCGCCGTTATCCGCCTCATTGCCCGACCGGAGCCTGATTCTTGCTCCGGACCTCCTCGTTCAATCTCTCCACGAGATCCTCGGGACGCAGCCCGTTGACCTGCTTGCCGCTAAGCAGGCGCACGCTCAGCGTGCCCGCCTTGACGTCGCGGGGGCCGAGCACGACCTGGTAGGGGACCTTCTCGAGCGTCGCCTCGCGGATCTTGTGGCCGATCTTCTCGTTGCGAAAGTCCTCATCCACGCGGAAGCCGGCCTCCCGCAGCCGGCCGCAGAGCTCGCGCGCCGGCTCGATCTGGCCGTCGGTGAGCGTGAGGACCTTCACCTGCACGGGCGCGAGCCACAGCGGGAACCGCCCCCCGTAGTGCTCGATCAGCACGCCGATGAAACGCTCGAACGAGCCGAGGATGGCCCGGTGGATCATCACGACGTAGTCCTCGCCGCCGTCCGCCGTCCGCATCTTCACCTCGAAGCGGCGCGGCAGCTGGAAGTCGAGCTGGATCGTCGCCAACTGCCACTCCCGGCCGATGGCGTCCTTGACCTTCAGGTCGATCTTCGGGCCGTAGAACACGCCCTCTCCCTCGTCGATCTCGTAGAGGATCTTCTGCTCCTCGAGGGCGTCGCGCAGCATGGCCTCGGCCTTCTCCCAGAGCTTGGGATCGCCGCCCGTCTCGGGGGGCTTCGTCGAGAGATAGCTCTTAAGGTCGGTGAAGCCGAAATCGCCGTAGACCTGCTTGGCCAGGCCCAGCATGCTCGCGATCTCCGCCTGGATCTGGTCGAGGCGGCAGAAGATGTGGGCGTCGTCCTGCGTGAAGCCGCGCACGCGCATCAGCCCGTGCAGCACGCCGCTCCTCTCGAAGCGGTAGACCGTGGCGTACTCCGCCAACCGGATGGGCAGATCCCGGTACGAGCGGAGCCGGGTTTTGAAGATCATGATGTGGTTGGGGCAGTTCATCGGCTTCGACCGGAAGGGGTTGCCTTCGACGTCCATGGCCCCGTACATCATGTCGGCGTAGTTGTCGAGATGCCCGCTCGTCTTATAGATCGTCTCCGAGGCGATATGCGGGGTGCGGACGAACTGGTAGCCGCCCCGGTCGAGCAGGCCGCGCAGGTAGCTCTCGATCTGGAAGTGGAGAGCGGCGCCCTTCGGATGCCAATGGATGAGCCCGGCCCCGACGTCCTCGTGCACGCTGAAGAGCCCGAGATCAGCCCCGAGCTTTCGGTGGTCGCGCTTCTTGGCCTCATCGAGCTGCAGAAGATAGGCGTCGAGCTCGCCCTTGCTCGGCCAGACCGTGCCGTAGACGCGCTGGAGCATCGCCTTCTTCTCGTCCCCGCGCCAGTAGGCTCCGGCCACGCTGAGCAGCTTGAAGTGCCGGATCCGCCGGGTATTATCCACATGCGGGCCCCGGCAGAGGTCGGTGAAGGTGTCGTGCGAGTAGTGGCTCACCTCCCCCCCGAGATCTTCGAGAAGCTCCACCTTGTAGGTCTCGCCGCGCTTGCGCCAGAACTCCAGCGCCTCTTGCTTCGGAAGCTCGCTCTGCTTGAAGTCGTGATTCGCCTCGACGACCTCGCGCATCCGGGCCTCGATCTTCGGGAGGTCCTCGGCCGTGAAGCGATGGCCGGTGTCGAAGTCGTAGTAGAACCCGTTCTCGATCGCCGGGCCGATCGCGATCTTCGTGCCGGGATAAAGCTCCTGAACGGCCTGAGCCATGACGTGCGCGGCCGAGTGGCGCAGGCGCTCGAGCCGCTGCTTCAAGTCGGTGTCCGCGATTGTCTCAGGCATATCCCCCCGCCCGCAAAGGCGCCCGCAGCCTCTTCCCGCAGCCATCGAGGAAATCGTCTCTTCGATGGTCGCCCGGCCGCGGCTCCTGCGGGCGCAAAATGGTGCCCAGTGTAGGATTTGAACCTACGACCTCTCCCATGTCAAGGGAGCGCGCTACCCCTGCGCCAACTGGGCCTTTGTCGCACCCCGCGCTTCGCGCGGGGCTGAAGCCTCGCTTCGAAAGGAAACACCTCCGCTCGGTGCTCCCCCTGGGGGCTTGCGCCCCCTCGGGCCCGCAAGACCCACATCGCCTTAGTGGGCCTTGCGGGTCACCCCCACTAAGGTCGGCGGACCATGCCGCCGTCCCTGTATGTCGCATCCAACTCAGCGCTTCAAGCGCGACGCGCTTGAAGCGCTTACATCTCCGCTCGGTGTCCCCAATTTGAGTGCCCCGGGCGTCTCCTGCGTTACGGACGCCAGGCAGTGCCCTTCGCCGTGCTCGGAGCCAAAGCCCGGTTTCGTCAAATTGTCGTTCAGAATATTAACAAAATAAGGAGTGCGTTTCAAGCTGCGGCCTCGGCGCGAAGGCATGGCCCTTCTTCCTTAAAGGCTAAGTTTAAAAGATGGGTCTTACCTTGTCAATATCGAAGCCCTACCCTTGAGCCCGAACGCCCGGAGGACCCGCATGAAGTCGTCGGGCGGCGGCGCCGTCAACGTGAGCCCGCGCCCCGACCTGGGATGGCGCAGCGTCAGGCGCGACGCGTGCAGCATCTGGCGCGGCGCTCCGAGCTGCCGGAGGTCGTCCGGCGTGAGCCTCTGGAATACCGCCTTCAGAAAATACTCGCCATTGCCCGTATAGAGCTTGTCGCCGACCACGGGATGGCCGAGGGAGGCCAGATGCACCCGGACCTGATGCAGTCGCCCGGTCCGGGGACGGGCGCGCACGACCGAGAGGGACTCGCCCGCGCGGACCCGCTCGAAGACCGTCACCGCGGGTTGTCCCTTCGGGGAGGAATCCGCGACGGCTTGGCGTATCCGGATCTCCCCCCCTTCCCGGGCGATCGGGCGGTCCACGATCCTCGAAGCGAAGCCGACGCGTCCCCAGACGGCGGCGAGATACTCCTTGAGGATCTCTCGACGGTCGAACTGCTGCTGCATCAGCCGGGCGCTGACCGGATCCTTCGCGAACATCAGGACCCCGCTGGTCTCGCGATCCAGCCGGTGCGCGAGATGCAGGCGCCGGCCCGGGAACCGGCGCGCGACGATCGCCGTCGCCGTATCGCGCACGACCTTGCCGGTCGGATGGCTGAGCAGGTCGCCCGGCTTGTCGACCGCGAGCATGCAGTCGTCTTCGTAGAGGACGGAAAGCGCGTCATGGCGCGGAGGAGGCTCCCGGCGCTTGGGGTAGCGGACGACCACGCTGTCGCCGTTCTGCACTCGGGATGAAGCCTTGGCGGCGCTCCCCCGCAGGAGGACGCGCCCCTCCCGGATCCAACGCTGCACGATGGCCCGGGAGCACGGATGCAGCCGGCGCGCGAGGAACACGTCGACGCGCTGGGTCCCGCCGTCCGGCTCCCTGCCGCCGGTCTTCGCCCGGCCACCGGCGTCCCTCTGCGACGGGAGGCACGACACCGGAAAGGCCACGTCGATCCAGCTTTCGGTCATCGGAGCTTCTCCCACAGGCTCCGCTGCTCGAGCGCGGTGAGCCCCCCCGGCAGGCTCACCGGAGGCCCGTGCCGCCTGATCAGCCGGTGGCGACGCTCCGCCGGAGGCTGCCGAAGCCTCTCGTGGAGGACCCCGAGAGGCGGCGCATCGAAGGGCTCCTCCGCCTTGCGGCGCGCCGCCTCGGGATCGGCGGCGTCGTGCCCGCAGCCGGCGAGATCGTAGGCGGCCTTTTCAAGCCGCTCGCAGGCTTCACTCTCGTCGTGGACGGGGCACAGGCCGACGCAGTCGACGAACGCGAAACCCTTGTGCCGAAGAGCCCGGCTCAACGTCTCGGAGACCGAGGCCTTGCCGCCGGGAAACACCCGCGCCGCGAACGTCGCGCCGGCCGCGAGCACGGCCCGCAACACCTCTCCTTCGGGCGGCGCGGATTCCCGGAGGCCGCAGCCGCCGCCGTTGAAAGAGAGGACGGTGATATCGTCGTTGGTGCGCGCGGAGTCGAGCAGCCAGCCCAACGCCATTCCCCGCGCGGGACGCGCGGCCGCGACCACCGTGACGGAAGGGTTGGCCTTCCGAGCGCCGCATGCGAAAGGAACCAGGCGGTCCCCGAGCCCGACGGCGGCGTAGCAGCGGACCGACGCCAACGGTTCGGAAAGGGCGCCGAGGCCGAGGCTCGACACGATCAGGAGGTCCTTGGGCTCGACGGCCGCGGAAGCCGCCGCATCCCGCAACGCCGCCGCCAGGCGCGAGGCCGCGCAGTCATCGCTTTCACGCGGGCCGGGCGGCAGCCGCGTCAGAAACCGCCCCGCGTCGACGGGCTCGGCGTCGACGGCCGGCGTGCGGGCGGGGACCGGGAACCCCCACGTGCTCTCGAGCGCGGGTGTCGGCTCAGCCATCCGAGTGCAGTGTCTCACTATTCCCTTCGGCCGGCTCTTCCAAGAGCTCTCGGATGTCGGCCAGCAGCCGGCCGGGGTCCGCCGGGTCTCTCAAGACGACCATCCGCGCTCCCGCGACGCCGGCTTCCTGCCGGACGAGGCGCACCAGCGGATCGCCCGGGTCCGTGACCGCGATGGCCGCCCGCTTCGAATCCTCCAGCAGCCGCGCCACGCGAGCTCCGGGGAAAGGGCTCAGATAGCGCACGGGCAGCAGATTCACTCCCGCCCCTCCCTCCCGCCCGGCGTTGAACCGCAGCGCCGCGGGGCGCAGCGCCGCGCACGCCGCCCCCCGCGCGATGATCGTGACCTGAGCCCGTTCGGGCCCTTCGACGATTTCCGGCCGCAAGGCCTCCAGTATCGACGCCCGCTTGCGCCGGAGCTTCTCGATCCTGCGCGCCCGGGCCTCCCCGCGTTCGCGCTCAGGCGGACAAGCCGCGTGAAGAAGCCCCGCGTGCCCCGGCACCGCGCGCGGGGAGACCCCGCCGGCATCCGCGCCGTAACGCGGGTGATGAGCGTCCGCCCGGTCGGCGCGAGGGACGGCCCAGAGCCCGCGCCGCGGAGGACCGGCCACCGGCGGCAGCGGGACCGTCTCCCCGGAGCCGAGCAGCCCCGGCTCGGCCAGCAGCGTCACCGGGGTATGGAACGTTTCCGCGAGGTCGAACGCCTCCGCCACGCTCGCGTAGGCGTCCTCGACCGACGTCGGTCCCATCACGACGCCGGCGAAAGCCTCGGTCCCCGCCGCGTCCGAAGCGACGAACACCGCCGGGACCTCGGCCCCCGCCGCCCAGGCCGCGGCCTGCGAGGCGAGCGCCGCCTCGCCCGGCGGCAGCTCGGCCATCGCGCGCGCGCCGGCGAAGCCCGCTCCGACGGCCATCAGAGCGGCCGACAAGGCATCACCGCCCTCCGCCCGGATCATCGCGCCGTCGGCGACGCGCTCGCCGAGGACGCGCCCGGCGGCGGGGAACGAATGGAACCGGCAGCCGGCCACGAGCGCGCCGGCGCCGAGGGCGTCGCTGCCGCGCAGCGCCGCCAGCCGCCGGTCCGAAGCCGGCAGCGCGAAGCCCAGATCGGGGAAGTTCGCCGCCGCGTAGTCGTGGCCGGCGCTGAAGGCCGCCGCCGCCTCGGGCCCGTCCACCGCCGCGCAGTCGCGGGGCTCTATGCCGGCGATGCGGACGAGCGCTCCCGCCGCCACGTGGCCGCGCAGAGCCCGGCGAGGCGCCAAGCGGGCGAAAGGCAGGCCGAGCGCCCGGGCGCCGACGCCGGGCGCCGACTCCTCCCCGTCGCTGTCATAGATGACGGCCCGTCCCGGCGCCGAGGCGAAAGCGCTCTCGTCCGGCGCGCCCCAAAACGTCTCCCCGTCCAGAGCGACCACGACATCCGGATCGGCGGGCAGGGCCTCGGCATCGCCCGCGCCGGTCCCGGCGCCCAGGCGGGACAGAACGCGCCCCCCCCCCGAGTCCGACGAGCAAAGCTCCAGGCCGTACACGCCGGAGCGGGCGCACGCTCGAAGGAAGGTCTCCGCGGCCCGGCGGACGCCGGCGGACTCCCGACCATAGAGCCAGACGGCCAGCGCGGTCCGCTTCACCGGACACGCGGGCGCGGAGCGCGCGCAACGACCGTCGAGCGCATCCCGCCACGGGCCGTAAAGCTCCCCGTGACCCGGGCCCAGACCGGGCGCGCGGCCCGCACGACATCGTCGAGGATCCGGTTGACGGCGTTCTCGTAGAAGATCCCCATGTCGCGATAGGCGAGGATATAGTGCTTGAGGGACTTCAGCTCGATGCAGCTCTCGCCGGGCAGATACTCGATCGTGATCGCGCCGAAGTCGGGCAGCCCGGTCTTCGGGCAGACGGAGGTGTACTCCGGGATGTCGATGCGGATCTCGTAGCCCCGGTATTGATTGGGCCAAGTCTCGATCGGCGGCAGCCGGTCCTTCGCGCCGGAAGCCGCGTGCCCGACGGTGTATCCCAGCCGGGTCTTCTTTCCGGACCGAATCTTCTTCTTGGCGCGTTTCATGATCTAAGTCTCCTTATCGAATTCAGCACGATGATCAAAGCGCTGACGGCGGCCGCCCCCGCCGCGTAACCCGGCCGAAACCAAGCGCCGAACCCCGGCACGAAAGCCCCGGCAGCGACCGGGATCAAGAGGACCTGCAGGACGAACGCCCACATAAGGTTCTCGCCGATCACGTTGCGGATCTCGGTCCCCAGGCGGATCGCCCGGGCGAGGCTCCCGAGGTCCCGACGCCGCAGCACGAGATCGGCCGCCTCGGCCGCGAGGTCGAACCCGCGGGTCGCGGGCGCGCGACGCCCGGCCTCAGCCTCGTCCCCGGGATCGGCCTCCAGAGCGACGCCCAAGTCCGCGTGGCTCAACGCCGGGGCGTCGTGGAAACCCTCGCCCACCATGGCGACCTTCATCCCCGAGGCCTGGAGCTCGGCGACGACCCGGACCTTCTCGTCCTCGACTACCTCGGTGAATACCTTTCTGATGCCCGCCGCTTCGGCCACGTGCCGGACCGCCGCGTTGCGGTCGCCGGAGGCGAGCACCACCTCGACGCCCATGCGCTCGAGCGCGCGCACTTGGTCCGCGACGCCCGGCCGCAGCGGATCGCGGAAGAAGAAGATGCCGGCCAGCGCGCCGTCGATCGCCAATGCCAAAAGAGGCTCCTTCCGCTGAAGCAGGTCGTTCAGGTCGCGGGGAGTCGGCTCGATGCCGTGCTCCGCGAGCCATGACAGGCTGCCGACGAGGACCCGGCTGCCGTCCACCACCGCCGAGACACCCCGGCGCGGATAGGTCTCCACGGACTCGACCGTAAGCGCGGCGGCCCTGGGGGCGCGGCGGAGGAGGGCCTCCGCATAGGGATGGCCGGACCGCCGACCCGCGGCCAGCGCTATCCGCAGGAGGTGACCCTCCTTCCACTCCCCGAAGCGCAGCACCTCGGACACTTCGGGGCGCCCTTCGGTCAGGATCCCGGTCTTGTCCACCACGACGACGTCGGGCCGGAGCAAGGACTGCAGGACCGCGGGGTTGCGGATGCGCATGCCCATGCGCGCCGCGCGACGCATGCCGACCGCGAGGGCCGCCGGGGCCGCGAGGCCGAGGCTCCACGGGCACGCCGCCACCAGGACGAACGCGAAGGCGGTGAACGCCTGCTGAAGACGGGGCTCAGGCCCCTTCCAGGACCATAAGAGGGCCGCCACGACGGCGATGATCACCACGGCGGGCACGTACCGCTCCGCTAGGCGGTCGGCCAAGCGGGGGCCGGGCACCTTGGACGAGAAGCCCTCGCGCACCTCCGCGACCAGCTGCGAGAGCGCCGTCCCCTGCCCGCCGGGCGGGCCGGAGACCGTCAACGTCCCGTCCTTATTGAGAGACCCGCCGAGCACCCGGCTGCCGGCCGACTTTTCGACCGGCGCGCCGTCGCCGGTCCAAAGCGACTCGTCCACGCGGGAATTCCCCTCCACCACCTCCCCGTCGAGCGGCACCTGCTCCCCGGGGCGGACCACGACGCGGTCCGCGGCCAAAACCTGCCCGCACGGAACGATCGTCTCCGCCCCGTCGCGCAATACGCGCGCCGTGACGGGAATGCGGCGCGTGAGCTTCCAGACGGCCTCGCTGCTGCGCTCCGTCAGCCTCATCTCCAGCCAGCGTCCGAAGGACGGGAAGATGACCAGGGCCGCGATCGTCCCGAACAGGGGCTCCCGCACGCCGGGCAGAAGGACCTCGGGAATGAAGACGGCGACGGTGGCGAAAAGGAACGCGGCCCAGACGCTCACCGACACCAGCATGTCGGAATCGGCGCGCCGGTTCTTGAAGCTCCGCCGCAGCCCCTCGTGGAACGGCGCGGCGCACCACAGGATCAGCGGGAGCGCGATGACCCAGGCCGAGTATTGCGACAACGCCAAAGGTCCCCGCAGCCAGAGGGCCGCCGACAGCGCCGCGCCCGCCAGCAGGCGACGCTTGGAAATCTCCGTCACCGGCCGTCCCTCCACGACGTCTCGAGCGCCTCGAAGCTGTTCCAGACGCCGGGGAAGGCGGTCCGCACCGCCTGGTCGGCCGTTCGCCCTTCGTGCAGACCCTTGATGAACTGAGAGAAGCCCAGGCGCCCTCCCCTCTCGATCATGAAGCGGACGACGCTGCCGACCTGCTGATACCAGGCGTTCACGCTCCGCTCACCCTCGCCCATCGGCGCGAGGAGGATCATCTCCTGGAAGGAGACCGGGCTTCCCGGCCGGGCGGCGGACGCGAAACCCCGCTCGCGCATCGCCTCCTGTTCCTCATAGACGGCCAAACCCTCGTTCACCCACCGGTGCGCGGGGTCCGACCTGCCCATATATTCGTGGAAGATGAGGTGCGTCATCTCATGGGCGAGGACCCCGCTAAGGTAGGGCCCGTCGTAGGTATAGATCGTGTTCCCCACCGCGACGCCGCCGGACCATTCCGGCAAGCCGGTCTTCATCAGGAACTCGTCCCTCGTGGCATACACGACGACGGGGTAGAGCCCGCGCGGCAGGAACGAATAGAGCCCCGTATCGTTCATGGTGCGGCCGTAGAACTTCTCGGCGGCGTCGGATATCTTCTGCGCCCGGTCCGAGCCGTAGGCGTGGACCTCGAAATGGAGGCCCGAGAGCCGCTTCGCGCCGGGATCGAGCTCGCCGAAGCGGCGGCGCGTGATTCCGGTTGAGCCGGCTGCGCCGGCGCCTTCTTCGGGGGGCAGGGGCACGCAGGCCGCCAGGCAGGCCCCCAGCAGAAGGATGGATCCGGCGCGGAGATCGAAAAAGGCCTTCATTTCAAGAAATTCTACCAAATCAGAAAAACGGGTCTCGCTCCTTCCGGGAGTCCCCGCGGAGATCGCCGGAAAAACGCGCCTCGGAATCCGCTTCCATGAAACCCCGCTTTGAAGTAACATACAATCCATATCATGGAGTCCAAATACATGAAGCCCCCGCCCGTCCGGGTGCGGATCGAGCGGATCACGCCCGAGGGACAAGGCATGGGCAGGCCGGAGGGCGGCGGGCCCGTCCACTTCGTCCGCTATTCGGCTCCCGGGGACGTTCTCGACGTGGCGGTCGAGCGGGTGCGGTCCGGCTACGCCCAGGCCCGTCTGCTCGAGGTCAGGCGGCCGGGCCCGGGCCGCGTGGAGCCGCGATGCCCCCTCCATTATAAGCCCCCGTGCCCCTCCGCGACGTGCGGGAAAATCTCTTCCGACCCCCATTGCGGAGGATGCGACTGGCAGCATCTGGCGCCGGAGGCCCAGCTCGAGGCCAAGCGGGAGATCGTGAGAGACTGCCTCTTCCGCATCGCGAAGCTGCGGGAGCCACACGTCCTGGAGACTCTCCCCTCGCCGGCCCGCTGGCGATACCGCAACAAGGTCCAGGTCCCGTTCGGCATGGCCCGCGGGACCGGGGGCGCGAGCCGCATCGTCGCCGGCTTCTACGCCCCCGGCACGCATCGCATCGCCGACTTCGCCGACTGCCTGGTCCAGCCCGAGCTCTCGGTGCGGCTGACGCTGAAGGTCAAGGAGCTCGCCCGCGGCTTCGGCTGGAGGATCTACGACGAGAACCGCAACGCCGGCTGGCTGCGCCATCTCTTCGTGCGGACCAACCGGAAGGGCCAGGCCCTGGCCGCCTTGGTCACGCGCACGCCGGACTTCCCGAAGCGCGAGGAGTTCGTGTCCGCCGTGCGCCGCGCCTTCCCCGAGATCGTCGGATTGTTCCAGAACGTCCAGCCCTTGGCCACGCCGGTCGTGCTGGGGCCGAGGTGGAGGAAGCTCTGGGGACGCGACCACATCGAGGAGCGTGTCGGCCGGCTCCGCCTGCTCGTCTCCCCCTCGGCCTTCCTTCAGGTCAATACGCCCGCCTGCGAGACGCTCTACGGAGTGGTGTCCGAGTTCCTCTACGGCGACGGTTTCCGGCCGCGCGTGGTCCTGGACCTCTACTGCGGCTCCGGCGCCATCGCGCTCTGGATCGCTCCCGGCTCCGAGCGAGTGCTGGGCGTCGAGGAGAACCGCGAGGCGGTCAGCGACGCCTGGGCAAACGCCCGGCTCAACGGCGCGCGCAACGTACGATTCCAGGCGGGCGGCGTCGAGACGGCTCTCGGCCGCATCCGAAAGGAGCTCTCCGCCGCCCCGGGCGGCTCCGCGGCCGCGGTCCTCGACCCGCCGCGGGCGGGATGCTCGAAGGTCGCGCTCAAGGGCTTGCGGGACCCGGCCCTCGCCAGGACGGTCTACGTCTCGTGCAACCCGGCGACCTTCGCCCGGGACGCCGACTGGCTCAGCCGCCACGGATGGCGCCTGACGCGCGTACAGCCCGTGGACCTCTTCCCGCAGACGTCGCACGTCGAGCTGGTCGGGCTCTTCGAGCGGTCGAGACGGCCCACGACATGAGCCGATGGGCCCAGGCGATTCTGGGCCCGACGCTCTGGCGCGAAACGATTAAACGGCTATACTAAGGGAACGGACGGAGGAGCCCATGCGAAGAAACGGTTTGCTCGCCAAATGCCTGTCGTTGTCGCTTTCCATTCTCCTTGGAGGCGGAGCCTCGGTGCCGTCCGCCTTGGCCCAAGCGAAGGAGGCCGGAGAAACCGGCCCCTCCTACTCCTGGAGCGGAGAGAAGGACCGCTGGGCCTCATGGCTGCCGATCGCCGCCGGTGGCCGGGACTTCCACTGCCGCGCCGAGGACTGCGGCGGGTATGAGGAGGCCCGCAAGAGCATCGAGAACCGGAAGGCGGGACGCGTCAGAGAGTTGTGGCGCGCCGGTCTCGACTTGGCGAAGCGCAAATGGAACCGCGAGCCCGAACCGCTCATCGGCGAGATATGGAAGAAGCCCGGCACCCGAGCCCCCCTCTTCGAGATATGGGACACGGGGCTCCCCGACAGGGAGGACGTCGTGGAGGTGCTGGTCAAAGACACTCCGTTCGTACTCTTCACCAAGGAAGACGACCCGAACCTCTACGCGACCATGCGCGGAGTCCCGGCCGATGCCAATCCCGCCGAGGCGAAGATCGTTCCGCTCCCCTATGACGAGGACGTCGTCCTGCTCGCCTGGCATGAAAGCGACGCCGAAAAGATGAAGGCGGCGGCCCCGGCGGAGGCGAAGAAGAAACAAGCGGCCGATGAAGACGCGGCGGCCGGAGCCGACGGGGCGACCTCGGACCCGACCATCCACATCCCGGCGGAGGACTCCACTCCGCTCAAAAAGGCCATCGCGCAGCGCTTCCCGGAAGAAGGCAATAGCCTGGAGCGGGCCGTCCTGGAGTGGCTGGCCACGGAGAAGAAGGTCCTGACCCTCGACGACATCGTCAAGAAATCCGAGGAAGAGCTGACGGCCGCCATCGACGGCGCTCTGTTGGCGGAGATCGATGAGGCGAAGGACCCGAGAGAGGGGCTTCTGGGCTTCCTTGGCGGAAAGGGGATAGGCCTCGCCAAGGTCGGCAAGCATCTGCGCTGCGGCGAGCAGAAAAAGACGGAAGCGGCGGCGCAGACGGGCGGGCAGGAGAAGGGCTCGGAGACCGACAAAGGCAAGGCCGAGATCATGGCGGCGAGGGAACCCGACGGAGCGAGCACGCCGGAGGAGCTCAAACAAACCGGTGAGTTCCAGCTTCGCCGCGGGAACCACATCGTCGACCTGGGCGGATTCGGCGATCACGACGAGGCCTGCGACAAGCTCGCGAGCCTGAGCCAGATCACCCCTCCCCCCCAGACCACGAAGACGACGAAGACCGAGGAGCCCCCGGTGGCGGGCAAGAAGATCGAAGGCCCGATAACCGAGGACAAGGCCAAAGACGACGGCAAGAAGGAGGCCAAGGAGAAGTCCACGCTCATGAAGCGCGTGGCCCTGGGCGGCGCCTTCGGCGCCGTGGGCTTCGGACTCCTCGGGTTCATGATCGGCGGCCCCGCGGGCGCGATGGTCGGCGCGGCCATCGGCTTCGCCTTCGCGGGCGGCATGACCTTCATGGCCAACAAAGGTATCAAGTAGGCCCTAGGGCCCATCCCAAGATTGCCCTTTCTTACCTTGCCGTGCCACGGCATTCTGCTATATTATTAGGGAAAGAATACAAAGCCCCATGAAGACCATCCTGTCGTTCGCGCTCGCGAGCCTTCTGCCCCTGACGCAGAGTTGGGCGACGAATGTCCCCGCATCTGCCGGGAAGAGCACGACGCCTGTGCTGGGCGTTTCCGGAGACTACAAAGGCGACACCGAGAAGGCCATCGCCGGCCTGGAGGATGCCGCCGCCGCGTCGCAGGAGGCCGCCTCAGGCGGCGCGATGGAGGACTCGCACCAGCGCGCCTCCGAGCCTTTCGAAGGCGAAAGCGGCCGGAGCGCCCCGGCCGTCAACGCGAAGCGCTCCGGGAAGAAGGCCGTCGCCAGGCTCGATCGCGCGTTCCCCGGGGAGAAGGGCTCCTCGCCCGCGCGCCGGAGCCCGTCCTTGACCGCGAACATCCCCGGGGTGGGCAACTCCGCGATAGTCGAGGACAAGGCCGTGGACGACGGCAGCGAGAAGAAGAAGAAGGCCGCCACCAACCTCAAGCGCACGGGGCTCGGCGGGGCCTGGGGGGCCGTGGGACTCGGCCTGCTCGGCTTCTTCATCGCCGGCCCGATCGGCGCCCTCATCGGCGCCGCGATCGGCTTCGCCGTCTTCGCGGGACTCACCCACATCGCCAATAACGGACTTTAGTCCGATCGAACGCCGCAGGTATTCCCCGCTGCATCGAACGTCAACGGCGTCCTTACGACGGGATTTCCAATGACTAGACAGGGCAAGCCTGCGGCGCTTACTTCTGACGCTTGCTGTCCCCCTCGGAGAGGTGCAGGCCCCAGGCCAGCGAAACCGCCCCGACCGTGATGGCCGAGTCCGCGACGTTGAAGACGGGCCACACGAGGAAGTCCAGGAAGTCCACCACGTAGCCCAGGGCGATGCGGTCGTAGAGGTTGCCGAGCGCTCCCCCGGCCACCAGCACCAGGCCGTAGTGCGACCAGAGGTTCTCCTCCGGCCATTTCCGGCGCAGGTAGAGAAGGGCGCCCAGGAGCGCCACCGCCACCCCGATGAGAAGCGTATTGCCTCCCTGCAGCATGCCCCAGGCCGCGCCCGTGTTCTCGATGTAGGAGAAATGGAAGAAGGGCAGCACCCGGACCGAGCCGCGCGGGGCCAACCAGCTCAAGGCCCAGGCCTTAGTGAGGCGGTCGAGCGCGAAGACGGCGAGGACGACGGCCGGCTGGATCAGCCGGTGAGTTGCTGGGCGCATCGGTTGCAAAGGTCCGGATCCTCGGTCGAGGATCCCAGGTCGGTCCGGAACCGCCAACAGCGCGGGCACTTCTTCCCCTCGGCCCTCTCGACCTCGATCCGGTAGGTCTGCCGCAGGCGAGAACTCCGGCCCTCGCCGGCTCCCGCCTCCCCCGATCGCACCTCCTCGACCTTCCGGAAACGGACGTCGGAGGTGATGGCTATTTCCGCCCAGGCGTCCTCTCCGAGCTCCTTCCACCAGGCCAGCAACTCGTCGCTGGACGAGCGAAGCGTCAGCTTAGCCTGAAGCGACGAGCCGATGACCTTTTCCGCCCGCTTCGCCTCAAGGGCGCCCAGGATATATCCCCGGCATTCCAGGATGTCCGTCCACTTCTCCGCCAGCTTTTCATCGCTCCACTCAGCGGGCGCCGGCTCCAAGTCGTCCAGGAACACGCTCTCCCCGATATCCAGGGACGAGCCCTGCTCCCGGCGCAGGCGACGCATCTCGAGGTGGGCCTCCTCGCACGTGAACGACAGGATCGGGGACGCCAGGAGCATGACGCGCCGCAGGCACTCCCACATGACGGTCTGCGCCGCCCTGCGCGACGGGTCGCCGGCCTTCAGCGTGTAGAGAGCGTCCTTGCGGACGTCCAGATAGAAGGCCGAAAGCGTCAGGTTGCAGAAATCCACGAGCAGTATCGCCGCGCGGCGGAACGCGAAGGCCTCATAGGCGGACCGGACCGCGGCGTCGAGGTCGTGGAGTCTTTTGAGGATGAAGCGCTCGATCTCCGGCATATCCGCCGGGGCGACCGCGTCCCGGGCCGGATCGAAGTCGCAGGTGTTGCCGAGCAGGTATTTGAAGGTGTTGCGGATCTTCCGGTAGGTGTCGGTCGGCCCTTGCAGAAGCTTATCGGAAAGGCGTACGTCGTCGGAGTAGTCGGCCAGCGCGACCCACAGGCGCAGGACGTCGGCGCCCAGCTTCTTGATGACCTCTTGGGGGCTGACCACGTTGCCGAGCGACTTGTGCATGGCGCGGCCCTTGTCGTCCAGGACGAAGCCGTGAGTGAGCACGGTGCGGTAGGGGGCCTCCCCGCGCAGCGCCACGGCGAGCACCAGCGAGGTCTGGAACCAGCCCCTGTGCTGGTCCGAGCCCTCGAGGTAGAGATCGCACGGGACCTCGTCCTCCGAAAGGACCCCGAGCCACGAGGCTCCCGAGTCCATCCAGACGTCGAGGATGTCCGTCTCACGAAGGAACTCGTCCCCCCCGCAGTGCGGGCACTTCTTTTCGGGCACGAAGTCCCAGGCCACCGCCTTGCCCCGGCCCCGCTCGCCCCCCTTCCCGAAGCGGACCGGGCGTCCGGTCTCCGCGAACCAGAAGTCCGAGCCGGCCTCGGCCACGCGCCGCTCGACGGCTTCCATGACCTCGTCGTCGGCCATGGTCCGCCCGCACCCCGCCCCGGCGCAGAGGAAGATCGGGATCGGCGTCCCCCACAGCCTCTGGCGCGAGAGGCACCAGTCGGGCCTGGACGCCACCATCGCCGAGATGCGCTCCCGGCCCTGGGCCGGGACCCACCGCACCGCGTCGATAGCCTTCAGCAGCTTGTCCCGGAGCCCCTCATGGCTCACGTCCAGGAACCACTGCTCCGTCGCTCGGAACGCGATCGGGTTCTTGCACCGCCAGCAATGCTGGTAGCTGTGCTCGACCTTGCCCGAGGCGAGCAGGCGGCCGCTGGCCGAGAGCAGTTCGATGACGGCCGGATTGCCTTCCGTGAAGATGCGCTTGCCCGCCAGCTCCGGCCCGGCCTCGTCGGTGAATCGGCCCGCGCCGTCGACCGGGCAGAGGATGTCGAGGCCCTCCCGCACGCCCGTCACGTAGTCGTCGGCGCCGTGCCCGGGCGCCGTGTGCACGATGCCCGTCCCGTCCTCGTCGCTCACATAGTCGGCCAGGACGCCCCGAGACCGCTTGTGCGGGAAGCCCTCGAGATAGCCCAGCGGCGTCTCGCAGCTCAGGCCGGCCTGGACAAGCGCCTCGCCCGTCCAGGAACCCAGGATCTCGTGGCCGGTCGCGCCCAAAACCTTCAGGACGGCCTCGAGCCGCGCCTTGGCGAGCAGGAGGACGGGCTCCTTGAGCTCCGGCCCCTTCACGCGCGCGAGGACGTAATCCAGCTTCGGATGCAGGGCCACGGCCTGGTTCGCCGGCAAGGTCCAGGGCGTGGTGGTCCAGATCAACGCCGACGCGCCGAGCTCGACGAACGGAAATCCCTCGCCGGGGGCGCGTATCGGCATCGCCACGTGGACCGAGGGAGAGGTCTTCGGCTTGTACTCGACCTCGGCCTCGGCCAACGCGGTCTCGCAGGTCACGCACCAGGAGACCGTCTTGCGCCCCTTGTAGATATAGCCCTTCTTGTAGAGCCGCCGGAAGGCGCGAAGGACCGCGGACTCGTACCGGCGCGACATCGTGGTGTAGGGCGCGTCCCACTCCCCGAGGACCCCTAGGCGCCTGAACCCGTCTTTCTGGATGCCGATGAACCGGGCCGCGAAGGCGGCGGCCTCCCCGCGGAAGGCGGGCAGGTCCGTGACGGCCCGCTTCGACATCTTCTTCTCTTTGAGCAGCGCGTGCTCGATGGGCAGGCCGTGACAGTCCCATCCCGGCACATAGGGGGCGCGCCGGCCCATGAGCGACTGGGACTTGACGACAATGTCCTTGAGGATCTTGTTGAGGGCGTGGCCGATGTGGATGTGCCCGTTGGCGTAGGGCGGGCCGTCGTGCAAAACGAACGGCTCGCGGCCCCGCCCGCGCTCGACCATCTTGCGGAAGATCTCGTTCTTCTCCCAGAGATCGAGCCACTGGGGCTCGCGCCGGGGCAGGTCCCCGCGCATCGGAAACTCCGTCCTGGGCAGGTTGACCGAGTGTGAATAGCTCTTTTTCGCCGCGTCGTCGGTCTTGGGCATCGCGTCAGGAGAGGAGGTGGCGGCTGAGGATCAGCTCCTGGATCTGGCTGGAACCCTCGCCGATCTGGTAGAGCTTGGCGTCCCGGAAATAGCGCTGGACCGGACAATCCATGCTGGCGCCGTAGGGCCCGAAGAGGTCGAGGAGCCGCGTGGTGGCCTTCATGGCCAGCTCGCCGCTCATGAGCTTGGCCATCGAAGCCTCGCGCGCGAACCTCTTGCCGCTGTCGTGCAGGGCCGCCGCCCGATAGGTCAGGAGCCGCGCGGCGTCGACCTCGGTCGCGACGTCGGCCAGGAGCTTGCCCGCGCTCGAGAGGCCCGGCCACTCGCGCCCGATATCGAACTCGCGCTTGCGCTCCCTCACCCAGCGCACGCCCTCCTCCAAAGCGCCGCGCGCGATGCCGATCGCGACTCCCGAGATGCCGACGCGACCGCCGTCGAGGACGCGCATGGCGTCGTTGAAGCCGCGGCCGGGCTCGCCGAGCAGATGCTCGGGGCCGAGGCGAAGGTCGTGGAGGTGCAGCTGGGCCGTGTCCGAGGCCCGCAGGCCCATCTTCTTCTCCTTCTTCCCGACCGTCAGGCCCTCGGCCCCCTTCTCGACGACGAAGGCGTTGATCCCCTTGCCGCCGGCGTTGCGCGCGAAGATCACGCAGACGCCCGCGACGCTGCCCTGTGTCGTGAAGGTCTTGGAACCGTTGAGGATCCACTGCTTGCCGTCGAACTCGGAGACGGTCCGGAGGCTCGCGGCGTCGGAGCCGGCCTCGGGCTCGGTCAGGGCCCAGGCCCCGAGGACCTCGCCGGTGGCCAGCCGCGGCAGGTACCTCTCGCGCTGCTCGTCGGTGCCCGCGAGGAAGATATGGTTCGCGCACAGGGAGTTGTGCGATTCCACGGTCAGCGCCAGCGAGGCATCGGCGCGGCCCAGCTCCTCGAGGATGAGGCAGTAGGAGATCGTGTCCAGGCCCTGGCCGCCGTACTCCTTCGGGAAGATGACGCCGAGCAGGCCGAGCTCCCTGAGGCCCTCGATCAGCGGCCACGGGAACTGCTCCGCGACGTCGAACTCTTTCGCGCGGGGCATCACCTCGCGCTCGCAGAACTCGCGGACCTTCCGCTGGACCGCGACGTGCTCCGGGCTAAGCTCGAAATTCATTGGTAGATTCTTGGCGCCGGAATCCCTACTGGGACCCGGTTTCCAAATACCCCCTTTCAAACCGTGCTTGCGAATTTCCCGCACACGGCTTAACGATGGTCGTCATGCGACAGCATGCGCGACGCCCGGGTAACGAATTGTCCCGCGCAAGCGGTGGAGGCCCTGTGTCAAGAACCAGTCATCGGTCCATGCCGACGACTGTCCCGGCTTCAGGTTCCGGCCATGACGACGAATAAGAAACTTCCGTAGTCGCTCCCGGACGTATTTGTCTGTCGCCAGGAACTTAAGCGCCGAGTTCCCCGTGCGGAAATAGTTTCCCCAACCGCGCAGTACGGGGTTTAGGTCCTTGACAAGGACCCTAACGTCTTTGGCCCCGTTCCGGTGAGGACCCACCAGGCCCTTCACCTTCTGCCGCACCCGCTTCATGCTCTTGACGGACGGCCAACGGTTCAGGAAGTACAGCACCTTTCCCCGCTCTTTCTGCCGCCCGCTCATTCGCTTGCGCAGATACCAGCCCAGGAAGTTGAATCCTTCCTCGCCCCAGCTCAGGTCTATCCTCCGCGTCTTCTCGGGATGCAGGCTCAACTCCAACCGCTCGAAGATGATGGCGATTCTCCGCTCGGCCTCTCTCGCCGCTCTCGCGGTCTTGCACATCACCACGAAGTCGTCCGCATAGCGGACCAGTGCGCCGACCTGGGCGCATTGCCGCTCCCAGACCGCGTCGAGAAAGTGCAGGTAGATGTTAGACAGAAGCGGCGAGATAACCCCGCCTTGCGGCGTTCCGGTAATCGTCGCCGCGTACAAGCCGTCCTCCATCACACCCGCCTTCAGCCAGCCCCTCAGCAACTTTATCACCCTCCGATCCGATACCCGTTTGCGCACCGCCTCCAGAAGCTTTTCATGCGGAATGCTCCCGAAGTAGTTTCGAATGTCGGCGTCCAGCACATGGTTGTATCCGCGATTAGCTAATTCCCGGATACGCTCCATGGCTTGCGTCGCATTGCGGCCCGGCCGGAACCCATACGACGAGTCCTTGAAGTCGGCCTCCCATATCGGCTCCAGCACCAGCTTGGCCGCCGCTTGCGCCACGCGGTCTCGGACCGTCGGAACGCCACACGCAGGATACCCCTGATGCAAACCGCCTTGGGCATAGAAAAATCGTCCATCCTCACCATCCGGACCACGGCGGAATCTTCTCCGTAATCCGGTATCGAAAGCAGTCGGGCGTCCCCCACGTCGTCC
>JBDREN010000096.1:0-65527 GCA_043819795.1 Elusimicrobiota bacterium
TCATCGAAGGCAGCTCCGGCACGCATGCCGCCAAGGTAGAGGCTCTCACCCAGGTCGGGATCCATGTGATCGACAATCTCAGTGAGATCGGAGAGGTCATCTCCCGGTCCATGGGGACCAAGCTGGCTGCCTAAGTCGGGCTGAGTCCGTGCTCTTTGCGGCGGCAAATCATTCCTGGTTCAGCGCGGGTATTGTTTTACTGATGAGGATGTCGCATAAACGATGAACCGGTACTCAGGGATTGACCGGGAATCTTTTGCGGCTAGCCGCAGTACACACCCCTGAGCGTACCTAAACCCAGCGCGTCGTTTATGGGACATCCTCTTTGCTAGTGTAGTGTCCCGTAAATAACTGGGCATTTGGAGGCCCGATCCTGAGATGATTTCAAGGCGCGACGAGCGCGCATAGCTTAAGCTATGAAAGCGAGGAGCAACGCCGAAATCGTCCCGGGTCGGGCCTCCCTCTCCTTATGGGATTTCGCAACAATTGCTTGCGAAATCCTGTTACGGTAGGGCAGGTCGCTTTTGGCTTCTGGCGTCGTGGTGGGGGGGAACAAAAAAAAACCGGAGTATCGGTGCTGAACCCAACCCCCCACCCAACCGCGGCCCCCCAACTGCCCATTTTTTTCCGGGCCACTACACTAGAGGCCTACGCCGCCGCGTCAATTCGGCCCATTGGGAGATGGGTCCTATTCCCGGCCCACGCCACCCATTGGACCTAATCGGAATTCACCATGCCGGGGTACAATATCTTCAATGGCTAACACCCGCATCGCGATCTCAGCGACAGTCTTGAGCGTCGTTCTGGTGACGGGCCCTCTCTGCGGCCAAGCCGCGGCGCAGAATGTCGCGCCGGTCAAGGCGGCGCCCGCCGCGATCTCCGCCTGCGCGCTGCAAGCGGCCGGCGCGGTCCCGGTCGGCCGTACGCTCACGGTTCCGGTGAGACTGGAAGGCGTTCTAGGCACGGTTTCATCTCCGAAGCTTATGCCGACGCTCTCCGGCGTCGCGCGGGCGGCGATCAAGCCGTTCGGCGCCGCGTCTATGGGGCGAGCTCGCGCCAGGGACTTGAGTCTCGGCCGATCGGCGGTGATGCCAAGAATCGCTTCACCGGCCCGTGCCGTCGGACTCATTGACGAAGGCTCTGCCGTGGCTTCCCCGGGAGCTAAGACGCTTGCCCGGATGGCTTCCGAGTCCTCCCGCGACCACAAGGCCGCCGCCGGCTGGACGGCCCTGCGGAAAACGCTCTCCCACACCGCGCTTCGCTCCGCGGCTAGCGCTGACGGGATCGGAGCAAGGCGTCTTTTCGACGGAGACTCCGCGAAGAGCCTGGGCGCCTCTTTCGCCGTTCCCGCGACCAAGGGCTGGTCGCCGGTTAGCGGCCGCAAGCTCTCCGCGGTCCCGGGAGTCTCGTTCGCCGATGGGGTCTCCGAAGAGCATAAGGCCCTGTTCGAGGAGACGCTGCGGCGGCGCAAGGCGTCTTGGTACCGCTCGCTCGCCGATCTAGGCGTTCGGCTGAACGGCCCGCTGGCTCCGACATTGACCGTGCGCGCCGCCAAGGAGGCCGCCCACGCAGGAGGGGTCGCATTCACGGTAGACTGGGAGCAAGGCCCCACGCACCTGGGTTCGTTCCAGGCGACAGTCCAAAGAAGGGACGCCAAAGCTCGGCTCCGGCGTCTCCCGCCTCCTCCCGCTCCCGAAGAGAAGCAGATCACGATGCGATTCAATAAGTCGATCATGGTGGATGTCGGCGGTTTGAACGTGGAGCAGGAAGTCGGAGAAACGCATATCGCCGAATTCCTGGAGAGCCAGGGTCTGCGTCTGCTGAACAAGAATTGGCAGGGATACTACACGGTCGCCGTTACGGGAGAGGCTTCGGCGGACGCGGTCGCTTGGGGGATTTCAGGGCGGGGCATCGTGCTCTATGCCACCCCGCTGAAGGCGGATATCCCAAAAGAAGATCAGCTGATCATCACCTTCAAGGAAACCACCGTCATGGGACGAGGGCCGCGGGTCGCGGTGAGGGTGGAAGACCGGAACGTGGCCGAAGCGCTCCGGACCAACGGTCTTCAGGTCCTGGAGAGCGATCGGGACGGGACATACCGCGTGGGGGTCAAGCCCGGCGTCTCGGCGGCCGAAACCGCCGCCCGGCTTTCAGCGCAAGGGATCGTGCTTTTCGCAACGCCCGTCCAAGTGGACATCGCCGAGGATAGGCAGGTCATACTCAAGTTTGAAGAGACGGTCCTCGTGAACGGGATATCCGAGGCATCGGTGTCCGACGACGACGTCGCCGGCGTCTTGCGCGAGCACGGCCTCACGGTCCTGGCGGATTTCGACGAAAGGACCTACAAGGTGGCGGGGCCGGCGGGCGTATCGGGCATCGACCTGGCAAAAAGGCTTTCCGCGATCGGGCTAGTCGGCTCAGCCGTGGCCGTGGGTTCCGTGACTCAAGAAGAGATCGACGGGGCCGTGCGCTCGGCGGTCTCTCAGAAGGGGAGACCCTGGTCCGAGTCGGAGTACTCCGCCGCTTACTACATGACAAAGAGGGGGCTCACCTTGCGCGGCGCCACGCGGGCCCAGCTGGAAGAATATGCCAAGCGCTGCGACGAGGCGCCCGTCCGAGGCGGGGGCTTCAATCCCTGGTCCGGGGACTGAGTCGCCCCAAAAGCCCCTGACACCCACCATTCATGCGCGTGTCACCGCTCCTCTGACATGCCCATAGGCCCCTCCGGCGCAATCACCTCCGGGCCCAGGATTTCGCGGAGCTTGTCGAAGAGATCCTTGCAGAGATAGGGTTTTTTCAGATAGGCGTCCGCGCCCGCGCTCATGGCCAGAGCGATGTCGGCCGGAAAGGTCTTCGACGAGGTCACTAAAATGCGTATGCCCTTGGTGGACTCTTCGGCCCGCAGCCGCTCGCAAACCTGCCAGCCGTGCATCTTAGGCATCATTAGGTCGACCAGGACCAGCTCCGGCTTAAGCCGCAAAGCCTTCTCCACGCCAGCCTTGCCGTCCGGAGCTTGGAAGGCTTCGAAGCCAGCCATTTCGAGATAGTCGGCCGCCAACGCCGCGGTGTGTTCGTCGTCGTCGATGACCAACGCTCTTTTTCTCATATTGAAGAGCAATAAATCGGTGTCAGGCCATGCTTTATGACTCGTTGGACTTTTCGCGGGTTAAGGCATCCGAGGAGAAAGTTCCAAAAGTCATAGCCTGACACCGTCCCTTCACCGCACCCAGAGCGTGCCGTCCCTGCTCCATAAGTGATTCCCCTCGCCGCAGCCGGGGGCGGGGGCATACGTGATCTCATGCCCGTACGAGGCGTCGCGGGGATCGGATGTGCTCTTGCAGCGATTAACTGTGGACGCGATGCTCGTGTGGTCCTCTGAGACCGAGGGGCAGCTGCTCCATTCGGCGGCGATGTCGTACTTGTAGTGCCGGCCGGCCGGGAGATTTATCACCTGGTAGCCGATCCATAGGTCCGAGAAGATCTTCCCGCTCGCGCCGCAGTTCAAGCGGACAAGGTCGTCGCCGCCCTCTTTGAGGGCCAGCACGTCGTTGTTGTCCAGTCTCGCGGGGGCCGCCTGGTCCGGCGACGTCAGCGTTCCGATGGCCTGCGCGCCCGGCAAGTCGTGGTCGCGCGAGTATCCGCGGATCCGGGCGGCGAGCGTCCAGCCTCCCCCGTCGGTCGTCATGTCGCAGTAGGCGTAGAAAGCGTCCGCGTCGTCGCCGCCGTTGGGGTCGATCAGGTAGAGCCCGTCCTCGGCCGAGGGAATGACATCGCGAATGACCTTGCAGCTGGGCGCCGCCGCGGAGCACTCGCCCTCTGTGCAGAAGGACTCGGCGGGGCACGCGAAGCCGCACTCGCCGCAGTTCTGGGGATCGGTTTGGAGCCTCGCGCAGGAACCGTCGCAATCCACGAGGGGATCCGGATCCCCAGGCGCGCTGTAATCCGAGCACCGGCCGCACCGGGCGCCCTCCAGGGTCTTGATGCAGGCGCCCGGCAATGGCCCGTCCGGGGAGTCCAGGCTGGGACAGGCGACGCTCTGCCAGGTGACCTCGGCGCCCGCGCAGACTGCCTCGTCGAGGATCGGGTCTTGGCTTCCCTGCGAGCAGGTGTCCTTGAGGGTGAGCGCCGCGATCTGATTGATGAGGATCGTGGCCGCTCCGGGCGTGGCGGGGTCCAGCCCCCCGTCGCTGTCCATGCAGGATAGGCTGATTGACCCGGGATCGCCCGGATCGCCCTTGTCGCCTTTGTCGCCCTTGAGTCCGGCTGGTCCCGGGTCGCCCTTCTCGCCCTGCTGACCGGCGGAGCCTTGGTCGCCCGTGTCGCCCTTGGGGCCCTGAGGGCCCTGCGGCCCCGCCTCACCCATGGGCCCCGGTTCACCGGGATCGCCCTTGTCGCCTTTGTCGCCCTTGGGTCCGGCCGGTCCCGGCTCGCCCTTCTCGCCCTGCGGGCCGGTGTCGCCTTTGGGGCCCGGCGTCGATTGTATGTCCTCGATTTGCTCTTGGAGTTCCCCCATCTGTTCTTCAATCTGGATGAAAGGCTGGCCGTTCGGATTGGTCTTTTCCTTAGGTTCGGCTTGGGTTGTCCCGGCCAGGCCGAAAGTCAATAGTCCGGTCACGATGACTACGGGGAATCTGGTATTCATCTTGTCTCTCCCTAACGACAATCCCATTCACGCTTTACAGACGACCGCCGGCTTGAATCCCGGCCACCCATATGTATAGCTGTAAACCGACTATCTGTCACGGACAAACTGCTGACAGGGATGTAAAAATAACATTTATAAAATAAGCAGCTATTTTTCGTGTCAGCGAAATCTCCCAGTTGTCGGCGGGTTGATCGCAGGAGGGCGGCGTCCCGGTCGCGCGATGCGGGGCGCAATCAGCGCCGGAGATCCCGGGAGACGCGGTCTGGATGCCGAACCAAGGGTCAAGCACCGTCGAGTTCCCGGATCTTCGCCGAGAAGCCGGGGGCGTCGCCGTGCTTCCTCGCCCTCTCGGATATATTGAAGCGCGAGCGGGCCTCCTCAAGCGGGAGGTCCGTATCGATCATTCCGCGCTTGATGGCGAACTTATCCGAGTAGCCCGGGAACACGATCTGCCAGCTGTAGGGGACCTTGTCCAACAGGAACTTGTTGATGTGCCGCGCGATATTGATCGAGCAGGAGTTCGTGAGCGTGTTGTAAAACTCGGGCTTCTCGCGCAGCCTGTTGGCCCGCCGCAGCATATCCACGAGGAGCGTGGTCAGCTGCTCTTTCGTGGCTTTTGCCGGGTACAGGCATACCGCGTTTCCGCGGTAGTTCGTGCGCAGCCGGATCAGGTCGCGCTCGTCGCCGACCACGTACATGAGCTCGAACCGCCGGAAGAGGCCCTTCAGGGCCGAGAATGTCTCGCCCTTCTCCTTTCGGATCTCGGCGGATACGGCGAGGTAATCGCCGCCTTCGAACCCGAAGCTGAGGAACGTGTGCGCCGCGCCCTTCCATCCGGAAAAGGGCTCGACGATGAACCAGAGTGATTCCAGCTCGTCCAAGCGGAAGCTCTTGTCGTAATAGCGCGGCGTGTATTCTCCCGCCGATGCGTAGTCGTTGTCCCGGATGTTGTGGACGCTGACCACATCGCCATCGAACTCGATATAGGGGAGCACGGACTGGTCGGCCGACCAATCGCGGTCGTTGGAGGGCTTACTGCTGGACCACCAAGCAGCGAGAACGGCGACCGCCGCCAGCGCGAAGACGGTGACGGCCCTCCATTTCGTCCATTTCATGCTTGCGCCGAGAGCCTGCCGGGTCGCGGTTTCCTACTTGATGGCGAGGACCAGAGCCACGCCCTGGGTATACCGCGTGACGGAGTCTACCTCGGCAAGGCCCTCCGGATCCGTTTCGACCCATTCCCGAAGGCCCTCGCCCCGGAAGAATCGTTCTTCCTGTATCCGGAAGCCTTCGAAGAGCTCCCGAAGGGACTGCCTGTCATAGACGCGCTGGCCCGCGCTCCGCCCCTTCTTCCCGTAGGGGACCGTCAGCAGGAGCCTGCCGCCGGGCTTGAGCAGGCTGTGGAATTTCTCGACGACGGCGCGGTCGGAGCCTCGAGCCTCCCCTCCGTACGTCCCCAAGCCGACGTGCTCCACCGCGGAAACGGCCACCACGGCGTCGAAGGAATCCGCCTCGAACTCCAAATCGAAGAAATCCCCGCGCAGAGAGGTGAGGTTCGGATGGGTGAAGCCGTACTCCCGCAGGTCCGCCCCCGTCACACGGTATCCCATCGCGGCCATATGCAGCGAGAGGGGGCTGTCGGAGCATCCGAAGTCCAATACCCGGGCTCCGCGCTCCGCGGGGAGGCGGTTTAGAACGAACGGGATCTCCACGATGCGCTCGGTGACCACGGGCTTGAGGAGCCGGTGCTTGAACCTCAGCACCGGAAGCTTCCAAACCCACTCCCCCAGCCCGTCGTCCGGAGCGTACTGTATGGGCGAGAGCACCGGCGACAGGTAGCAGGGCCACCGAGCCATGGAGAACAGCTTGCGGATGATGCCGAACATCCCGTGTATTCTACCAACTATGCCCTGGAACCGGTTCAAGATACGCCCGTGATCCGGGGCGCAAGATAAGTCCGTTCGGCCCGTAGCGTGTCGGCTGGCGGGGGAGCGTCAAGGGCCTCGGGGATCTGATCAGGCGCGAATTGCGCGCGTAGGGGAAAAGCGATTTTCCTTAGAGTTGTATAATCGGGCTATGACTGAAGAAAGGCGCCGTTTCACTCGCATCGAAGCCAAGCTGCTGGCCTATACCGATTCGGGAGAGGACGCCCTCGGCGTCTACGGACGGGTCCGCGATGTCAGTCTCCAGGGCCTCTTCATCGAGGGCGCGGGCGGGCTCGACCCGGGCGCATCCTGCTTCGTCGAGCTGATGCTCGGCGAGCCCGAAAACGAGGCCCGGGTCCGGTGTTCCGCCGTGGTGGTCCGCCGCGATGACTCGGGGATCGGGGTCCGGTTCACGCAGATAGACGCGGAAGGCCTGCCCCATCTGATAAACCTGATCCTCTCGAACGCGGATGTCCCGGACCACATCGCGAAGGAGCTCGACGCTGTCCTCGGATTCGAGGCTCCGCGTTTCCCCAAGGGCTGAGAGCGCCGGTCCGCTTCCCCCGATCATGCGCAGAAAGGATTTCCTCATGCTGATGCTCGCGAGCCTCCTCGTCCCGAGGCTCGGGCTGGGATCCGGGAGGGGACGCCGCGGCCATTTCTCGAAGGGACAGGAGCGGACGATCAAGTCCCTCCTCGAGATGATCTGGCCCGGCTGCCTGGAGTACAACGCCTACCCCTTCCTGGAAAGATGGCTCGGGAGCCGCGGCTACGAGAAGGCGCTGGACTACTACAAGAAACACGTGGACGCGCTCGTCGCGGACTCCAAGAAGAGCCACAAGAAGGATTTCGCGGAACTGGACCAAGAGGGCAAGGAATCCCTCCTGGACCGGATATACAAGCGGGACAAGCTCTTCTACTTGCTCACGCGCCAGGCCGCCCTGATGTCCGTCTTCGGCGATCCGACCCACGGCGTCAACCCCGGCAAGAAAGGGTGGAAGATGATCGACTACTCCCCCGGCTCGCAGCTGCCCTTCACGCACTTGGAGCGCTGATATGCCGGATTACGACGTCTGCATCATCGGCAGCGGCGCGGGAGGAGGGATCGCCGCCTGGGCGCTGGCCGACGCCGGCTTGCGCGTGCTCGTCCTCGAGAAGGGGCCCTTCTATACCCGCAAGGACCTCGCGCACGATGAGATCCGCAACAGGAAGTACGACTTCTTCGTGCCCTATGCGACCGACGAGCCGCATCTCGTCAAAGAAGACGGGGCCAAGGGGTTCAGGAAGTCGAGAGCGTTGTGGGGCGCCTGCTGCGTGGGGGGCGGCGCCACGCATATGGCGGGCTTCTTCTACCGGATGTGGCCTCAGGATTTCAAGATGAGGTCGACGTTCGGGAATCCCCGCGGCGCCTCGGTGGCCGACTGGCCGATCACCTACGACGACCTGGAGCCGTACTACACGCGGATCGAATACCTCGTGGGAATCTCCGGGGAGGGCGGCCAATATCCCTTCGAGCCGCGCAGGTCCAAGCCGTACCCGCTGCCGCCGCTCAAGGCCCATCCGCTCGCCGCTCTGGTGGACAAGGCGGCGAAGGGGATGCGCCTCCATCCTTTTTCGACCCCGCGGGCGACCCTCTCGATCCCCTACCGGGACCGTCCCTCCTGCATCTACCACGCGGACTGCGGCGCCCTGGGCTGTCCGATAGGCGCCAAATCCGGCCCCCTCAACAGCGTGCTGCCCGAGGCGCTGCGGACCGGGAGGTGCCGGATCGTCCCGCGGGCCATGGCCTATCGGCTGGAGACCGGCTCCGACGGCGCCGTCAGGAGGGTCGTCTATTACGACTCCAAGGGAGAGTCGCGCGCCGTCACCGCGCGCTGCTTCGTGGCGGCATGCGGGGCGATCCAGACCGCCCGGCTACTGCTGAACTCGAAATCGGGGAGGTCCCCCGGCGGGCTCGGCAACGGCGGCGGGCTCGTGGGCAGGAACCTCACCTTCTCGACGTTCGTGATGGTCTTCGCGAGCTATAAGAAGGAGACGCGGGACGGCATCGACATCGCGTCCAAGGCGCCGTTCCTGCAGCGGTCCCTCCAGGATTATTACATAGTAAAGGACCATGAGGCGCACGGTCTTCCCTACCCCAAGGGGGGGACCTTCAACTTCACCATGGGCTATCGCGCGCCGGTGCTCCGGGCGGAGCGGTTCCTGAACCGGCCCGACGACGAAGGCGCGCTCTGGGGGAGCGGCTTGAAGAAGCGGGTCCTGGAGGAGCTGCGGGACCGAGTCGTCGTCAAGCTGGAGGTGTTTCAGGATTTCCTGCCCAGCCCGAAGACCTACGTCGACGTGGCCGAGGACGTGAAGGATAAGTGGGGCATCCCCGTAGCCCGCGCGAGGATCTCCCATCATCCCGCGGAGAAGCCGATGTCGGAGTTCCTCGCGGGAAAGGGGAAGAGCATCCTCGCCAAGACCGATCCCCGGGACCTCTTCGCCCTGTCGCGTCCGGGCACGACCCACCATCTCCAGCACGGCACCTGCCGTTTCGGGAAGGATCCGGACCGCTCCGTGCTCGATGCGGACTGCCGCGCGCACGAGGCGGGCAATCTCTACGCGGTCGACGGGTCGTTCATGCCCACTTCGGGAGGCGTCCCCGCGACGTTCACCATAATGGCGAACTCCCTGCGGGTCAGCGAGAAGATCGTCGCGGCGTTCAAAGACGGCCGGCTCTAGCTCTAGTCGTGGCAGACTCGGCAGGAGACGTCCCGGTCCCGGATATAGGGACAGGGTCTTCCCGCCGATTGGAAGCCCTTCCCGTGGCAACGCATGCAGGTGAGCGTCTTGGAGTGCTTGCGGATTGTCGGGCAGTCGTGGAACTTCTTCGCCCGGTCCATGCCGTGCGGGTGGCATAGAGAGCAGTTGAGCGCCCAATCCACCGGGCGCTTCCTTGTCTTCTCGAGGGATGATCCGATGAGGGCGACGGCGATCTCCCGGAAGCGCTCGTCGTCCTCGAAGATCGCGTACCGGGGCATGGAGTGGCCCTGAAAACGCTCGGTCGGATCGACGAGCACGTCCCGCAGGTAATCCAGATCGCGGTAGAGCGCGGAGGAGAGGCTCTTGTTGCGGCCGACAGCGCCGATCTTGTGGCAGGCCGGACAGCCGAGCTCCATCACGAGCTCGATCCCGCGGGCTCCCATCTCGGAGCCGCGATGATGCCCCGGGATGTGGCACTTGAAGCAGGCGGCGTAGCTCAGGAATCCGGAGAGCAGGCGCTGCTCTCCCCAGCCGGCGCCCCGGGGGTGGGCGAGGCCGGGATCGAGAGAGAGGGCCACGCCCCCATGGCAGGACGCGCAGCCGTGGGTGTCCGCCGGGTGGGCCGCGTCGATGAACGCGTCCTTGTGCCGCATCCCTTCGTGGCAGCTGAGGCAGCGATCCACGCGGCCGAACGCCCGGGTCTCGATGATGCCGGCGGGCATCGCTCCGGAGAGGTCCTTTCCCCTTCGTCTCTCGACTCCGGAGGGCGCGTCGAGCCTCCAGTCCTCTCCCCGCATGCCGCCGACGACCGCCGCTCCGACGACGACGGAGATCAAGAGTCCCGCCGCGAAGAATACGGGCGTCCGCCACGGCTTTTTGCCGAGGAGGAACGGAGCCAGCAGAAGGATCGTGAGCAGAAGGACCGGGACCGCGAGCAGCGCCGTGGAATGGGAAACGAGCTCCTGGACGCCCAGGAAATACCAGGGGGCTTTGACCGGATTGGGCGGCTCCGCGAGCCAGGGCCGCGGCCCGGCGTCCGGCGCGAAAAACAGGGCGCCCAGGACGCAGACGAGAAGAACCGCTCCGGATACGGCGCCGATCTTTCTCGCGTAGGCTTCCAAGCCCAAGCGCGCTTCGCCTCGGCCCGATGAGCTGAGCCCCTTCTTTCTTATCTTCCAGAAATGGGCCACGAGGAGCAGTAGAACGATCGCGGGGCCGAGCGCGGCGTGCCAGCCGTAGAAGCGGGTGATCGTGGCGGCGTCTATGGCGCCGCCGCCGAATATCAGGTCGACGAAAACGGGGCCGAGGACGGGGACGGACCGGGCGAGCTCGAGTCCGACCGTCACCGCCCAGTAGGAGGTCTGATCGTAGGGCAGGAGGTAGCCGGTATAGGCCAGGAGCATGGAGGCGGCGAAGAGGCCGAGCCCGATGAACCAGTTCTGCCGCTCATGAAGACAGGAGGAGTTGTAGAACGCCTTGAGCAGGTGGATGAAGACGGCGAGGACGAAGACATGCGACGAGAACCGGTGGAGCGAGCGGGTGAAGGCGCCGAGCGGAACCACGGAGTCCATGTTGATGATGGAGTCGTAGGCGCCCGCCGTCGAAGGTACGTAGAAGAACATGAGCAGCACGCCTGTGAGGCAGAGGATCAGGAATCCGACGAGCGCCGCGATCCCCGTCCACTGCGTCCTGACGAAGGAGAGGGAGTCCCGGCCGATCGTCTCCGGGAGGAAGTGAAGCAGGAAGTGCCGCCGGGCTTCCATCATATCCGAAACTTCGTTCCCGGCGGCGTTTCGGCGTCCAGATCGACGGCGTAGCGCCCGTCGGACCGGCGCTCGATCGCGAGCCAGGGCAGGCCCTTGGGCTGAGGCCCGCTCACCCGCGCTCCCTTCTCGTCGTATACGGCGCCGTGGCAGCGGCAGACGAAGCGCGCGCCCTCCTTGGCCACCGTGCAGCCGAGATGGGTGCAGCGCGCGGATATGCCGTAGAGGCCCTCCTCGTCGCGGACGACGAAGACGTTCGCCCTCTCCAGCCAGATGTGCTCGCCGACCGCGATGGCGTGCGGGTCCGGGATGTCCGCGAGGCGCCAGAGCCTTTTCCGCTTCCGGGGCGTCAAGGTCGCCGCGGCGTAGGCGCCCGAGAGGGCGGCGATCCCCCACAGAGTACCGAGAAGCTTTTTGAGGAACGACCGGCGGCTGAATTCAGTAGTCATGCCTGGCTCTGATTCGCGCACACTTTTATCATAATTCTTGGTGATATGATAGCTTTTGACGTCCCTTCCGCGGAATCGCCCATATCCCAATTCGCGATAATCCTCTAGGCGGTCGGTGGCGCCGGGCAATCCAATAAAGCGCGAAGGAGAAGGGGGTTTTTCTCACGGCCCTTTAATTCAGAAAGACAGATAGGGCAGGAGGCTGGCCCGCTGGTCCGTCCATATCCGGGATGAAGCCGGGGGCGCCGGCAGAGCTTGCCAGCCGGCTTCCTCCAGTAGGCGCACCGCGGACCGGTCGCGGCTGAGCACGGCCCACCGGCTCGGAGTCAGCCCTTTTTCCGGCGCCGCTTTTTCTGATTTAAGCTCCGTGACCGCTCCGTAGAAGCCCAACTCCCGCGCCAGGCCGGAGATCAGGGGAGCCAGGTCCAGGTACCGGTTGGAGATGTGCATGGCGATCAGGCCCTCTTCTGTGAGCCTGCTCCGGTAGAGCTTGAGCGCCTCCCGCGTCAGAAGGTGCACCGGAACAGCGCCGCTGTTGAACGCGTCGAGTACCAGCAGGTCGTAGGCGGCTTCCCGTCGGTCCGCGAGTCTCATGCGCGCGTCGCCTAGAACCACGCGAATATCCGCGGCGCTATCCGAGAGATAGGTGAAATGACCGCGGGCGATGCGCTCCACATCCGGATCGAGCTCATAGAAATCCAGCGTCTGTCCGCGGCGGCAATAAGCCGCGACCGCGCCCGTTCCCAGGCCCACGGCCCCGATTGAACGCCGGCCTTCTCCCAGCAGCCGGAACACATCGCCCAGGCCGGAGCGCGGGTGGAAGTACGACAGCGGCATGGTTGAGCGTCCGCCTGTGAATTGCATGCCGTGAAGCGTGTTCCCGTGATAGAGGGCTCTTAAGCCGCCTTTCTCCTCGACGGAGTATACGCCGTAGAAATTGCGCAGGGAATATATTCTTTCCGATGCCCCGTCCGCGGTCCGGGCCGAGGTTACGATCGCGCCCGCGAACGCCGCCGCCAGCAGCGCGAGCATGGCCGCGGTCCGGCGCTTTCCCCAGTCCCGAACCGCCAGCGCCGCCACGCAGAGCATGGCGGCGGCCAGCCAGTCCAGAGATACGATCGCCACATGGCGGGCGGCCCAGGGCAGTCCCACGCCGATAATCGCGCTTCCCAGCCAGCCGCCGATAGCCACCCACACGTAGAAACCCGGCATGGCCCGGCCGCCCGGGGGGCGGGTGTCGGCCAAGGCCCGGTGGCAGATCATCCCGATCATAAATAAGCCCCCGGCTATGAAAAAGAACTTGCCCAGCACCTTCATGAGCTCTCGCAGGGCCGGTATGAGAAAGAGCGCGAAGCACGTGCCGAGCAAAGTCACGAATAGCAGGTTCAAGCGCCCGGGATACCATCGCTTCTTCTTGAAGTTGAGGATGAAGGTGGCCAGGTAGATGCCCAGAGGCAAGATCCAGAGCAGGGGGATCGCGGCGAAATCGTGCGTGAGCAGATTCGTCGCGGCCAGCATCGCGGCGCAGGGCCCGGCGCTTGCCAAGACCCAGAGCAGCCGGAGCCTCGCGGGAATCCGGCCCCGCGGCTCATTGGACAGGTTTCTTTGGCCCGCCGGCAAGCAAAAGAGATGCAGCGCGGCGAATACGATGTAGAGACCCGCCCAGATAGCCAGCAGGGTCTTAAGCCGGAACAACGGCTCCAGCAGGATGGGGTAGGCGGCCAGCGCCGCGAGCGCGCCGGCGTTGGACGCCGCGAAAAGGTGGTATCCGTCTCGCCGGTATTCGGCCCGGCGCTCAAGCCAGCTTTGGATGAGCGGAGTGGTGGAAAAGAGCACGAAGAAGGGCAGGCCCGCGCCCATCAGCAGCGCGGCCAGGAGCCGGAGCGCGGGATCGGATACGGCGGGCAGCCCGTTGATCGAGACCGGTAGGGTCAGGGCCGCTGCAAAGAGGAGCGCTAGCTGCGCTTTAGCCGATTGGCTCGCGCTCAGGCGTATCAGGGCGACGCGGACGTAGATATAGCCGGCTACGAGCATGCCCTGAAAAAACATCATTGAGACCGCCCATACGGAAGCGCTGCCTCCGAAAAGGGGAAGAAGCATCTTGGCCGCCGCGAGCTCAAGGGAGAACGCTAGGAAAGCTCCGAGAAAAACTACGGCCGGATAGATAGCCACTATCCTGGTAGGATAGTCTCTCTTGAGCTTTTGCGCTAGGGTCGCGCTTCTGTAACGTTTTACGCGGCGCGATTCGGGGTCTGGCGCGAGCCGAGCGAGACGGCTATGCTTAATAGAGCCGATGGCCTTCCCTTGCCAGCCACTATCCTGGGTGCTCCTCTGCGCGGCGAGCCTGTTGTTGCCGGCGTCCGCCGCTGAAAAGAAGCCGGCGTCCGGCGATCTCGCCCGGCCCCGTCTCGACGAGCTGCGGCAGCTCCGGTCGATGCTTGATACCGTGTCGTTCGACCCTCTTGTCATTAGACGGTTGCGGAGCCGCTACCCCATCTGGGCGGTGCGGGTGCCGGAGCCCAAAGCGCTGCTCGGATATATCGGGTCCGCTGCCTTATGGATCGACCTCAGTAAGGACGCCGCGCCCAAGGCGCTTAGCCCGGCCGATGACCTCGACGGCGATGGGACGATAGACGGCCGCGACATCGAGGCCGGACTGCGTCGTAAGATGGGGGAGGGGAGGGTGTCGATCGCCGGCGCGCAATACGAGCTCGACGAGCTGGTGGATGTCGCCAACCAATATGCGCGGGAGGTTTCGGGCAAGACCGTCAAGATGCCGGGCTCGGAGAGGGAACTCATGGAACGGCTCGTCGCTGTGGAAGCGGTGGTGATATCTTCCGCCGCCTACAAGGCCCGGCAGGAAGGCTGTGTCATCTTCATCACCAATCGCTCCGAGAAGGGGGAGCTGGAGCATGAGCTGACCCACGCGCTCTACTCATTTGAGCCCGATTTCCGGGACCGGGTCGCCCGGATCTGGGAAAGCCTCCCGGAAGCCGAGCGCCGGCGAGTCAGGACGTCTCTGGGCAGGTTCTATGGCCTGAAGCGGCATGAGCTGCTGTTGACCGAGTTCGCCGCTTTCGGCGTGGCGGGCTTTTCCGAGGATCGATCGAAGGTCCCCCCGATGAGCAGCGGACCGTTGCGCCAGGCCTCTCGTCAGCTCAGGAAGGCGCGGGCGGCGTTCCTGGGTTCTCACTGACGACCGAGCCGCGCGTCCCGACCGTTCATCCCCGACGCCTGGGGAGCCTCTCCGACGTCGAGCCCGACAGGCTCCTAGAGCTCCTTGAGGCGGTGCGATATTTCCGCCATCGAAGAAATCCTCTTGGAGAGGTCCGGATCCAGCATCTGCGTAATGAGCTCGTCCACCTCGCAGGCGAGCTCCGGCGCCAGCGTGCTGGGCGCGACGTACCGGGCCGCGGCGGTTTTGGACCAACCCCTGGGCCCGAAAGGGAGTTTCCCGGTCACGCATTCGTAGATGCTCGCGCCCAAGGAGAATACATCCGTGCCGGGCGAAACGATCCCTTGAACGCCTTCCGGGCACATATAGGGGGGAGTGCCGCAGACCATGTCGGTGCGGCTCACCGGCAGGTCTTGCGGCTTACGCGGGCCCGGGGCCTTCCGGCCCGGCGCCGGGCCCCGCTCGACCGGCCTAGCGAAGCCGAAGTCCATAACCTTGACGTCGCCCTTGTCTCCGACCATGATGTTCGCCGGCTTCAGGTCCCTGTGAATGATCCCCTTTTCGTGTGCGAACGCGAGCGCGTCCGTCACTCGGGCGAACACGCCGCGTGTGACCCGCCACGACAGGCGCCCGCGCTCCACGATAAAGTGCTGAAGCGTCTTTCCCGCGACGAACTCGAAGACGAGGAAGATGTCCATGTTCCGTCCGGCAAGCTCGATGAAGCGAACGATGTTCGCGTGGCGCAGGTTGGGGAGGGTGCGGGCCTCCTTCAGGTAATACTCGCGCAACAGCGCGGCCTCCGGGCCGCTCCCCGCGGTCATTTGCTTGACCGCGATCTCGCCGCCCGTGATCTGGTCGCGCCCTCGCCAGACGCGCGCCGTCCCTCCTCGACCGATGACTTGCTCGAGCCGGTACCTTCCGGCCAGAAGAGGCTGCTGTTCGGCGTCGGGCTTCTTTATCCGCCTGACCCGTATTTCAGGGCCTTGATCCCGCGCGGCCCGGCGCCTGCGCAGGAATACGAGGAGGGCGGCGATCAAGAGCGCTGCCAGCGCGACGATCGGCCACAGCCAGCGGTCATGTCCCACCTTGTCCGGCTCGAGCGCGCCGCTCTTGTAGAGTTCCTTCAGGTGTCTTTCCCACGAGTCCGCTCTCTCGGAGTCATGAAAGACGCCTGTCTGGCCGCGGAATTCAAGCTCTGCGGCGAGATACCTCCGGCCCGCTTGGATGTGGTCGCGCCCAGCCGCCTGAAGGGCCGTCTTAGTCTGGTGCAGCTCCGCCAGCTTGCCTCTCTTCTTCCTGCTCCACCAGGTCTTGCCGAGCCTGTCCTCGCTGTCTTCGGCCTGGCGGGAAAGGTACTTTATGGAGGTCTCCACCTCGGCATGCATGGCTTTTGCCGATCCGAGACGATCCGCGGCGGCGTCGAGCTCCCGCTCGGCCTTGCGCAGGTCGTCGACGGCCGCCTGCGAGGCCTGCCCCCCGGCCCCGGAATACCGGCACGAGAAGGCGGGCGCTATCAGCGATAAAAGCAGGCCGGCCCGGAGGCATGCGCCGGCGGTCGGGGCGATTCGCATGGTGGGTCGAAAAACATGCTACGAAAACGCGCGGCATTTCTCCAGTGACTTGACGGCCTTCGATCGGAGGAGGGCGCCCCGGCGCCACGGTCGATTGAGCGTCGCGTCCTTCTGCTTCGCTTGCGTCCCGCACCGCTTACGGCGAGCATGTGGAGCCGGTCATTGTCGCATCGACGGCTCGCGGGTCGGATCGAACAAGCGGGATCCGAATCGCGTCCGCGTTTCGGATGACTGTCCCCGGGTGAGGGTCAGGCGTTTCTTCCGTTGCTGCGGATAGACGCGCGCGCCTATGAACGACGCAGGGAGATCATACGCCCGCCAAGAGGCGGGTCCGCGTCGGCGTTGGGCATTTCGCCGCAGAGTCGACGCGGCCTGTCTCCAAATGGCTCCGCCTCCCCCAAGGCGGGCCCGCGGCGCCGGAAACGTCTTACCCGCCGGATGGTGTGGCGGAATCGTTGCTAAATTAATATAGTGCTGGCCTTGTGAATATGAATCATCTACCCCCCGAACCTTACAGGATCAAGTCCGTCGAGCCGGTCAGGATGCTGAGCGTGGCGGAGCGGCGCGTCCGTCTCCGGGAGGCCGGCTACAACACCTTCCTGCTCCGCAGCGAGGACGTGTATATCGACCTGCTGACCGACAGCGGCACCAACGCCATGTCCGACCGGCAGTGGGCGGCCTTGATGCGCGGCGACGAAGCCTACGCCGGGAGCCGCAGCTTCGAGCGCTTCGCGAAGGCCGTGGCGGACGTCTACGGCTATCCCTACGTGGTCCCCACGCACCAGGGGCGGGGCGCGGAGAACATCCTTTCCAAAATATTGATACGCCCGGGCGACACGATCCCTGGGAACATGTACTTCACGACGACCCGCCTGCATCAGGAGCTGGCCGGCGGGATTTTCGAGGACGTCATCATCGCGGAGGCGCACGATCTCTCCGTCGACCATCCCTTCAAGGGGAACGTGGACCTCAAGAAGCTGAAGGCCATCGTGAAGCGCGTGGGCGCCAAGCGCATCCCGTACATCACGATCGGCGCGCCCGTCAATATGGCCGGCGGACAGCCGGTGTCGCTCAAGAACATCCGGGCCGTATGCGAATACTGCCGCCCGCTCGGCATCAAGGTCGTCCTGGACGGGGCCCGGGCCGTTGAGAACGCCTTCTTCATCCAGGAGCGCGAGCGGGGCTACTCGGAGTGGTCCATCGCCCGGATACTTAAAGAGATGTGCCGCTGGACGGACGCCGCGCTCGTGAGCGCGAAGAAGGACCTCTACGTCAACATCGGCGGCTTTCTAGCCACCCACGACAAGGACCTCTACGAGCAGGCGATGAACCTCTGCGTGGTCTACGAGGGGCTGCACACCTACGGCGGGCTGGCCGGGCGCGACCTGGAGGCCATGGCCGTGGGCGCCCGAGAGATGGTCCAGGACTCCTGGATCGCCCACCGGATCGCCCAGGTCCGCTACTTCGGGGAGGCCCTGATGTCGCGCGACATCCCCATCCTGCGCCCGATCGGCGGGCACGGGGTCTTCGTGGACGCGCGCGCTTTCCTGCCTCACCTGAGCCAGGAGGAGCTCCCGGCCCAAGCCCTGGCCGCCTGGATCTACAAAGACTGCGGCGTGCGGGGCATGGAGCGCGGCGTGGTCTCCGCCGGCCGGGACAAGAAGGGCGAGAACAGGCATTGCGCCCTCGAGCTGGTCCGCCTCACGCTGCCGCGCCGGGTCTACACGCAGTCGCACCTCGACCACGCGGCCGACGGCGTCCGGCGTACCTACGAGCGGCGCCATGAGCTGCCGGGGCTGCGCTTCGTGTACGAGCCCAAGTTCCTGCGTTTCTTCCAGGCCCGTTTCGAGCCCCTGATCGCTCCGGCGCTGCAGAAGCCGTGAACCGGCCCCGGGAGGCGTCCCGGGGCGCGGCGGTCCGGCGCGTTGTCCTTGTGGGACGGGCCAACGTCGGGAAGTCGGTGCTCTTCCACGCCCTGACCGGGCGTTACGCCACCGTCTCGAACTATCCGGGGACCACCCTGGACCTGCGCCGGGCCCGCCTCGGGTCCGGCCTCGAGATCGTCGACACCCCGGGCCTGCTCTCCCTGATCACCCGCACCGAGGACGAGGCGGTCGCCCGCGACGTGCTGCTCGCCGCGGACGTGGACTGCGTCGTCCACGTCGCCAGCGCCCGGGACCTCGCCGGAGCCCTCTCCTTGACGATGGACCTCGCCCGCCTGCGCCTCCCCATGGTGCTCGTGCTCAACCTCTGGGACGAGGCCCGGGCCAAGGGCATCCGGATCGACGTGAAGGCCCTGTCGCGGCTCCTGGGCGTGCCGGTCGTGCCCACGGTCGCCGTCCGCGGCAAGGGCATCGGCGCCCTCAAGAGGGCCATCGAACGGGGAGGGAAGGTGCCGGACGGGCCGCCGCTGCCGGCCGAGCTGCGGCGCGCGGCCGCGGAGCTCGAGCCCGCGTTGCCGGAGGGCAGCCTCCGCTGGGGTCTGGTCGCGCTGACCGGAGGCGACGGGCTGCGCCGCCGCCTGCGCGAGCTGGACCTTCTGGAGGCCGCGGAGATGGGGGAGGTGGAGCGCCTGCGGCGCCGCTTCTCCCGGAGGCCTTCTTTCCTGTTCCTGGACGCGGCCCGCGCCTACGCCGAGGAGCTGGCGGCGCAGACGTCGGGTAAAGAGCCCATGGAGGCCGGAAGGCTCGAAAGGGCGCTGGAGGCGCTGGGCCGCTGGTCGCTGAGGCCCGTATCGGGCGTTCTGATCGCCGCGGCCGTGCTGTGGGGGCTCTACCAGTTCGTGGGCGTCTTCGGGGCCCAGACGGCGGTCGGCTTCCTCGAGGAGACGCTCTTCGGGCGCTACCTTAACCCGGGAGTGAGCGCGGCGGTCGCCTGGGCCGTGCCGTGGGCGCCCCTGCGCGACGCGCTGACCGGCCCCTACGGCGTGTTCACGATGGCGCTGACCTACGCGCTGGCACTGATCCTGCCGATCGTCGCGACCTTCTTCCTGGCGTTCGGCGTGCTGGAGGACTCGGGCTACCTGCCCCGCTTCTCGGTCGTGACCGACAAGCTCTTCCGCCTGATCGGGCTCAACGGCAAGGCCGTTCTTCCCATGATGCTCGGTCTCGGCTGCGGCACGATGGCCGTCATGACGACGCGCATCCTCGAGTCGCGCCGCGAGCGTCTCCTCGCCACGCTTCTCCTGGCCCTGACCGTGCCATGCTCGGCCCAGTTCGGCGTCATCCTGGGCATGGTGGGGGCCTCCACCCCGGCGGTGTTCGGGGTCTGGGCGGGCGTCGTGGGCGCGTCGCTGGTCGTCGTGGGGTGGGCCGCGTCGCGGGTGGTCCCGGGGGCTCTGGTCCCGTTCGTCATCGAGATCCCGCCGCTGCGCGTGCCCCTGCTGGGCAACGTGCTGCGCAAGGTCGGCTCGCGGCTGAGGTGGTATGTCGCCGAGGTGGTCCCCCTTTTCATCCTGGCGACCATGATCCTTTTCCTGCTGGACCTGACCGGCGGGCTGCGGGTGGTCGAGCGGTTCGCCGCGCCCGTGCTGCAGGGCATGCTGGGGCTCCCGGCCGAGGCCACGGGGGCGTTTCTGACGGGCTTCTTCAGGAGGGACTACGGGGCCGCGGGCCTTTTCCATCTCCACCGCGCGGGCATGCTGGAGCCGCGCCAGGTGGCCGTGAGCCTGGTGTGCATCACGCTGTTCATGCCCTGCTTCGCCCAGTGGCTGATCATCATCCGGGAGCATGGGTGGCGCGCGACGGCCGCCATCACGGCGTTCGTCCTGGCGTACTCGTTGAGCGTCGCGGGCCTGGTCAACTGGGCCTGGAGGGCCGCGGGAGGCTGATATGAGCGAAGAACGGAAATTCCCTCTTCCCACCGCCGAGCAGGAGGACCACGAGGAGGCTCTCGGGCTCATCTGGAAGCTGGGGGAGAAGGGCCTGCGGGCGCGGGCCGACGTGGAGGCGTCGATCTCCGCGGTGGCGCGTCCGGGCGTGCTCTCCGAGCTCGAGCGCACGGGGCTGGTGCGGACGGAGGGGGAGATCGTGACGCTCGCCGAGGAAGGCGAACGGCGCGCGCGGTCGGTGATACGCCGCAACCGCCTGGCCGAGCGTCTGCTTTCGGACGTGCTGGACCTGCCGCGGGAGGCCGTGGAGGCCAGCGCCTGCCGCATGGAGCACGTCCTCAGCCCCGGAGTCTCGGACGCGATCTGCACGCTTTTGGGCCATCCGCGGTTCTGTCCCCACGGGCTGCCGATCCCGCGCGGCCGCTGCTGCGAGAGCTCTCTCGAGCACGTCGAGTCCCTGCTTCAGCCGCTCGACCGCCTCGCGGAAGGGGAGCGCGGCCGCGTCGCCTACCTCATGTTCCCGGAGAGCCCGGAGACCCAGAGGCTGCTTACCATGGGGGTGGTGCCCGGAGCCCGGCTGAAGGTGGAGCAGCGCTCTCCGGCGTTCGTGGTCAAGGTCGGCGAGAGCACGATCGCGATGGAACATTCGGTGGCCGAGGGGATCTTCGTCCGCACCGTTTAGCCGGCGAAGGACAGCCATGGGAAAGCCGCGCAAGAAAAGCCGCAAGAGGACTACCCTCACGCTGGACGCGGCGGTCTATCACCCGGATTCGGTTCTGCGCGCGGCGCATGTCATGGCCGGCAAGCTGCGGATACGCATAGGTCCGATGAAATCTGGAGTCTCTCACGTCGTGTTGGAGGCGGTCGAAGCTTCGGGCGCCGTCGCGCTTTCGGCTTTGGCCGACGATTTTCTGGACGAGGCGGCCGCCCAGGAGCTGCGCCGCCGCGTGGCCGCGGACAACCGGACCGTACGGGAGTACATCATCACGCTGGCGCTTCTGTCCGCGAGCGGAGAGCGGCCTTTGGCCGCCGAGAAGCCCCCGGCGACGGAGCGCGCCGCCTCGCCGCGGCTGAGCCAAGAGGAGGAGGCTGAGATCGACCGCCTCATAGAGGAGGCGGAGCGGGAGATCAAGCAGAGGGCGCCCCGGCTCTCCGGCCGGAAGGCCGCTCGCAAGCCCCGGGAGAAGACTGATGCCGTCAAGGCTTCGAAGCCTGGTCCGAAAAAAGCTGCCTGATTACGTCGGGCCCTGCGCCTTCAGGAAGCTGCCGGGCGGATACCTGCTGACCAACGACTGGGGCCGCCATCATTGGCTCTCGCCCGGCGAGTTCGAGCGCTATTTCTCCGGCCGGCTGGCGAAGGGCTCCGCGTCGTGGAGGGAGCTCCGCGACAAGGGCTTCCTGCGGGACCGCCTGGATTTCCCCGCCCTGGCCGGGAGCTACGCCCGGAAGAACGCCTTCCTCTGGAGCGGTCCCAGACTTCACATCGCGGTGCTTACGCTGCGCTGCAACCATCGCTGCGCCTATTGCCAGGCCAGCGCGGCCGGACCCAAGGGCGCCGGGCGCGACATGACGGAAGACACCGCCCGGCGCGTGACGGAATACGTCTTCGAGAGTCCCGCTCAGGAGCTGACCATCGAGTTCCAGGGGGGCGAGCCCCTGATGAACTGGCGTGCCTTGGAGACCATCGTCCGGTACGGGGGGGAGCTGGCGGCCGCGTCCGGCCGCAAGCTCCGCCTGGCCTTGGTGTCGAACCTCAGCCTGCTCGACGACCGCCGGCTCGAGTTCCTGATGGAGCATAAGGTCAGCGTCTGCACCTCCCTGGACGGGCCGGCGGCGCTCCACGACAGGAACCGGCCCTATCCCGGGGGCAGCGGCCACGCCGTCGTCGAGCGCTGGCTGAGGACGATGGCCCGGCGCTACCCGGACCGCGCGGCCGAGCGCCACCCGCGGCCCAACGCCCTGCTCACCGTGACCCGACGCTCGCTTCCCCTGGCCGAGGAGATCGTCGACGAGTACGCGCGTCTCGGCCTGCCCGGGATCTTCGTGCGCCCGCTCACTCCCATCGGAACGGCGCGCAGGAGCCGGGCGATCATCGGGTATTCCACGGCCGAGTTCCTGGAGTTCTACGGGCGCTGCCTGGACCGCGTCCTGGAGCTCAACCGGGCGGGCACGCCCCTGCGCGAGCGGGGCGCGGCCATGCTGCTGACGAAGATCCTGAAGGGATGGGACCCCGGGTACACGGATCTTCGCTCGCCCTGCGGGGCGGGGCTCGGCCAGCTCGCCTACAACTACGACGGGGATATCTATACCTGCGACGAGGGCCGCATGCTCTCGGAGGAGGGCGACCGGCTCTTCCGCCTCGGCAGCGTCTTCGACACGCCCTATGAGCGCGCCCTGCGCCATCCGACCGTCAAGGCCTGCGCGGTCGCCTCGCACCTCGAGGACCAGCCGGTGTGCTCGGGCTGCGCCTACAAGCCCTTCTGCGGCGTCTGTCCGGTGTACAACTACGTGACGCAGGACACGATATGGGGCAGGATGCCGACCAGCGAGCGCTGCGCCCTCTACAAGGGCGTCTTCGACCTTATCTTCGAGCGGCTGCGCGATCCCGGGACGCGCCGGATCTTCGAGGACTGGGCGAGGGGTCCGGCGTCCGGCGGGGCGGACGGCGCCGATGAGAATCATGGCGAGCCCCATGCCGGATAGCAGCCTCGTCCCCGACGACGTCCTCGAGCAGACGCGCTGCCTGGACATCTCCCCGAGCAACGCCTGCAACGCCCGCTGCCTGTTCTGCTCCCAGGACGACGGCGACCGGGAGATGGGGCGGCTGGACCCGGCCGCCACGGCCCGCCACATCTACTGGGCTTTCCGGAACGGCTACCGGCGGCTCGGGCTCTCGGGAGGGGAGCCCACTCTTCTCCCCGAGCTCCCGCGGCTGATACGCTTCGCCCGGAAAGTGGGCTTCCACTCCATCCGGCTGCAGACCAACGGGATCCGTCTGGCGGACGCCTCCTACGCCCAACGGCTGGTCGAGGCCGGCTTGAGCACGGTCCGCTTCTCGGTGCACGGGCACGAGGCCGGGCTTCATGACGGCCTCGTCGGGATCCCGGGCGCGTTCAAGAGCGCGCTGAGCGCGATCGGGAACATGCGGCGCCTGCGATGCCGGCTCGGGCTCAACATCGTCCTCAACGCGGACAACCACGCGTTCCTGCCGGAGTTCTTCGAGCTGTTCCTGCGCCGCCTCGAGATCACGAATTTCATGGTGATCTATCCACTCTATGACGGGAACATGGGCCGGGAGGCGGACCGCATGGGCTTCCGGCTCAGCGAGGCGCTCCCGAGCCTCGAGAAGGCCTTCCGCCTCTTCGAGGAAGAGGGCCTCGAGCCGCCTTTGCTGCTCCATTTCACCCCGTGCCTGCTGCCGGGCTACGAGTCGCGCATGCTCGGCTGGTACCGCTTCGAGGCGCGCGTCGTGGAGCCGGACGGCCGCGGCAAGGACCTCGACGAGGCCGTGCGGTCCCGCAAGCTCAGGCCTTCCTCCTGCGAGGGCTGCGCCTACCGGCCCCGCTGCCCGGGGGTGGACCGCGGATATCTCGATCGCTACGGCGCGGCCGAGTTCCGGCCCCTGGCGCAGCGCGCCCACGCGCGGACGCGGCCCCCGAGCGACGACCCCCGGCGGCGCATCCTGACCGAGAACGAACGCTGCGTGCTCGGGATCCTCTCGACGGGGCCGCGTCCGACCGACGACCTGCTCTCGGCCGCCGTGGACACTCCGCTGTGCCAGGACTGCCGGGGCGGGCCCGCGGTCCTGCAGGCGGCGGAGCGGCTCGCCCGCATGGGCCGGATCCGGCGCTCCTGGAGCGGCGGGAAGTACCTTTGGACGCCCCGGACCTGACGGCTTTCACTCCTCCGCCCGCCTGTCGGAACGGTGGCTTTCCCTGCCGTAAAATTATACTGTACGTAAGGTGATGCCGGGGTCAGTCCCCGTCGTCAGGCTGAGGCGTCAGCCCCCTCTTTCGACTCCATTGTGCGGCTTCCCCCCGAGACCAGGCTTGATGCGGAAAGAACGGCGGACGTTGCGATGAAAAACAGGATATTTTTTGGTTAGAGACTCGGCCTTGCGGCCATGCTGGACGCGGAATAATTTGCCAAAATAGGCGTTCGGGCCGGCCCGTTCCGGGGGAGGCTCGTTCGTCCGAAGAACCATCCATGGGAAACAAGAGATCGGCGTACGGCGGGAAGGGTCCGGCCGCCCGGGGAGGCTCGGATGCCTGACGTCCCCGTTTGGCCGGCCTGCGACCAGGAGTGCCTCTACTGCTCGAACCCGGCGGGCGATTATCGCCGGCGCACGGCCGAGCATTCCTTCCCGGCTCTGGTCCGGCGTCTGGTGCGCTACAGGGCCGGCGAGGAGAGCTTCGCCAAGTTCAACGACGCGCGGGACAACCTTACCCTCACCGGGGGGGAGCCCACGCTGCATCCGCAGTTCTTGCGTCTGCTCGCCGCGGCCCGGAAGGGTTTCCCCTACGCCGATCTGAGGCTGTTGACCCACGGCAGGCGCTTCGCGCTGCGGGATTTCGCGCGCCGGACGCTGGACGCGGCGGGCTCGCCCTGCGAGGTGGCGGTGAACCTCGTCGGCGCGGAGCGCGGGATCGAGGAGGCCGCGGCGGGAGTGGAGAACCTGCTCGGGCTCCGCGGGCCCGGGCAGCGCGTGGTCATCCGGGTCGTCCTCACCCGCCCCCAGGTCCGGGGCCTGCCCCGCTTGGCGGGGACGCTCTTGCGACGCCTGGCCGGGATCGACCGGCTGGAGCTGGTCTTTATGGAGATGGAGGGACGGGCCGAGCTGAACATCGGCGTGCTGGGCCTGCGGATGGGCGAGTGCGCGGCCGCGCTCGACTCCATGTACGGCGTCCTGCGCCGCTTCCGGGAGTTCCGTCTCTACCACTTCCCCCTCTGCGTGTTGCCGGAGCGGCTCAGGGCCCATGCCTGGAGCACGCTCGACCCCGCGAAGGTGGTCCACGCATTCGTCTGTAAGGACTGCCGCCTGCGGCCCGGCTGCGTCGGGATCCATAAGTCGTACGCGCGGCGGATGGGCGTCGCGGAGTTCCGGCCGCCCGCGCCCGCGGAGCTTGTCGCCGCTTAGGAGTATTTTCGTGCTTGAGAAGACGGACGACCTTTCCTGGTACGCGCGCAAGGCGGACGGCCTGCGCAGGGGGATCGCCGTCCCGGCCGCCGGTGAGGACGGAGCCCGCGCGGACAGGGTGGCCGCGCTCTTGGACGAGCTCCGGCGCGGGGGCATACGCGGCTCCGTCGAGGAGCGCACGCTCTATACCCGGCGCCTGCCTGCCGGATGCCGCGGCTGCCTGGCCGGCAAGGGGACCAACCTCTACGTGACCGGGCTGTGCACGCGGGACTGCTATTTCTGCTTCAACGCCAAGCCGCGCGCCGACGAGATCGTCGCGCACGGGATCCGGATCCGCGAGCCCGAGGAGGCGGGGGAGATCGTCTCCCGTTTCGGATTGCGCAGCGTGGGGATCAGCGGGGGGGAGCCGCTGCTCTTCCCGGAGCGGGTGATGCGCGTCGTCCGGACGCTGCGCACGTTGCCCGAGAGGATTTGGATCGACCTCTACACCAACGGCGACCGCGCCGACGACGACGTCCTGCGCGGTCTCCGGGAGGCGGGGCTCGACGCGGTGCGCTTCAACCTGGTCGCCAACGGATTCGATACGGGGCCCGTGGAGCGGGCGCTGCGCTATTTCGACGGGACGGCCGTGGAGGTCCCTGTCGTCCCGGACCGGATGCGGGAGCTCGAGGAGATGGCGCTGGAGCTCGACCGGCTCGGGGTCCCCTATCTCAATATCCACGAGCTCTTCGCCTGCCGGGAGAACGACCTTCGCGTATCCGGGCGGGGCCACTCGGCGGAGGAGGCCGGACGAGAGTCGGCGCTGTCGTGGAGCCCGGTGACGGAGGGGGAGGAGGCCGCGCTGCGGCTGCTTCTCTTCGCGCTCAAGAACACGGATCGGCTCTCGGTCTACTACTGCTCCTGCCGCACCCAGGAGACGATCAGCCGCAGGGGCCTGCGCAGAAGGCGCGGGCTCGCCGCGGGCGCCCGGGAGGTCCTTTCGTGAGGACCTGGGACGCGGTGGTGGCGGGCGGCGGCCCGGCCAGCCTGTCGGCGGGCTTCTACCTTTCGAGGGCCGGGTTCCGGGTCCTGCTCGTCGAGCGCGACCGTATCGGGGGTAAGCTGGCCAGGCTTCCGATGGTGCGCAACTATCCCGGGTTCCCGGACGGGATCAAGGGAAGCCTTCTCGCCCGGCGGATGGCGCTGCAGGCCGAGCGTCACGGCCTGAGCGTGGCGCGGGGGGAGGTCTCCGCCATCGAGCCGCGGGGAGAAGGCCTTCGCCTGCGCTTCGCGCCCGCGCGTGGGCGCGTCGGCGCGTCGGGGGTCTCTTGCCGCGCCGTGATCGTGGCCACGGGATCGGATTTTCTGCCGCTGGGGCTTCCCGGTGAGGACGCCTTCCGCGGGCGGGGCCTCTTCCACGCCGCGTTCGGGGATGCGGCGCGCTTCGCGGGAAAGACCGTGGGAGTCGTCGGCGGCGGGGAGGCCGCCGCCCATCAGGCCCTGGCCCTGGCCGAGCACGCGCGCCGGGTCTTCCTGTTCGCGCGCGGCCGCAAGCTCGCCGCGATCGGACCGCTCCGGGAGGGCGTCCGGCGCCATCCCCGCATCGTGCCGCGATGGGGGACGGTGATAGGCGCCCTGGAGGGAAACGGCTCGCTCTCGGGCGTCTCCTGGGCGCGGACGTGCCCCGCCTCCGGGAGGGCGAAGGGCCGGTCGCGGACCGAGCCGCTCGACGCTCTTTTCGTGCTGGTGGGCCAGCGCCCGAGCCTGCCCGAAGTCCGGATCCGGGCAAGTGACCGTCGCCGAAACGGCGTTTTTGTCGCCGGGGACGCCGACGCCGGGAACTTCCGGCAGGCCGCCATCGCGGCGGCCGACGGCCTGGCGCGCGCGATGGAGTGCGAGCGCTATTTGAAGAACCGCCGGAGGGCCGCTTCATGATGACCTCGATCCTAGATATCCAACGCGTCCGGGAGGTCCCGGGCATCGCCACCCTGTACACGGCCTCGCGGGCGACCGACCCCGACCTGTGGTTCGAGTTCCTCGACGCCGTGGACCCGGGAACGCCGCGCGAGCGCAAATGGGTGATCATGGTGTCGACGCAGTTCGGATGCGCGGTCGGCTGCCCGATGTGCGACGTGGGGACCATCGGCTACAACGGCAACCTCGCCACCGAGGAGATGCTCAGCCAGATCCGGTTCGCGCTCTCGGCCCACCCGGAGACCAACCCGGCCGAGGTCCCGAAGCTCAAGGTGCACTTCGCACGCATGGGCGAGCCGAGCCTCAACCCGGCGGTGCTCAAGTGCATCGAGCACCTGGGCCGGGCGGCCCGGCTGCCGGGGCTGATGCCGAGCCTCTCCACCGTGGCGCCGCGCTGCGGCGTCGTGCGGGACTTCTTCTCCGAGCTGAGCGTCCTCAAGGACCGCTATTTCGGCGCCGGGCGCTTCCAGCTGCAGTTCTCGGTGCATTCCACCGACGAGGAGGCCCGCCGGGCGTTGATCCCCGTGCGCAAGTGGGGCCTGGAGGAGATCGCCGCCTTCGGGGCCCGCTGGTGGCGGCCCGGGGACCGCCGCATCACCCTGAACTTCGCCCTGGCCGAAGGCATCCCGTGTTCCCCGGACGTCGTCGAGAGGCATTTCTCTCCCGAGCGCTTTCTCCTCAAGTTCACGCCGATCCATCCGACCGAACGGGCCGACCGCAACAAGCTGACCCGGGTGTGGTTCGAGACGCCCGAGGGCATCGCGCGCGTGACGGGCGAGCTGGAGCGCCGCGGCTTCAGGACGATCGTGAATCCCGCCTGGCCGGAAGAGGTCTTCGGGAGCGTCAGCTGCGGACAGCTGGCCGGGAGCGCGCTGCGCGCCGAGCGGGCCAAAGCGAGGGAGGCGGTTTGCTGAAGCTTCCCTGCGTGGAGCCCCGGGGCATCCGCGCCGCCTCCCGCGCCTGGGAGCGCGCGGTCCGCCGGTACGCGCGTCCGGGACCGGGGCTGCGGCGCGAGCGCTCGGCCCTGCTCGTCGTGGACATGCAGAGGTTCTTCCTGGACCCGGGCGGGCCCGCCTATCTTCCGTCCGGGGCCGCCGTGTTGCCGGCGGTGCGGCGCCTCGTGGACGCCTTCCGCGACGCCGGGCGGCCCGTCGCTTACGGCGTCTACGTCACGGCCCCCGGCGGTCCGATGGCGCGGCGGTGGCGCCGGCGGTGCCCGCCCCGCAGCCGGTGGGCGGGCCTCGCCGAGGGCCTCGAGGCCGGGCGGGGGGAGAGGCTGTTCGTCAAGTCGGGCTACAGCGCGCTGCGCGGCACGGGCCTGGGCGCGTGGCTCCGGGTCCGGGGCGTCTCGGACCTCGTCGTCGCCGGCGTCATGACGAATCTCTGCGTGGAGGCGACCGTGCGCGACGCCTTCGACGCCGGTCTCAACGTTTTCGTGCCCCTCGACGGCTGCGCCGCCGGGGCGGAGGAGCTGCACGTCGGTTCGCTCCGGACGATGGCCCAGGGCTTCGCGACTGTCATGCGCAGCGGCGTCATTCTTTCGAAAATAGGGGAACAAACATGAAACGACTGCTTTTGACGTCCGTCTGCCGGCCGCTGGGGCCGGCCTACGGGGACGGCCAGAGCGTGGGCTACGAGCTTTTGTTCGGCCAGGTGACGCGCGCCCAAGGGCTCTTTAGCCCGCGTGCGAACCACGTGCAGTTCTCGCTGGAGTACATCGCCCAGAATGTGGACGCGCCGACCACAGTGCTCCAGTATCCATCACGCCGCGAGCTCGTCCGCGAGCTCAAGAAGGGCTACGACTTCATCGGGCTTGCCTTCATCCTGGCGACCTTCCACCGCATGAAGGAGGTCGTCGCGCTCGTGCGCAAGCACGCGCCCCGGACCAAGATCATCCTCGGGGGATACGGGACGCTCGCGGGCGACGAGGAGCTTAAACCCTACGCCGACCACATCTGCCGCGGCGAGGGGGTCGCCTTCATGAGGGACCTTCTCGGCGAGGCTCCGCGGCCGATGCCCTACGAGCACCCGATGATCGTCAGCCGGCTCAAGATATTCTCGATACCCGCGGCCAGGACCGGCATGGTGTTCGCGGGGCTGGGCTGCCCCAACGGCTGCGACTTCTGCGCCACGTCCCATTTCTTCAAGCGCCGGCACATCCGTCTTCTGCCGACGGGGAAGGACATCTACGACGTCCTTTGCCGGTACCAGGACACCATGAATGTCGGTTCGTTCACCATCATCGACGAGGATTTCCTGCTCAACAAGAAGCGCGCCATGGAGCTCCGGCGGTCCGTGCTCGAGGGGGGCAGGACGTTCTCCATCTTCGCGTTCGCGAGCGTGCGGGCCGTCAGCCAGTATACGCCGGAGGAGCTCCTGGAGATGGGTGTCGACGGGCTCTGGATCGGCTACGAAGGGACCCGCTCGGGCTACGACAAGCAGAAGGGCGTCCGGCCCTCGGACCTCTTCCCGGAGCTGACCCGCAACGGGATCCTGGTGCTGGCTTCGATGATCGTCGGGTTCGACTATCAGGACCCCGATGTGATCGCCGACGAGCTGCGCGGGCTGATGCGCCTGAGGCCCGCGTTGTCCCAGTTCCTCATCTACGGGCCCCCGCTGGGGACGCCGCTCTACGCCCGCATGAAGAAGGAGCGCCGGCTCCGCCCGGATATCTTCGGTGATCGCGAGAAATTTTTCCGGAACTGCACCGGATTCACGTCGGCGATAACCCATTCCAAGATGACGTACGCCGAGATCGAGCGGCTCCAGCGGTGGTGCTTCGAGCAGGATACCCGGCGCCTGGGCCCGTCCATCTACCGAGCCTCGCGCGTGTGGCTCAACGGCTGCGCGCACCTGAGGCGTTCCCCGCGCGCCGCGCTGCGCCGCAAGTCCCTCGCCATGGGCCGCGAGGTCCGCAGGATCTATCCTTTGTTCCTGGCAGGGCGCCTGCTCGGTCCCAACCGCAGGATCCGGCGGTGGACGGCGGCCTTCGAGCGCCGCGCCCATCGCGAGCTGGGCGCGCCGGGCCTGCTGGACCGCGCGCTTTCGGTCTTGGCGCTGGGGGCGGCGCTGTGGACGCGGCTGACGCTCTCACTCAACTGGTTCCAGCACCCCCATATACGGCCCAGCCGCTACCGGTGGGAGCAGCTGCCCGGGACCCTCATGCGGCTTTGGGGGGATATCCGCGAGAGCGGCACGGCCTCGGAGCTTCGGGTGCTGCTGGACCGGCGCGCGGCGGACGGGCTCTCCTGGATCCTCCTCGAAGGAGCGCTCGACGGCAAGAGCGCGGCGGAGCTCGGTCGCCGCGTGCGGGAGGCCTTGGAACGCGGGAAGGAGCGTTTTGTGATCAGCCTGGAGAAGCTCCAGTCGATCGACCGGGAGGGGCTGGCCGAGTTCTACCGCGCCTTCCGGAAATACCGCGATTCGGTCTGCGTGATCCCTCCGGTCTCCCTTCCTTCCGGCGCCCCCGACCTGCGGGGCCTGGCCGAATACTTCGTCTCCGCCGCCCAGTGGCGTCTGTCGCGGCCGAGGCGCGCGCCGGCCCATGGCTGAGCGGGCGCGACGCGCCGGGGCCTGAGGCGGCGGCCGTGACGGTCTCCGCCCGCCGGAAGCGGGTCCTCGTCCTGCAGTCCATGCTGCTGGCCGCCTTCCTGACCGCGCTCAAGCTCTTCGCGGGCTTGGGTTGCCGGTCGCTCGGGGTGCTGGCCAGCGCCCTGGACTCGGCCATGGACCTATTCTCCTCGGGGGTCAACTACTTCTCGTTGCGGGTCTCCGAGCAGCCGCCGGACAAGGAGCATCCCTACGGCCACGGGAAGATGGAGTCGATCGCCGGGGCCGTGCAGGGGGTGGCGATCTCGGCGAGCGGGCTGGCGCTGCTGGTGGAGGCGATCCGCCGGGCGGTCTCGGGGAGCCACTTGAGCGTCGGCGCCATGAGCCTCGGGGTGATGCTGGTGGCGACGGTCCTGAGCGCCGTGCACGGCCTTCGCCTCAGCCGGGCCGCCGCGAGCGCGGAGTCGCGGATACTGCGCGCCGAGGGGCTTCATTTCACCATGGACGTCCTGGCCAACCTGGGCGTGCTGGGCGCGTTGATCCTCGTCAAGCTGGGCGCTACGTCCGCCTGGGACGTGGCGATCTCTCTCGTCGTGGGCGGCTACGTCGTCCGGGAGGCGATTTCCTTGGTAGGACAGTCCGTCCAGGACCTCATGGACCGGGGGCTTTCAAAGAAGATGACCGCCGAGATCGAGTCCATCATCCGCGGCCACCACCCCAGCGTGGTCAGCTTCCATGATCTCCGGAGCCGGCGCTCGGGCGGGCGGTGCTTCATCGACTTCCATGTCGAGATCGCCGGCGTGAAGAGCTTCCAGCAGGCCCACGAGATCACCGAGTCCCTCATCGAGCGCATACAGGCCAAGGTCCCCAACGCCGACGTCACGGTCCACCCCGACCCCAAGGGCGAGCGCTAAAAGAATGGGCGGCGGTTATGAATGATTTCCCGTCCCGGGACGGGTTACTCAATAAGGTGCCAGGCACCGTTCTTTGAGTAACTTCTCAGCCTGGGGTGGGTTACTCCAGAAAGCGTCGGACGTCGCGACTCAATATCGGGCGTTTTCCTGCTTCTTGGCCTTGGCGGGTGGGGTGCCGGGGGATTCTCCCCTGCGCTCCGCGCGGCTGAAGAGGAGCCACGGAGAGGCCAGCCTGAGCAGGCCCAGGACGGTCGTGGCGACGGCGGCGATCAGCAGGCTCGTGGCGATCGGTATGCCGGCCAGCACGGAGCCATAGAGGTAGGTGGCCAGGATCGCGGCGAGGATGGTCACCAGCGAGTTGGCCGCGAGGACCTGGTTCATCTGCTTCGAGGTGTAGCGGCTGAGGGTCTTCTGGTGGATGCCGGCCATGACCGTGCCGGAGAAGGCGACGACGAGGTTCTGCAAGCCCCACAAGAGGAGTATGGCCGGGGGCGACGAGATCATGGTCATGGCCCAGAACGCCGGCACCTGCAGGAAGGCCATGATGTAGAACGGGATGGTCAGCGATTCCTCGGTCTTGAACCCGAGCTTCTTGTAGAGCGAGCGCAGGGGGTTCAGGAGCAGCGCCGCTATCGCGCAGCCGAGGCTCGAGAAGGTCACCAGCATGGCGAAGAAGCCCATCGGGGTGGTGACCAGGCGGCTCATGAGCCAGCCCAGCACCGGAACTCGGAGCAACCCCTCCACGGCGGCCGGGTTGGCGGCGAGCGTGGTCTCGACGAACTCGGGGAGCACGTTGAAGATGAGGGGGTCGGCGAACAGCGAGGTGATGATGCTTATGGCTAAGAGCGTCCGGAGGAACCGGTTATTGAAGATCAGCTTGACGCCTTCCACCATCGAGGTCCACAGGCTCTTGAGCGCGCCCCCGATCCCGCGGACTTTGGGCCCGGCGGCCTCGGCGCGCAGGGCCTCGGCCGACGCGTCGTTGGGCTGGCCGAGCATGCGGATCGTGGCGAAGACGAGGCCCGCCAGCCCCACCGACGCCGCGTAGATGCCGTAGATGACGGCGCTGCCCGAGCCCATCTTCCCGAAGAGGTCCTTGATGCCGGCGATGCTGCCGGCGATGGCCGGGGCGATGAGGGCGACGATGGCGGCGGCGAACGAGCGGATCGAGTTGGCGCGGATGCGCTCGGCCGGGTCCACGCTCTTGTCGCCCATGATCCGGGCGGTCGATCCGGCCATCATGGTGACGTAGAGGCCCTGGAAAAAGGACTGCGCGGCGATGAGCCCCATCAAAACGAGCAGGGCGGTCTGCGCCGTGAAGAGGCCGGAGGCGAAGAATATGGCCGGGATCCCGGCGATCACCGCCGCCCGGATCAGCGCCGCCCGGACGAGCCACTTCCTCGGCCCGGCCTTCCCATCCTTAGTGAAGAGCGGTATCGCGGCGTAGCTGACGGCCTGCGCCACCCAGTGGCTGATGCGGGCCAGGCTGCGGTTGCGGCGGACCAGGGCGTTGAGGGCCTCGGCCGTGGTGTCGCGCAGGCGCCCGTCCTCGGCGAGATTGTTCTGGGTGAAGGCCTTCATCATGTACGGGAGCGCGACGACGTACATCTGGAAACCGATCATGTACAGCTGCTCGCCCAGGAAGAGCCGCCAGAATGCCTTGTTCCTCTGCGGGTCCTTGAATATCCGGAGCTTGCCCGCGATCGCGTCCTTGATCCGCCGGATCAGGCCTTTCTTGCCGGGCTTGGGCGAAGCCTTGCGCGCCTTCCGCTCGGCCTTGGCGGATTTTCCGGGAGGGCCGCGCTCGCTCTGGGGCAGGAGAGCGGGACTCTGGGCCGGATTGAGCGAAGGAAGAGGGTTGACCGCCGTCGGTTCGACGGGCGCCCCGACGCCCGGCTGGTGGGCGGCCACCGGAAGGGCCCGGGTCTTTTCGCCGGTCAGCCGGCCGATCTGGGCGTTGGCCGCGGCGCTGGCGCCTTCGGCCGGCAGCTCTCTAAGCGTGGCGCGCTCGGCGGAGACGGCATTGAAGAGGGACTTGAGGCGGCGTCCGAGCTTCGCCCGGGGCGACTTCTTCTCGCCGGCGGCCGGGGCCTGCCGGGCGCGGGACAGGGCCTCATCGGCGGAGGCGGCGTCGCGGGCGGCCGGCTGAGAGGAGTCCGGGCGATCGGTCCGTGCCCGGACGGGCGCGGCGGCGGCGGATCGGGTCGGGCTCGCGGCCATCGGAGCGGGCAGAGAAAGATCCGGCGTCGCCAGGCTCGGGAGACCGGACGAAAGAGGGGTCTTCGGCAAAGACAGCCTCAGGGTGGCGGGAGCGAGCGCGTTCGCGACCGCTCCGGCGGCGACGGCCGGTGTCGCGGACGTGCGTACGGAGGCGGCCGTGACGGCCGTGCCGGCACGGACGAGCGTGGGCTGGATCGCGAGGCTGAGAGCCAGCAGAGCGGCGATGGATTTCGTCATCCAGCGGACCATACTAATGTATACCACGCGAAGCCCGGCCGCGCGACCGCCTTTAGGCCCCGATTTTGAGACTAATAGGCCCAGGGAATCCTGGGCCCTCGGTCAGGATACGGCATCCTTCCATGTTCTGTATAATGTTCCGACCGAATTCGCCTATGCCGAAAGACGATCCAAGGGCCGCGAAGGCCCCGGAATCCCAGCCGAGCCGGCCTTCGGACTTCATCCGCGACATCGTCGCGCGGGACGTGAAGGATGGCAAGAACGAAGGACGGGTCGCGACCCGCTTCCCGCCCGAGCCCAACGGCTACCTGCACATCGGCCACGCCAAGTCCATCTGTCTCAACTTCGGCGTCGCCGCCGAGAATAAGGGGGCCTGCAACCTGCGCTTCGACGACACCAACCCGAGCGCGGAGGAGGTCGAGTACGTCGAGTCGATCAAGGATGACGTGCGCTGGCTCGGCTTCGACTGGGAGGACAGGGAGTACTACGCCTCCGACTACTTCGAGAAGATGTATGGGTACGCCGTGGAGCTGATCAAGGCTGGCAAGGCCTACGTCTGCAGCCTGAGCCCCGGGCAGATCAAGGAGTACCGCGGCACCCCGACCGAGCCCGGCAGGAACAGCCCGGACCGCGACCGTTCCGTCGAGGAGAACCTCGACCTCTTCGCGCGCATGCGCGCGGGCGAGTTCGAGGACGGCGCCCACGTGCTGCGGGCCAAGATCGATATGGCGTCCCCGAACTTCAACATGCGCGATCCGACCATCTACCGCATCCGGCGCGCGCGGCACCACCGGACCGGGGACGCGTGGTGCGTCTATCCGATGTACGACTTCGCCCACTGCCTCTCGGACTCTATCGAGGGTATCACGCACTCGATCTGCACCTTGGAGTTCGAGGACCATCGCTCGCTCTACGACTGGTTCCTCGACGAGCTGAAGACGGCGTGCCACCCGCAGCAGATCGAGTTCGCCCGGCTGAACCTCACCCATACCGTGATGAGCAAGCGCAAGCTCATGGAGCTGGTCAAGGAGGGGCGCGTCTCCGGATGGGACGACCCGCGCTTGCCCACGCTGCGCGGCTTGCGCAGGCGCGGCTATCCGCCCGAGGCGATCCGCGCTTTCTGCGGGCGCATCGGCGTCTCCAAGTTCAACAGCCTCAGCGACATCGCCTTGCTCGAGCACAGTGTCCGGGAGTATCTCAACAAGCGCGCCCCGCGGGTCATGGCCGTGCTCGATCCCCTGCGGGTGGTCATCGAGAACTACCCGGAGGATAAGGTGGAGGAGCTGGACGCCGTGAACAACCCGGAGGACCCGGGCATGGGCACGCGCAAGGTCCCCTTCTCGCGCGTCATCTACGTTGAGCGGAACGATTTTCAGGAGGACCCGCCGCGGAAGTTCTTCCGCCTAGCCCCCGGCCGCGAGGTCCGGCTGCGCTACGCGTATCTCGTCACGTGCAAGGACGTCGTGAAGGACGAGAAGACCGGCGAGGTCGTGGAGCTGCGCTGCGCCGTGGACCCGGACTCGCGGGGCGGCACCGCCCCGGACGGGCGCAAGGTGCGGGGGACGATCCACTGGGTCTCGGCCGCCCACGCGCTCGAGGCCGAGGTCCGCCTCTACGACCATCTCCTGTCGATCGCCGACCCGAGCGAGGAGGCGGAGGACGCCGATTTCAAGGATTACCTGAATCCGGACTCGCTCAAGGTCCTGAAGTCCTGCCGCGTCGAGCCGAGCCTGGCGGACGCCGCGCCGGGCAGCCGCTTCCAGTTCGAGAGGCAGGGCTATTTCTGCGCAGACTCCGTGGACGGCTCCAAGGAGCGCCTGGTGTTCAATCGGACCGTCGCGCTGAGGGACTCCTGGGCCAAGATCGAGAAAGGCCGTAAGAAAGGATAGCCAAGCCATGCCTTCCGGACTCCCGCGTTCCGAGCGAAGCATCACGGCGCTGGTCGGCGCGGCCGTCTTCGTCCTCGCCGCGGCCGCGTGGTCCGCGCCGTCCGGGACGGTCCCCAACATCAAGCCGCTGATCTGGGACGATTGCCCCGAATATACCCGCTTCGAGGAGGACCTCGGCGGCAAGCCCGTGCGGGTGCCCTTGATCTCCCCGCACAAGCTCAAGAAGATGATGAGGGAGGGGGAGCCCGTGTACCTCCTCGACGTGCGCTCGCCGCACGACTTCTCCTACGACCACTTGGCCGGCGCCCGCAGCGTGCCCGTCGAGGAGATCCTGGCCGTCGAGCTGCCCAAGGACCACTTGCTCGTGCTTTATTGCTCCGTATGCTGCTGCCCCGAGGTCCCCGTCGCGGCCCGCGTGCTGCTGGAGCGCGGCCACAATAAGCTGGCCGTGCTGAGGGCCGGGCTGGAGGAGACGGGCGAGCTCGTGGTCTGGAAGGCGGGCAACTCCGCGCTCCAGAAGCCCGACAACTTCATCCAGCTCGGCTGCGGGAAGGCCCGCAACGAGGTCAAGTCCTTGAAGCGCAGGATGGAGCTCAAGGAGATCCCGGCCATCGAGTTCGAGCTGGGCAGAGCCGTCCTGCGCGAGTACTCCAAGGACACCCTCGACGAGATAGCCGGTATCATGTCGCGGCACGCGAGCCTGAATATCGAGGTCCACGGGCACACCTGCGACCTGGGCGGGGAAGCGTTCAACCTGGGGCTTTCGCGCAGCAGGGCCCGGTCGGTGAAGACCTATCTCATCGAGTCGGGAGTGAAGTCCTCCCGCGTCATCTCCAAGGGGTTCGGCGAGACCCGGCCCATCACGCCCAACGAGACGGAGGAGGACCGCCGGATGAACCGCAGAGTGGAGTTCTACTGGCTCGAGTCGGAAGAGGGCTTCTGAGCAGTACGGGCCCGCCGAGGCCCCCCCGCACCCATCTCTCTAAGAGGCGTTAGGGCGTCAGGCTGCAACTTATGAAACTTATGGTCCGGCGGCGGACGCGGCGAAAGACCCGTCGAGGGGCATCCGCTCGGCTTTTAGGATGGCCGTATGAGATCTGTTGAGGAACCGCGCGATATCGCTGGGCCGGCAGCCATACCCAAGCGCGTGACTGATGAAGGCGCGGCGAGCCGCGGACACCGCGCGCCGCCGGCTGGGGCCGCGAAGAGCCGCCACGCCGACCCGCTTGTCCCGGCAGTACCGCTCAGCGAGAGAAAGCAGGGGCGTTTGTCTGAAGGCGGCGCGCCTAAGGAGTCGATTATCCGGCGGAGGGGCCGGTGGGGGCGTGGGCTCCTTGGGGGCCGCAACCTGCGCGAGGCCTTCCAGGACGAATCGCCGGTAGCATTCCTGCGCCGCCGCCGTCTCCGGCGCGAAGATGCCGAGAGGAAGCCCCCAGTCGATCAAGCCGCGCGGGTCCTCGCCGAGATACTCCCGGTGCCCCGACCAGGGCCAATCCGCCGGGTCTTGGACCATCCCCGCCCGCACGGGATTGAGATGGATGTAGCGCAACAGTTCCAGCAGCCGGGAGTCCCGGGAGCAGGCGACGGATTTGAACCGGCCTTGAAAGAGATGGCCGATGCGCTTATGCCGGACATTGAACGCATGCACGTAGCTCGTGAGCACGCGCTGCATGGTGTAGGAAAGGGGAGCCGCGCCGACCTCCATCAAGAGGTGGATGTGGTTGGACATCAGGTAGTACGCATAGAGCCTGAAGGGGAAGCGCCCTTTGACCGCGGCGATGGTCTCGAGGAGCGATCTCCGGTCAGCGGCGTCGCGGAAGATCCGCTGCCCGTCGTTTCCGCGGGCCATGACGTGGTGACAGGTGCCGGGGACATCCAGGCGGGGTCGTCTCGCCATACCACCAGTACGACCCACCCCGCCCCCAGTTCGACAAGTTTCATAAGTTTCAGCCTGACGCCAAGATCCAAGATGCTGTGACAGTCCCAGGCGGCCAGGAGGAGCAGGGTGATCTCCTTAATGTGCTCGCGGGATACGGGAATCAAACACGTTTTCATGCTCGGCATGTTGGCGGACGTGCGGGATTATCAGGTGGAATCGGGATGAATCCGATGCGGCTCGCCTCTGCGGCTGCTGCTGTGTAATCCTCCCGCCCATAAGAGGTAGAAGATGCCGCCCGAACAGGATCGACCGGTGAGCGCCTTGCCATTGCAGAGGGCCCCCGCGCCCTTGCCGTTGCGCGAGCGCGCCAAGAGATTTTATCAAGAGCATGAGCCCGCCTGCACCGCCGGTTTCTTCATCGCGGGCTTCTTGTTCGACACGTTAGCTGTCGGCCGCATCGACCGGCTCCACAACATCATCCATCAGGCGATCTACCTCTTGCTCTGCGCGCTGTTCATCAGCCTGGAGCTCCGGGAGCGCTATGCTGGATTCTCCCCGCCCCGGAGGCTTGCGGGCGCTTGGCGCTATCATAAGGGCGCCACGCATTTTATGCTCGGGACTCTCCTCAACATCTACACCCTGTTCTACTTCAAGAGCGCCTCGCTGAGCGTCTCGTTCTTCTTTCTGCTGGTCCTGGCGGGGCTGTTGGTCGTCAACGAGAGCCATCCATCCGGAAATTCCGGCACGACGATGCGCATGGGGCTATTGAGCCTCTGTCTGGTCTCCTACTTCACCTATCTTGTCCCCATGCTCGTCGGTTCGATCGGGCCCTGGCCCTTCATCGGCTCCATGGCAGGGGCCGTGGCCGCGGTGGGCCTGCTGATATGGCGGCTCGGCCGGCATCTGCCGGGTGCCCCGATCCGCAGGCACGTCCTGATACCGTTCGCCGCCGTTCTGGTCGTCTTCACAGGGCTCTATTTCGCCAAGATCATCCCGCCGGTGCCGTTGTCGATCTCGTCGATCGGGATCTATCACGATGTCCGGCGCGAAGGGGACCGGTTCCTGCTCAAGATGACGCGGTCGCGGTGGAAGTTCTGGCAGCACGGCGACCAGACCTTCCTGGCGCGTCCGGGCGATAATATCTATTGCTTCGTCAGCGTATTCTCGCCTACGCGCTTTCAGGAGCGCCTGGTGATGCGCTGGCTCTTCAAGGATTCTGCGGAAGGTTGGCGCGAGACCGACATCATCCCTCTTGACGTCGTCGGCGGGCGCGATGAGGGCTTCCGGACCTACGGCGTGAAGAGCCGCTATCAGCCGGGGCGATGGCGCGTGAGCGTCACGACGTCCGACGGGCGGGAACTGGGCCGCATAGATTCCACCGTAGTCGCGGACGGCTCGAACAAGCCTCGCAAAACGCGAAGCATCGAGCGCTGAGCGGGGCAGGTTTATTAGTGACCCGCTATAGCTTTGGTCTTCCGGTCCTCTCTTCCAGCGCGAGGCGCATGACTAGGATGGTCGCCGCGGTCGGACCCTGATCGGACATATCGGGGATGCAAGGTGGACAACGCCGGGATTTCAAGGTTTAATCTACGGGTTGAGCGTCCACGCCAAGGATCTGGAATACCGCATCGGGGACCGTCCGCCTCTCGCCCGCGCCGTTCTGCTGGCTTTGCAGCACATGATGGCCGCTTTCGGCGGGATCGTGGCCGTGCCCCTCATCATCGGCTCCACGGCCCAGGGGGGCGTCCTCGCCTCCGAGACGCCCTACCTCATCTCGTGCTCCCTCTTCTGCGCGGGCCTGGCCACGCTGATTCAGACCCGCAGGATCTGGCGCGTGGGCTCCGGCCTTCCGATCGTCATGGGGACCAGCTTCACGTTCGTGGGTCCGGGTCTGCAGGCCGCGAACGCCGGGGGTCTGGCCGCCTATTTCGGCTGCACGCTCGTGGGCTCCGTGGTGGAGGGCGCGTTCGCCTTCCTGGTCCCGCGGCTGCGGAGGGTTTTCCCCCCGATCGTGACGGGCACGGTCGTCTGCCTGATCGGACTGTCCTTGATGCCAGTGGCCCTCTTGTGGATCGGAGGGGGGGCCGCGTCCAAGCTCGCGGACCCGCCCGCTTACGGCGCGCCTCAGAACCTGCTGCTCGGGGGCTCGGTCCTGGCGCTGATCGTGCTGCTCTCCCGCTTCGGGAGGGGGATCCTCTCCACGGGCGCGGTGTTCTTCGGCATGGCCTGCGGGTACGCGGCGGCGGCGCTTATGGGGGCGGTGGACTTCTCCCCGCTGAGGGAGGGCGCCTGGCTCACTATCCCCATGCCGTTGCGCTACGGGATCGCCCTGGACTGGGCCGTCCTGCTGCCCTTCGTGATCGCGTACGTGGTCACCACGATCGAGACCATCGGCGACACGATCGCCGTGATGGACGTCAGCGGCACGGAGTTCGACGAGGGGCGCCTGCAGGGGTCGGTCCTCGCCGACGCGGTGGGCTCGGCCGTGGCGGGAGTGTTCAACGCCGGGCCGAACACGTCCTTCTCCCAGAACGTGGGCATCATCCCTCTCACGCGCGTGGCTTCCGTCTACGTGGTCGTGCTGACGGGGATCCTTCTGATCGTCTCGGGGCTGCTCCCCAAGCTGTCCGTTCTGATCTCGCTGATGCCCGAGCCCGTGCTCGGGGGAGCGGGCGTGGCGATGTTCGGCATGATCGCGGCCTCGGGGATCCGGATCGTCTCCCGCGAGGAGCTGGGCAGCCGCGAGCTTATGGTGCTGGCCGTGTCATTGGGGGTGGGGATGGTCTCCGCGATCGGCTCGCAGGACTACGTGGACCTTTTCGGGAGGCTGCCCGAGTCCACGCGCATCTTTTTCTCGTCCGGGATCTGCACCGGCGCCTTGACGGCGGTGGCGCTCAACCTGCTCCTGCGGCCGGCCGGGCGAGCGTGAGACCGGCCTCGCGTCCCCGGCGGAACGGGTCCCTCGCGGCGCCGCTCGACAGGTGCTACAATTTGCGGGCCGGACGGCGGTAAAGGGGAGGATCATGCAGGCTCTCGGCGCGCTGGACTATGCGATCATCGGCGTCTACGTCCTGATCTCGCTGGCGATCGGGCTGTATTACACGAAGAAAGCCTCCGAATCGGTCGAGAACTTCTTCGTCTCGGGCCGGTCGTTGCCTTGGTATCTGATCGGGATATCCATGGCGGCGACGAATTTCTCGATCGACACCCCCCTCTCCATCATGGGCCTCGTCGCGGAAGAGGGCATCGCGGGGCTCTGGTTCCACTGGTCCAACGGGATCACGGTCATGATGTCCGCCTTCCTCTTCGCCCGGCTGTGGCGGCGGGCGCGCGTCATCACCGACGCGGAGGTCGTGGAGCTCAGGTACGGCGGCGGGCCGGCGGCGGGCCTGAGGCTCTTCAAGGGCTTCTACTTCGGCGTGGTGCTCAATTGCTACATCCTCGGCTGGGTCTTCCTGGCCCTCATCAAGGTCATGAGGGGCGTCACCACGCTCGATGTCCATTGGATCCTGGTCATCTTCACGGCCATCGTGCTGATCTATACGCTGTGCTCCGGCTTCTACGGCGTGGTAATGACCGACTTCTTCCAGTACTTCATCGCGCTGGGGGGCACCATCGTCTTCGCCTTCCTGGCCTTGAAGGATGTCGGGGGGGTCTCCGTCCTCATGGAGAAGATCGACTCCATCTACGGCGCGGGCGCGGGGCTCTTGAACTTCGTCCCGGACGTGGACAGCCCGGGGCAGAGGATGACGTTCCCGGTCTTCCTCGTGTTCATCTTCGTCCAGTGGTGGGCGCACAAGTACGCGGACGGCGGCGGCAAGCACATCCAGAGGATGTCCGCGGCCAAGGACGAGACGCACGCGACGGCGGGGACGTTCCTGTTCGCGTTTTTGAACTACTCGTTCCAGATCTGGCCGTGGATCGTCATCGCATTGTGCGCGATGGTGAGCTTCCACGGCGTCCCGGCGTTTCAGGCCGATCCCGAGATGGGCTATTCCATGATGATGGCCAAGGTCCTCCCCACGGGGCTTCTCGGCGTGGTCGTGGTGACTCTCATCGGCGCCTTCATGTCCACGATCGACACCCACCTGAACCTCGGCGCGGCCTACATGGTCAACGACATGTACCGGCGCTTTATCAAAAAGGACGCCTCCGAGAAGCACTACATCCTGATGTCGCGCCTGGCCATGATCCTCAACCTGGCGATCGCGATCGTGCTGGCGCTCAACATGAAGTCCATCGCCGACGCCTGGAAGAACATCATCGTCTTCGCGGCGGGCGCGGGCCTCACCTGGATCATCCGCTGGTTCTGGTGGCGCGCCAACGCCTGGACCGAGTTCTCGGGGATGATCGCCTCCTCCGTGATCGCCTGCTACCTCTTCATCTTTTATCCCGAGATGCCCTACGCCTACAAGCTGCTGATCGTGGTCCCGGCCTCGGCCGCGGTCTGGCTGAGCGTCACTTTCTTGACGAGGCCGGTGGACGAGAATATCCTCGTCGAGTTCGTGAGGAGGGTCCGGCCGGGCTCGCCGGGCTGGAATTACATATACAGGAGGCACGGCTTGCGTCCCTCGGGCTTCTTCGGCGAGGCCATGGTCAACTTCGCGCTGGGGCTGGTCTTCATGTTCTCCTTGAACTTCGGCATCGGGAGCCTGATCTTCAAGGACACGGCCCAGGGCCTGGCCATGGTCGCCGCGGGGATCGTCTGCTTCGTCGTCCTGATCTTTAGGATCATGAAGGCCGGCGCCGCGGAGGAAGAGTCCGGCCGGGCGGCGCCCTCGGGAGGAATGGGATGACCCCACAGGAATACTACGCGAGAGTCATCGGCAAGCTGAAGAACAGCTTCTGGCACGCCCACTACGTGGTGGCGGCGGGCAGGGAGCTCCTAGCCGACGGCTGGGACCCCGGCTTCCTAGTGGCGGTCGAGCCCATAGACCGGCTGGAGAAGTTCACCCTCGAGAAGGGGATGCAGGTCCACATGCCGGTGGTCGGGGAGAGGAGCGATTCCGTGCTCATGCCCATGGACTTCGAGGTATTCCTCCTGGGCGAGAATCATAAGCTCTATACGGACAAGGAGTCCCAGCGTCATTGGTTCAAGCAAGCCGCGCCCGTATTCAGGTTCGTCGAGGGATTTTTCAGGGAGAGGGGCGTCCCCTATCTTCTGGACTACACGCCTTCGGGGGCGCATCTTCTGTGGCAGAACCCGGCCTACGAAAGGCCTTTCGCGGAGATCGAGAAGATCGGCTGCCTGGAGGAGGACCTGGTCCGCGCGTGCCGCCACGTGGACGTGAGCGACATCAAGCGGCGCTGGGGCGTCTCGCTGGAGGCCGCCAGGGTGTTCAGCGGGCTGGGCAAGCTCGCGGAATACGTGTCGCTGGTCGCCATCGAGGCCTTCAAGGACGGCGATTCCGAGGGAGGGCTTCCGCTGACGATATCGGACAGCCTCGACCGGTGCGTCAATTTCGACAACTCTTGGTGCGAGGGCTCTCCGTTCATGCGCTCCATACGGAGCCCCTTCAGCCTCCACAAGAAGAACCACGACAAATACCAGATGTTCCATCATCCGCCGCTGGTGGACGTGATCGGCGCGGTCTACGACGGCAGGAACGCGGTCGAGGAGCCCGACCTGGACAGGATCGTGGACTGCATGTGGGACCTGGAGAAGGCGGCCGAGCACGCGAGCCGGTTCTCGGGGATCATCCCGGCGGCCGACGACGGCGTGATCGAGCTCGTGGCCGAATACAAGCGGAGCGCCCTCTTCGAGTTCCACCAGGAGTTCGACAGGACCCGCGACCTGCCCCGGGGCGAGGCCCTCGCGAGGGCGAGGCGGGACGGCCGGCTCACGGATTTCGCCCGGCAGGTCCTCGACCAGCCGAACCCCATGGCCCTCCAGCCCAAGAACATGATGGGGTTCGCCTACGACCTGCTCGTCTACGCGGACTGGAAGCCAAAGCACATCGCCAACGTGCTGCGGGACCTCTACATAGACCCGCGACACGGCTGGACCATAGACTTCTTCAAGTACCCCGCCGAGGAGAAGGCGAACTTCTGGGCCCGGACCTTCAGCGCCCTCGCGCTCTGGAGGACCGGCGGGTTGAGCGTTTCCGCGGCCGGATCCGCGGGGAAAGGGCCTGAGGCGGCGGCGGGTCCGCAGCTTCCCCACATATCCCGTCGTGAACGCGGAGCGCTGAGCGGGTAAAAGCCAGGTCCATCGTCCGAGGCCGCCGTCCCACCGCATCTGGTGCCAGCCCGATTCGGAGCCGTAATAGTAGTCGGTGCGGGTATCGCCCGAGACCGAGGATAGCAGATGCCCCGCCATCCCGCCGGAGTCGCGAGGCCGCGATGGCTTATGTCTTTACCACGAAGGCTCGCACGTGTCGAGATCGGCGCACTGCCAACAACTGTTTCGGACCGTGAGGACCGCGCCCTCCGGGCATTCCGGCGGGTACATGACGCAAAGCAGTCCCGTGCCGTCGCCGCACGGGTAGACGCAATGGCCCGCGCACACCGCGCATGTGGGGCATGCGCACGAGATCATGCAGTCGGTGGCGGCGGTGCAGGTCTCATGGGGGAGGCACTCGCCGTCCGAGGTGCACTCGCCGCATTCCACGGTATCGCACGCGTCGCCCGCCCCGTCGCCGTCGCTGTCGGCTTGGTCCGGGTTGGCGATGTCGGGGCAGTTGTCGAAGTCATCGGCCAGGCCGTCGTTGTCCTTGTCGATGCAGATGGGAAGCTGGTTGCCGCCGCCCAGCGTCATGAGTCTGTCGAGCACTTTCTGGCACGCCTGCCGGGACCCGCGCGGGTCGGCCCCGTCGCAGTCCATCGCGTCGCAGTAGGTCCTGCACAGCGCCAGGGACCGGCCGAACAGCCCGAAGTCGTTGCATACGGAGTCGCTCGGAGGGGAGGCTTTCGCGGACGAGAAAGGCAGGCTCGCCCCTGCAAATAGCGTGCCGACGAGAAAAACGATCGTTACCGGACGTTTCGCCATGGCCTTCCTCCCGCGGATGAAAGATCCGCTCTGAGTCAATGGTACTACAACGAACCGAGTCTTTCAAGGCGGACGCGTCGGGAGGTCCGCGGCGACCGGCGGGGACGCTAATAGTCGTTGGACTTGCCGCAGTCCGGACAGATCCAGGTGCTCTTACCTGGCGGCGTTCTTCCCGAAGGCCGCCGCCGTCTCGCAGCTGTCCACCACCAACGTGCCCTTGAAGAAACTCCTCGAGTGGGCGGACTTGAACTCGCCCACGCTGCCGCTCAGGACCACGCTGCCAAGCACGTCGCCCTCGAAAAGCAGGAAATAGCGCCCGACCAAGAAGCAGGTGCCGAGATCCAAGGCGCCTCCAAGCTTGCGCTCAAGCTCCAGGACGCTTCTGACCTGGGCCCGGGTCATCCCGATCTTGAGCTTGCTCGGGACCTCGCGGTTGAGGCGGTCGATCTTCGAGTGAATGGCCTCCAGGCGCGACTGGCTCTTCTTCAGTTCCAGGACCTTCTCCTCGTATTCGGTGATGGCGGTGGACTTCAGGCGGATCTCCTTGTCGAGCTCGGTCAGCTTCGAGCGCTTCTCTTCCTCCTCGGCCTTTATCGCGGCGATCCTCTTGAGCCGGTCCTCCTCGATCTCCTTGAGGACGCGCTCGCGGTATTCGGCCAGCTCTTTCTCCTTGTCGCGCTCGGATTTGATGATGGAGCGCACCAGATGCGCCAGGCGCTTGGTCTTCTTGAGGCTGCGCGACGTGCCCCCTAGAGAGGTCCCCGTCTCGATGTCGCGGATCTTCACGTCGATGTCGATCGAGTCGTCCAGATCGGTGACGGTCCCGTAGACGATCACGCTCGCCCCGAGCATCTTCCCCATCTTCGTCATGGTGGACTCGTCCATGAGCCCCGCCTTTTGCAGCGTCAGCTCCTCCAGAGAAAGGTCGATCTTGCTCCTGTCCACGATGGCGAAATCCGTCTTCCGCTTCGCCAGACCGATCTGGAGCTTGTCGGAGAGGTATCGCCCGAAATGGGTGATCCTGCCGTCCAGATCGTGAAGGTCCGCGACCAGAACGCGGCTCTTCGAAGGCAGCTGTTTGCTTATGTCGGCGGCTATGCGTTTGATCGCCTTATCGAAGGGGAGCCCTCGAGCGGCCGCCGGAGCTGGGGCGGCAAGGAGGATCGCCCCCGCCAGGACCCCGGCCGCGGCCAGGACGCGGGGGGGAAGTCCCTTTAATAGCGAACCGGCATCCTTGCCCATCCTTCCAAGGATACTCCGTGAATTGCCCGAGAGCAAGGGCACGAATTCGGGCGGAGGCGGCCTCCGCCGGCCTCCGCGCGTTATTCGTCGACCTTCAATGAGTCTAGAAGTTGTTGGACTTGCCGCAGTCCGGGCAGATCCAGGTGATCCCGTTGCAGGTCATGCCCCAGCTGTTCTCGTCCATGCAGGCCTGGCAGATGGAGAGGCCGCAGGGGCACTTCCAGCAGAAGGAAAAGGTCTTGCGGCAGCAGCAGCACTCGCCGCCGGGGTTTCTCCTCCGTTCGCGCTGCGTTCGCGGCCCCATGGGGTGACGTCTCCGGCCCGCCGCCGCCCCTCAGTGGATCCGGCTCATGAGGAGCGCCTTGATCTCGTCGGCGCTCAGCGCGACGGGGTTGTTCTTGTTGCCGGCCCCGGCGACGATTATGTTCACGTCCGCGGCCTTGACGCCGTAGTCGCTCAAGGGGGGGATCTTGAGCGCGCGGGTCCACTCCCGGGCCTTTGCTACGAGGGCCGCGAGACACCCGTCCCGGTCAGAGGAGTCCTCTCCGGTCAGCAGGGCGCCCGCCGTCGCGTACTTAAAGAGCCCGGGCTCGCCCGCGTTTCCTTGGCGCTTCAAGGCGGCGATATTAACCTCGATGGCGGGCCCGGTCAGGGTCCCGCAGATGACGCCGTGGGGGATGTCGAAGAAGCCCCCGAGCGGCGCGGCGAGCCCGTGCACGATGCCGAGCCCCGCGTTGGCGAGCGCTATGCCGGACATGAGCCCGGCGTACGCCATGGCGGCCCGCACGTCCACGTCGTCGGCCCCGGTCGTGCAGGAAGGCAGGAGGTTGTCTCTCAGGAGGTCCAGGCCGCTCAGGGCCACCGCGTCGGTCAGGGGATTTGACTTCGTGGACACGTAGGGTTCGAGCAGCTGGGTGAAAGCGTCCATCCCGCAGGCGGCCGACACGTCCCGCGGGCAGGAGAGCGCCAGCTCCGGGTCGATCAGCGCCACGTCCGGGACGAAATTATCGTGCCGGAGAGACTTCTTGAACCCGCCCGTCCCGACCTCGCTCAGGACCGCGTTCTTCGTGGCCTCGCTGCCGGTGCCGCAGGTCGTGGGCACCGCGATGAACGGGACCTTCGCGCCCGTCGGCGTCTTGGTCCCCACGCCCTCCAGGTAGTCGACGACCGGGCCTTCGTGCCGGAGCATCGCGGCGACCGCCTTGCCCGCGTCCATGACGCTTCCCCCGCCGATGCCGATGACGACGTCCGGGTCCTTCCCCTTGAAATCCGCGACGACGGCGTCCACCGACTCGGGCGATGGCTCGCCCTCGACCGTGACGCGGTAGTGCGCGACGCCCCTGCGCGAGAAGTCCTCTCCGAGGGCGTCCCACCTCCCGGACGCCGTGAAAGACCGGGCGCCCGTGAGTATCAGGGCCGTCTTGCCGAATCCCTCCGCCATTTGTCCGAGTTCCCGGAGCTTGCCGGGCCCGAAGACGATCTTCGGCGTCCTGGCGAAGGCGAAGTCCGGGATCACCACTTAGCCCTCTCCGCGGGGCGGATCACCTTGTGGGGGACGCCTTCCCGGGGCTTGGCCATCCAGTCGGCGACCGTCTCCTTCCATTTGAGGTAGTGGGCGGTATTCTTGTGGGCGGCCGCGGCCTTCTCGGACTCGTACGCCTCGTAGAGCGGGAACTTGGCCGGGTCGGCCGAGCATTGGAGCACGTCGAAGCGCATGTTGCCGGGCTCCTTGACGGCCCCCTCGTGGTTCTCGACGCTCGCTTGGATAAAGCCGTCGACTTGCTCGGGTTTCACGTAAACGGTCACGGTGGTGACGATCATCGGCGCTTGCCTCCTTGTCTTGCGGTCCTGACGCGCGGGCAACGATATTATACGCTGTCTCGGTGGCTTCGGTGTCAGCCTGACGCCGTTTTTGCCATAATACCCCGCGGCTTGCCGCCGATACTCCGAAGGAGGCGTCGATACACCATGAACGTGCTCGTTTTGAACTGCGGATCATCCACCGTCAAATTTCAGATCATCCAGACCGACAAGGACCTCATCGAGGCCGACAAGGACAAGCGGCTGGCCGAAGGCGTCATCGAGCGCATCGGCAGCCAGTGCCTGATCACGATCAAGGTCGGGGGGAACCATAAGGAGAAGAAGGCCATGCCCCTGCGGGACCACCGGGAGGCCATCGACTTCATCCTGCGATGGATCATCTCCCAGGAGTCGAAGATCGAGAGCGTCAACTCCTTGGCGGACATCCACGCGGTGGGCCACCGGGTGGTGCACGGGGGCGAGCGTTTCCGCATGTCGGCGCGGATCGGCAAAGACGTCCTGGAGGAGATCGAGGAGTGCGTGGAGCTCGCTCCCCTGCACAACCCGGCCAATCTCAAGGGCATCCGCGCCGCCCAGCAGCTTTTGGGCGAGGGAGTGCCCCAGGTGGCGGTGTTCGACACCTCGTTCCACTCCACCATGCCGGAGACCTCCTACCTCTACGGCATCCCCTACCAGCTCTACCGGCGCTACAAGATCCGCCGCTACGGCTTCCACGGGACCTCCCACCGCTACGTGGCCTACCGGTACCGGAGGATGCACGGCCTGGAGCCCAAGCAGGTCAACATCATTACCCTGCACCTGGGCAACGGCGCCTCCGCGTGCGCCATCAAGGCCGGCGCGTCCGTGAACACGTCCATGGGCTTCACGCCCCTGGAGGGACTCATCATGGGCACCCGCGCGGGCAACATCGACCCCTCCATCATCGAGTTTCTCGTTCATAAGGAGGGGATGAGCCTCAACCAGGTGGACACCTTGCTCAACAAGCAGTCCGGGCTTCTGGGCCTTTCCGGGCTGACCAGCGACATGCGGGAGCTTCTGGCGGAGGAGGCGGAGAACCAGGACCGCAGGTCGCGCCTGGCTATCGACCTCTTTTGCGCGAGGGTGCAGCTCTACATCGGCGGCTACCTGGCGCAGATGGGCGGGGCGGACGCGGTGATCTTCACCGGCGGCATCGGCTCCAACTCGGCTCCCGTGCGGGAGAGGATCTGCGCGCCCCTGGGCTGCATCGGGCTCAGCTTGGACAAGGGGAAGAACGGAGCGGCCCTTCCCGACGAATGCGCCCATATCAGCGCGGATGACTCGCCGCTCAAGGTTTTCGTGATCCCGACCGACGAGGAGCTCCTGATCGCCCGGGACACGGTCCGGGTGGTCAAGAACATCCCGAGGCGCTGGTAGGGGCTCGGGCGGCCCCATGCCGCCTGACGGCTTTCGCGCCAACCTGACCGAAGGGCCGGTGGGTAAGACGCTCGCCTCCCTGGCCCTGCCCACGGTCTGGGGCATCTTTTCCATCATCGCCTTCAACCTCGCGGACACGTATTTCGTCGGGCAGCTCGGCACCAAAGAACTGGCGGCCCTCAGCTTCACTTTCCCGGTCGTCATGGCCATGGGGAGCCTGGCCTTAGGCCTGGCGGTGGGGACGTCCTCGCTCGTCGCCAGGGCGATCGGGGAGGGCGACCGGCTCCGGGTGCGGCGGCTGACCACCAACAGCCTCACGCTCTCGCTGCTCGTCGTCGGCGTCTTCGTGGCCTGCGGGCTGCTCACGATCGATCCCTTGTTCGCGGCGCTCGGCGCGGGTCCCGAGGTCCGGCCCCTGATCCGGGAGTACATGAGGATCTGGTATCCGGGCATGGTCTTCGTTGTCATCCCCATGGTCGGCTGCGGAGCCATACGCGGCGCGGGGGACGCCAAGACACCGAGCCTGATCATGACCGTCGCGGCCGGGGCCAACGTCGTGCTCGACCCCCTGCTCATCTTCGGCTTGGCGGGCATGCCGCGTCTGGAGCTCGAGGGCGCGGCCATCGCCACGGTCATATCGAGGGCGTTGACGCTCGCGGCCTCTCTTTGGATCCTGCACTACCGGGAGCGGATGCTGCTCCTTTCCGCCCAGCGCTGGGGGGACATGCTCCGGTCGTGGAGGGACATCCTGGCGATCGGGCTGCCGGCCGGGGCGGCGAACATGATCGTGTCGTTTTCCATGGGCGTCATCGTGAGCTTCGTGGCGGGCTTCGGGCCCGAGGCGGTCGCGGGCTTCGGCGTGGCCACCCGGATCGAGGCGTTCACCATGATCGTCCTGATCGCTTTGGCCTCCAGCGTCGGGCCCTTCGTCGGGCAGAACTGGGGGGCCGGCCGCTTCGACCGGGTCCACTTGGCGCTCCGGCAGAGCTTCCTTTTCTCCTTGATATGGGGGCTTGTCATGGTCGCGGTCCTCGCCGCGGCGGGCGGGAGGCTCGCCGCCCTCTTCGATCCGGACCCGCGCGTCGTCGCGGTCGCCGCCGGCTACCTTTGTATCGTGCCCTTGGGCTATGGGGCCGAGGGAGTCGGGACCATCGGCCGCTCCGCCTTCTTCGGGCTGGGGATGCCCGGGAAGGCCACGGGTCTGACCGCGGTCCGGATGCTGGTCCTGTATATCCCGATGGCCTGGGCGGCCTCGCGCTGGTTCGGTATCGACGGGATCTTCGCCGCGGCGGTCGTCACGGCCGCCCTGATCGCCCTGGCTACCTACGCGCTCTGCCGCCGGATCTCCCGGGGGAAGCCGGCCGCCTTCGTCCCGGAGGAGCGCGGCCAAGCGATGGTCTAGACTGGAGTTCCTGAGCTAAATTTTAGAAAAAACCTTTAATAATAATACACTTCGCCGATTCTTGGTTCGCATTTATAGTCAGTAACGCTCCGTCGAGAAATCGTATTTTGCGTAGTCACTCCAGTGAAGCCGGTTTTTCATTGATCTGACGATATTCCAAGCATATTTTCAAAATCGAGCTCAGGAACTCCAGTCTAGAGCACCGCTAAGGTGTAACTTGTTAACTGACTACGGGCGCCTATTTTGCGACGGCGTGGACGCCAAGGCAGTTTCGATCCTCCTACTTAGTTAACAAAGTTAACACCTGACGCCTATTTTTTCTCGATAGTGGTCGTCGGGGACTCGAATGCGCTATTGAGCATCTCGGGTGGGATGTCGGGAGGGTGCGAAAGAGCGCTGGGATTGGGCGACTCGGGGTCCCGGGCGGGCACGCCGATCACGGGGGAATGGTCGATCGGCTCGAACCCGCCGTCGGGCGCGCCCGGCGGAAGGGCGGGAACCTCCAGGGTCTGGGTCATGATCTTCGTGGCTTCTCCGCTCTTGATGTCCACGCTGCGCAGCTCGTAGAGGAAGCTTTCCTCGATGGCCGGCTCAGCCTCCGCGTCCTCGGCGTTCTCTTCGCCCTGCGCGCCTTCCGGAGGCGGGGCGGCCGCCGCTTTCTCGCTCGCGGCGGCTTTCTCCTTCTCGGTCTCCTTGGGCAGCGCGGACTCGACCATGTAGAGCAGCTGTTTTTCGTCCGGCGTCCACGTCAGCCCAATGGCGTTGTCCTTGACGAGCGTGCGCGTACTCCCTTTCTTGAGGTCCACAAGGACGATGCCTTTGTCCCGCATCGCGAACGCCAGGTACTTGCCGCCCGGAGAGGGGACGATCGTCGCGGCCCTTCCGCCGCTGTCGGTCCCCACGCCGATTTCCAGGGGGGTGGTCTTCCCGCTGCGGGCGTCGACGAGGAAATCCTTGCCGTTCGGGAACTGGACCAGCGTGTAGCGGGAGGCGGTCGCGGCCGAGGAGGCTAGGCAAGCCGCCAGGAAAGCGGCGGCCACCGGCGAGCTGAGTCGGTTCATGGTGTCTCCTGACGTGACATCTTGGGATAGGTCTTAGCAGCGCGAATCGGAATACGCGTACGCCGTGCAGTCCGTCCAGCCGAAGATCACGGTGTAGCCGTAGCGTTTGCCCTCGATGTAGCGGCACTTGGGAGGATTGGCGGCCCCCGCCCACCCGCCCGGGGTCGTGCAACTGGGCTCGTTGTTGACGGCGGATCCCCATCGGTCGTAGACCGCGTAGCAGGTCCGCGGCACCCAGTTCTTGAGCCTCGGGCTCGAGCAGGTCGGCAGGGGGGCCTGCCCTCCCGGTGGGCCCGGCGGGCCCTGCGGGCCCCGCGGGCCCGTGGGGCCGAGGGACCCCTGCCCGCATCTGGGTCCCACGTCTCCCGCGGGGCCGTCCGGGCCCTTCGGCCCTTTGCCTCCACGGATGCCCGGACCGCCCGGAATGGGCGTGAGCGAGACGGCCACTTCCTTGCCGTCCGGTCCCTTGTAGTACAGCCTGCCGTCCGACCTGGCGTAGAGCACCACGTGGCCGGGGTCCGGCCTGGTCGGCGGCAGCATCTTGCTGAAGAACACCGCCCCTCCGATGTCGATGGAGCCGTCGGCGCCCTTCCGGACGAAGGCGTCCGGCTCGTCCCCCTGAAAGAGCGATGCGTTGACGCTGTAGGGCAGGGTACCCAGCCGCTTGCGGGGCGAAAGGATGGCGCCCCCGAGCTCGATCTCGAGCCAAGTGTCCGGCCCGCTGAAGATGGCGGGGCTCCACCCGCTTACGGACCCGAGGCGGACCGAGAAGAGGCCGCTCGTCACATGGACGTTGAACTGTGTCTCCTCCCACAGCTTCTGTCCGAGAGTCTCGTTGTCGTAGACGCGGAAGGTGAGGTCCCGCAGCCCGCTGAGCGGCTCCCCCGAGGGATCGCTCAGGATGCCCTCGTAGTTGAGGACGCGGGGAATCTCGGCCTGGGAAGGCGACTCGGAGAGGACGACGATCGCGGCGCCCGCCAACGAACCGCCCGAGAAGAACGCCGGCCACGGGCCCACGGGAGAAGCCGCGAGGACGGCCGAGAGGCCGAGCCTAAGATGGGTCCCCAGATTCTTCCTCATGGCGGAGCGTCTCAGCATTTTCCTTCCGAGTAGCTGTTGGCGGTGCATGTAGTCGTCCGCCAGTGGACCGTGTATCCGTTCCTATAGCCGTCAGTGTATGTGCACGTCGGAGGCACGGCGGTGCCCGCCCAGCCGGCGTTCGTCGTGCAGCTGGCCAAATGCGCGTGCAATACGGCACTCCCCCACTGGGTGAGGCTCGCCCTGCAGGTGCGCGCTCTCCAATTGACCAACTTGTAATTAGACGGCGTACAGGTCTGGGCCGCCGGCGCGGACGCCGTCCCTCCCATGGGCCCCCGGGGTCCCTGGAGTCCCCGGGATCCGGTCAAGCCGATATCCCCGTCGTGGCCCTTGGGCCCCGTATCCCCCCTCGGTCCCCTGGCTCCCATATCGCCCGGCGGCCCGGGCAGGCCTTTGGGGCCCTGGGCTCCCGGCGACGAGATGTCGGCTATCTGGCCCAGATCGTTCTTATAGTAGAGCACTCCGTCGGCCACGTAGAGGACGAGCTTCCCGTAGTCCGGCTTGGCCGGCACGGCGATCTCGGGAAGGAACAGCCCCCCGGGCTCGAATTCGGCGAGGCCGTCGTCGTTGCGCAGCATGAAGGCGTCGAGCCCGAGCCCGCCGAAGAGCTCCGAGTTCGCGGCGTACGGGCTCGTGACCAGACGCTTGCGCGGCGACAGGACCGACCCGTCCATCTCGATCTCCAGCCACGCGGTGTCGGCCGCGAACACGGCCGGGCTCCAACTCGCGACGGCTCCCAGCCGGACCGCGAAGATGCCGTTCGCGACCGGGACGTTCGCCTGGGTCTCCTCCCACAGCTTCTGCCCGAACGCTTGGGCGTCGTAGATGCGGAAGGTCAGGTCCTTGAGCCCGTTGACCGGCGCGCCGGCCGTCGCGGCCAGCAGGCCCTGATAGTTGATGAGCCGCGGCACCTCGGCTCGGGCGGTGGACATCAGATAGGCGGAGGCGGCCACGACGAGCAATGGGCCTGCTATCCAAAATCCGGTTCCGCGACGGGTCATCATCGGTCGTTTCTCCTCACATAAGGCATCAGCGCGCAGCGCAAGTCTTCCAAGACCACTGGACGGTATACGCCGAAATCCTGGTCCCCTCCACGTAGCGGCAGGTCGGGGCGCCCGCATTCCCGGCCCATCCGCCGCTCGTCGTGCAGCTGGGCTTGAGCGAACGGGCCGCCCCCCACTGGCTGATGCTCGAGGTGCAGGTCGTCGGCCTATAGCGCGTTAACTCGCTGGAGTAGCTCTGGCGCGGGGGCGGCGGCGCGAGCGGACCCGGGGCGCCGGGCGGCCCCTGCGGCCCGGGATACCCCGGCGGTCCGACGTCGCCTCTCGGGCCCGGGGATCCGGTCAAGCCCTGGGCTCCGGCCAGCCCCGCCGGCCCCGTGTCTCCGGGTTCGCCGCGCGCGCCGGCGCGGGCCTCGGTCGCCAGATCGGTCTCCAGCCCGTCGTCGTTCTTGAAGTACAGCCGCCCGTCCCGGGCGTAGAGCACTCCAAGGCCCGTCGTCGGCGTGTCCGGAGGCTCCGCCATGTTCTGGAAAACGATCCCGCCCCCCACGTCCACGGAACCGTCGGGTGCCGGACGGTAGAATACGCTGATCTCCTTGCCCCCGATGAGCGCCGCGTTGGCGGCGTAGGGGACGGCGACCAGCCTCTTGCGCGGCGTGAAGGCCGATCCGCCGATCTCGATCTCCAGAAAAGAGTCGCCGCCGGCGAATATCGCCGGGCTCCACCCGTTCGCTGCGCCGAGCCGCACCGAGAAGAGCCCCCGCAGGATCTGGACGTTCTGCTGGGTCTCCTCCCAGAGCTTGTTCCCGAGCACCTCGGCGTCGTAGATCCGGAAGGTGATGTCCCGCAACCCCTGGACGGGCGCCCCCGATGCGTCGCTCAGCCTGCCTTGATACGGGATGAGGCTGGGCACCTCGGCCCGGGCGGAGCCCAGACCGGCGGGAGCAAGGGCGAGGATGACGCCCAGGCTTGCTTTTCGGGACACGGCTCCAATCATCTATATCCTACCGCTTCGGTGCGCCTGATTTTGATTACGGCACTTCCCGGCCCACGAGAGCGACCGCGCATGCCCTCAGCGTGCCAACCAGGGATAATCGTCTCCTTTCTGGAAACCCACCGGGTGGCTAATATTATTTAGCTCCAAATCCTCGGAAAGTCAAGGACAAACTCTTGACAAAGGATAAGAAAAAGCGGTTATTCTAAAGCGATAATTTTTTTTTGTCAGGTCGGAGGGCCAAAAAAAGGGGCAATGGACAGGGAACGTCCCCCAAAGATATGCTCTCCGGCCCAGGCCTGGAGGTCCGGCTTCTTCCTCTATATTACCTCACGACCGCGAACTTTCCGGCTTTGCGGACGCTCGCGTCGCCCGATTTCTCCGCCACGATGGTGTAGAGATACACTCCGCTGGGGATATGCCCCTGCCAGGCGTATTCGTACGCGTACTTCGGCCCGCTCCCGTCGTCGATCACGGGCGGCGTGGATTCCATCGTCGTCTGGTGCACCTGCTGGCCCGCGATGTTGTATATCCGGACCGTCACCTTGTCCGCGATCCCCACCGCCACGTGGATCGTGGGCACCGCACCGCCCACCGCCGGGTTCGGGAACACGTAGAGGTCGCGCAGGGTGAAGGTCGGGTCCGCGCCTTCGGGCGACAGGGCCGTGGCTGAGGCCGGCGTGGCGTCTCCATCCCCGTCCGCGCCGTACGTATCCGGAGCCTCATTGGAGAGCACGATCGAGTTCCCGTTCATCCCCATATACCCCGTGAACAGGCGCCCGCCGAACTGCGAGCCGCCGCCGAACGCCATCGTCGCCGTCGGAGCGTACAGGATCGCCGCCATGCGCCCATTGCTCTTGATGTCGATACCGGCTGCATGGTTGACGAAGATCATCAGGTCACCCGGCCTCTCCGCGCCGGTGTTCACGTTCGCCGAGTTGATGGAGATGGCCCCTTCCACCAGGATGCCCACCTCCCCCGAGACCCGAAGCTCCGCGCCGCCGCTCAGCTTGATGCCCTTAAGCAGATAGGTCCCGGCCGGCAGCGTCACGATCTGGCTGAGGACCTCCAGCTCACCCTTCTTGTTGATGTACCCCGCGATCGGGTTGTTCGGGTCCGTCGCTAGGTTGTGCGCCACCACGTACTCTCTGACGGCCGCGAGGTCGAAGGGCGCCGGATCGAGCGGCAGCTCCCCGCCCGTCTCCGTGATGGCGCCCGTGATCGTGCTGTTCTCGTTCTTCTCGACCGTCGGAGCCGTGGCGTCCCCGTCCAACATCACGGTCCCGTCGAGCGACACCGGGCCGTTGGAGATCATGTTGCCCAGGAAGTCCACCGTCCCGCCGAACACCACCTCGCCCGTCTTGCCCACTCCGGCGGTCTGGTTGATGTTCATCACGCCGCCCACGTTGAACTCCACCGTACGCTCCTCTTCGGTGTTGTTCACCTGGTCCACGCTCCAGTAGGTCACCGTATGCACGCCCTCCGCCAGCGTGAACGGCGTCAGGTACAGGACCTTGGGCGCTCCGTCGATCCGGTACTGGATCTGCTTGACGCCCGAGGCCACCCCGCCCACGGCCGGGGCCAGCGGGTCCTCCGCCGTCAGGCTCAGCTCCGTCTCGGTCCCGATGAAGATCTGCCCGAACTGATACCTCACCGGCTCCGCGACGTGCAGCTCCGACACCGGCGGGGTGTGGTCCACGCCGATCGTGATGAACTTGTGGCCTTCCTGGATCGGGCCGAGCCGGTAGCCTTCCTCGTTGCCCCGCTTGTCCACGCTGAAGTACTCCAACTGGTGCGGCCCCTCCTGCGACAGGTTGAAGGCCACCACGTCGTGCTCCACGTTCTGGCGGATGAACAGAGCCTCGGGCCCGTCGATCGTCACGTCCCTGTAGAACGTCCACTGCACGTCGAAGACGACCCCGCCGTCATCCGGGTCCACCGCGCTCAGCGAGTTCATCGCACCCGCGTCCAGGAACACGTCCACCTCCATCGGAGTGCCCTTCACCGTGCTCGAGCTGCCCGAGTGCGCGATCTCGGTCGCCGGCGGCTCCACGTCCACCGTCACATCCAGGGAATCGGAGGTGGCCCCGTCGTCGTCGTCGGTGATCGTGGCCTTCATGACGAAGTGGCCGTTGTTCTTGTACTGGTGCAGGCGCGAGACCGTGCCGTCCGCGCCCAAGGTCGAGCCCGGCGGGCCGAAGGGCGCCTCGCTGAGCTCGGGCGCGTACACGGGCTCGATGACGCCGTCTCCCCAATCGATCATGGCCGGACTGTGGGTGTCCAGGGTCCCCTTGTCGTTGAACATGATCGCGTCCGCCGACACCAGTTGGTCCGGGCCGATGGGCACGCTGGCCTGCTGGCCGTCGGGCAGGCGGACGCTCATGAATCGCGGGGTGATGTGCCCGCCGATGTGGATGTAGCCGTTGGCGGCCGCGGTGTTGTCGGACCCTGCGTCGACCGTGGGCGCCACGTTGTTCACCGTGATGACCAAAGTGTCGCAGGTCTCGGCCAGATCGTCGTCCTTCACGCAGGTCGTGACCGTGTAGTCTCCGTTATCGGCGTAGACGTGCTCGCCGGCGATGGTCCCGTTGGCCCCGGCCGTGTTGCCGGGCGGTCCGAACGGAGCCTCGGCAACCGCGCCGATGTCTATGGCCGTGCCATCGCCCCAGCTGATGGTGGCCGTATGGGTGTCGAGCGTGCCCAGATCATTGAAGGTGGACGGCGCCAGGCTGATCGTGACGCCCTCCTCCACCGTCAGGTCGGCGCCCGCGTCGATCGTCGGCGTGACGTTGGTGACCGTCATCGTCAGGGTGTCGTCTATGGTCGCGCCGTCGTCGTCGGTCACCGTCACCCTCACCGTGTAGGTCCCGTTGTCGGCGTACACGTGGCTGCCGGCGATCGAGCCGTTCGCCCCGGCCGTGTTGCCGGGCGGTCCGAAGGGCGCCTCGGCAACCGCGCCGATGTCTATGGCCGTGCCATCGCCCCAGCTGATGGTGGCCGTATGGGTGTCGAGCGTGCCCAGGTCGGCGAACGCGGACAGCGCGAGGCTGACCGCGCCGGCCTGGGCGCAGGTCTGGCCGTGGCGCGGATAGGCGATCTCCCAATTGGCGGCCACGGTATCCGACGGTACCGCTCCCAGATTCCCGCCGTAGGACGCCCCGTAGTACACCACGTCGACGGCATCGTGCACGGGCTGAGGCACCGCGGGCTGCAATCCCGCGTCCGTCTGGGTGTCGGCCACGGTCGAGACGCTGCCCGATCCCGCGGGAGAGGTGAACGTGCACGTCGCGGAATCCCGCCCCCCGCCGAGATGCGTGACCGTTTGGACCACCCTCATCGGCTCGCCCCAGACGCCCGAGAAGGCGGGGCCTCCGATCTTCAAGCCGAGGTTCGGGAACACTCCGGACTGGAGCGCCGGGACGGCGGCAAACGCCCCGCCCGGAGTCGCCGGACCCGGAGCGCTGAGGTCGGCGGTTATGACCAGGACGCAGTTCCTCAAGTTGAGCGAACCCTGCAAAGAGCCCTGCGCCGTTCCCGCGAAATGCGTGTCTCCGGAGATTGGCGTCAGGTCCACGCTGTAGGTGACGCTCTCGCCCGGATCCAGCCGACCAGAAGGCAAGGTCAACGCCTCGGAGGCGAAATCCCCCTGCACCGTGCCTTCCGTGCATCGCCTGGCGTCGATCGCCCCGTTGCCGTCGGTGTCGACTGGGACGCACGCCGGACTGGTCACCACCCAAGGCGCCGTCACCGGTATGCGGCCGCCGACGACGCACTCTCCCTCATCCACCGTGATGTCCGCGCCCGCGTCGATCGTCGGCGTGACGTTGATGACCGTCACCGTCAGGGTGTCGTCTATGGTCGCCCCGTCGTCGTCGGTCACCGTCACCGTCACGGTGTAGATCCCGTTGTCCGCGTATATGTGGGAGCCCGCGACCGTCCCGCTGACTCCCGCGGGATCCCCGGGGGGGCCGAACGGAGCCTCGCTCACCGCCCCCGTCTCCGTCCCCGTACCGTCGCCCCAGTTGATGGTCGCCGTGTGCGTGTCGAGCGTGCCGAGGTCGTTGAACGTCGCCGGAGCCAGGCTGACGGTCGTTCCCTCGTTCACCGTCTGGGCCGCGCCGGCGGCCACCGTCGGCGCCTCGTTGCCGACCGTGACGATCAGCGTGTCGCAGGTCTCGAGGTTCTCGTCGTCCTTGACGCAGACCTCGAGCGTATAGGTCCCGTCGTCGGCGTAGACGTGGCTGCCCAAGGTGACGGTCCCGTCGAGCCCGGCCACATCGCCCGGCGGCCCGAACGGCGTCTCGATGACGAGGCACGGGCAACTCCCTCCCGATCCGTCGCCCCAGTCAACGGTGGCGGTGTGGGTGTCCATCGTGCCTTTGTCGTTGAAGAGCGCCGGATCGAGGGTGAGGGTCGCGCCCTCCTTGATCGTCTGGTCCGCGCCGGCGGCCACCGTCGGCGCCTCGTTGGTGACCGTGACGATCAGCGTGTCGCAGGTCTCGAGGTTCTCGTCGTCCATGACGCAGACCTTGACCGTATAGGGCCCGTCGTCCGCGTACACGTGGCTGCCCAAGGTGACGGTCCCGTCGGCTCCGGCCGCGTCGCCCGGCGGGCCGAACGGCGCCTCGATCACCAGGCACGGGCAACTCCCTCCCGAGCCGTCGCCCCAGTCGAGGGTGGCGGTGTGGGTGTCCAGCGTGCCTTTGTCGTTGAAGAGCGCCGGATCGAGGGTGAGGGTCGCGCCCTCGGCGATCGTCTGGTCCGCGCCCGCGGTCACGGTGGGCGCGAAGTTCGCGACGGTGTTGGTCCCGGAATCGCAGACGGGCGACCCCCCGCTCTCCGTGACGCAGACGGTGACGGGGTAGCTGCCGTCGTCGGCATAGACGTGCTCGCCGGAGACGGTCCCGCCCGCCTGGTTCACGACCGCCGCCTCGGCCCCCGCCCCTTCGCCCCAATCGATGGTGGCGGTGTGGGTGTCCCCGGGGTTCGGATCCGAGAACGGCACGCTGAGGCTCAGCAGAGAGCCCTCGTTGCCCGACAGGCCGGTCACCGGGCCCAGCGTGGGCGGCTGGTTGCAGTCCGGGTCCGGCGTCGTCGCGACGTCCCGGCACCAAACCTCCGCGGGACACGCCCCGTCCGCGTCGCAGTCGCAGTCGTCGCCCGAGCCGTCCGAGTCCGCGTCGGCCTGCCCGGCGTTGGCGACGGTCACGCAGTTGTCGCAGAGATCTCCCGCTCCATCGCTGTCCCCATCCGCCTGATTGGGGTTAGAGACGGCCGGGCAGTTGTCGCAGGCGTCTCCGATGCCGTCGCCCGGCCCGCTCGGCCCGAAGGCCTGCATCTCCAGGATCTGGACCCAGGTCCCGTACGAGGCCGTCACCAGGATCCTGAAGTAGCGCATGGGGGTCGGGCTGAACGACGCGTCGATCTCCCTCGTGCTGACGGGCGTGATCTGCGTCCAGTTGGCCCCGTCCGTGGAGTACTCCAGCACGCCGCTGTGGACATAATCGTCCGGACGGACGTACCCTCCCGTCAGGCTCGCTTGGACGATGTAGATGTGGTCGATGGTGTAGTTCTGGCCCAGGTCCACCTGGAAATAATCCCCCGAGTTCTGGCCTGTGGTGGTCCAATACATTGTCGCCATATCGCCGTCCGTCGCGTAGGCCTCGAGGAAGTTCGAGTAATGCGCCACATTCGACGTGAACGGCTTGCTCAGCGCGACATTCACGGGCACGGCGGCGTGCTGGAGCACGAGCCTGGGTCTCAGGGCCGCATCGCTGGAGTCGGAGCTGTGCGCCATGGCTATATGCCAATTATTCGTATCCTCCACCACCAGGACCATACCGTGGTTGGCGGTGCCCCCGAGCCATTCGCCGACCAAGCTCGTGACGTTCCAACTGTACCAGCCGGGCTGGGCGCCTACGGTCCCGGGAGCGTACTGCGTCACCGCGTCATACGTGGGCTGATTGGCGCCCGTGATGGTCATCTCATCCCATGCGGAGGTGACCTTGTACACGCCGACCGGCCTGGTGCCCCATCCGGGTTGAGGGATGTTGTCGATATGGAGCTCGAGCGTCGCCGAGACAAGGTCGCCGGGCGCCAGTTGCGGCAGGTTGAACTCGATATACGTGCGCCTCTCGAACTGCGCCTGGCCGTTCTTCCTCAGATGGAGCTCCTCACGCGCTCCATTGTTCTGCGTGTCGGACCAGCCGTAGGGCCCCGTCACGTCCTGGCCGTTCGCGTCGTAGCCGTGGTCGTCATAGATGAACACGAAGGCGTCCTTCCCTTGGGCCGGGCCCGGCTGGAGCACGGTCTGCACGACGCCGCCACCGCCGCCCGAGCCGTCCGTATCGGCCTGATCCGGATTCGCAACGCTCGCGCAGTTGTCGCAGGCGTCCCCTGTCCCGTCGCCGTCCGCATCCAGCTGACCCACGTTCGCCGTATCAGGGCAATTGTCGCACGCATCGCCTATGCCGTCCGCGTCCGCGTCCTCCTGGCCGGGGTTGGCCGCCGCCGGACAATTGTCGCCGCTGTCGCAGACACCGTCGCTGTCCGCGTCAGCGCAGGAGGCGATCGTTATCTCGACCTTGGGCGTCGCGGCATTGCCGCCCGACGGCGAGGCATATCCCGTGAAGAACAGATCGATCGTCCCGGGCGCGCCGGTGGGGACGACCGTCCATGTCTGCTCGCAACTCTGCCCGGTCTGCATGCTGGCCAGGCAGGGTACGTCGGCCTTCGTCTGCGGGTTCGGCGATGTCGTGTAGAACGGCGTGTCTCCGGGGTTCGTGCTGATCTGGGACCCGCTTCCTCCGCCGTCTCCGTTCAGCGTGGCCGCCACGTCGCTGCAGGGGCCCGCGATGCAGTCGACCTTCGTCTTGAACGTGAACGATTGGCTCTGCACGACGCTCAACGGCCCCGTGGGGGCGACCAGGAAAGCCGACATGTTCTCGCACGCGTCTCCCGTCCCATCGCCGTCCGCGTCCGCCTGGCCCGGGTTAGCCACGGCCGGACAGTTGTCGCAAGCGTCCCCAATCCCGTCGCTGTCCGCGTCCAGCTGGCCCGCGTTCGCGGCATTGGCGCAGTTGTCGCATGCGTCGCCCAAGCCGTCCGAGTCCGCGTCCGCCTGACCGGGATTGGCGTCAGCCGGACAGTTGTCCTCGCCGTCGCAGAGACCGTCGCTGTCCGCGTCAAGGCAGGAGGCGATCGTTATCTCGACCTTGGGCGTCGCGGTATCCCCGCCCGACGTCGAGTCATATGCCGTGAAGAACAGATCGGTCGTCCCGATCGCGCCGGTGGGGACGACCGTCCATGTCTGCTCGCAGCTGTCTCCGTTCTGCATGTTGGCCAGGCAGGGCAGGTCGGCCTTGGTCTGCGGGTTCGGCGAGGTCGTATAGAAGGGCGTCCCCGCGTTCATGGGCACCACGCCCTTGGAGGTGGAAACCACCGTTATCGTGACCGTCCCAGGACCCGAGTTCACCCCACCCGCATTGTCCGGGTTGGCTCCCGAGTTATAGGAGCCGCCGCCTCCGCCGCTACCCCAAGGGCTGTAGTTGTTTCCTCCACCGCCGCCGTTGTATCCCGCGCCGCCGCCTCCCGCGCCCGTATTGTCGGAACCGCCCCCGCCTCCACCGAAGCCTCCGTCGGCGCCCGTATAGCCGGAGTCATGAGTGAACAGGCCTCCGACGGCTCCGTTTCTGGGGGCCTGACCTCCCTCGCCTTTGGGGTTCCTTATGGTCAAGCCGTCTTGCCCGTCCGTCAACCAGCCACCGCCACCGCCGCCTGTGGACAGATTGCCCACATTGTATCCGCCATCTCCGCCATTGCCGCCGGTTCCGCCATTGCCCGACCCGGACCCACTACCCATTGTGGGAGTCCCGCTTCCGGAGCCGTCCCCGCCGGAACTGCCTTCAGCCTGTCCGCCGCCTCCTGCCGCGACAATAAGCGGATGGCTGGCGGAGGCATCCTTATAAACATAGCTAGCCCCTCCCCCTCCCCCGCAATATCCGGACCCCTGGGTTGTCACTCCTCCCCGCTGGCCTGGGATGATGTACAGAGTCTCGCCGGCATTCAAATGGAATTCCCCTTTAGCCTTCGCTCCCAGGCCGCCGTTGGCGCCGCCGCCCTTGGCGCCCAAAGCTTCGATCGTATAGATCCCGTTTGTCGGGGCAGTCCATTGCTGGATCCCGCCGGCCACAGTCACTTGCGCGTCCAGCGTCGTCCCCGTGTAGGCGGCGTCGCACTGAGCTTGCGCCGGGCCATTCTTCCCAGTCTGCCCGCAATCTGTGAACCCATATTCCGTCGGAGGCGGATCCAGAGTGGCCGTCACATCGCCGCAAGCGCCCGCGACGCAGTCCACTCTCGTCTTGACCGTGAACGGCTGGCTTTGCAGGACGCTCAACGGCGCCGTGGGGGCGACCAGGAAAGCCGCCAGATTCTCGCACGCGTCCCCCGTCCCATCGCCGTCCGAGTCCGCCTGGCTCGGGTTGGAGACGCCCGGGCAATTGTCGCAGGGATCCCCCGCCCCGTCGCCGTCGGCGTCCGCCTGGCCCGGATCGGCGATATCGGGACACGTATCGCAGGCGTCGCCCGCCCCGTCTCCGTCCGCGTCTTCCTGGCCCGGGTTGGCGACCGTCGGACAGTTATCGCCGACGTCGGCGCACACGTTGTCGCCGTCGGTCTCATCGCAGTAGATGGTTATCTCCACCCTGTCCGTGGCGACGGCCCCGCTCAGCGTCGCCTCGTAGAAGGTGAAGAACTCGTGCGTTTCTCCCTGCGCGCCGGTCGCGACCACGCTCCATGTCTGGGTGCACGTCGCTTGGCCCTGCATGTTGCCCAGACAGGGCACGTCGGCCTTGGTCTGCGGGTTTTGCGAGGTCGTATAGAACGGCGTCCCCGCGTTCATGGGCACGACTCCCTTGCCCGTCCTCGTTATTGTGACCTTTCCATGCCCGCTGTTCGCGCCCGCCAGGTTGTCCTGGTTGATTCCATCATTATAAGAGCCGCCGCCGCCGGAGCCGCCGCCCGGACAAGACGATGAATTGCTGCCCGCCCCTCCGGAGTATCCCCCGCCGGCGCCGCCTGAACCGGAATACTCCCAGTTGCCGCCGCCGCCGCCAAAGCCTCCTTGCGATATACTATCCCTGGACCAGCCGCCGTACCCGCCATTAAGGAACGCTATGCCGGGGTTGCCGCCATTAGAAGGTCTAGGTCCGCCGTCCCCGGAATATCCGCCCCCGCCGCCGCCGCCGTTGTTGCCATCACCGGAATTGCCGCCGCCGCCGTTTGTGCCGGGCGTTCCATATCCCTGAGAGGCCGTAGTGCCGCTGGCGCCTATGGAGCCCGCTATGCCGAGAGACGCCCCGTTGCCGCACCCATGGCCGCCGCCGCCGCCCGCGATGATGAGCGGCGTATTGTCGCTCTTGACCACGAAAGTGCCGCCGCCGCCCGGCGCAGAAACAGCGTTTCCGCCAAATAATCCTTGCTGGCCTACCAGGATCTTGATTATTTGCCCTTGCGTCAGCTCAAAATCACCGGTCATGCGCGCCCCGTCTGCGCCGGCATTCTCGGGGTTTATCCCGCCTTGCGCCCCAAATACCTGAATCGTATAGATTCCACTTGCTGGGACAGTCCATCCCTGAATTCCATTGGCGACGCTCACCCGCCCCTCCAAAGATGTCCCGAGATAAGCGGAGTCGCATTGGCCCTGCGAGGGACCAGTCCTGCCTGTCTGCCCGCAGGTCGTGAAATTATATTCTTCCAGCGGCGGGTCTAAAGTAGCCGTCACGTCGCCGCAGGAGCCCGAGGTGCAGTCCACCTTGGTCTGGAACGTGAACGGCTGGTTCTGCACGACGGTCGTCGGCACGGTCGGGTTGACGAGGGAGGCTATCAGGTTCTCGCAGGCGTCGCCTGTGCCGTCGCCGTCCGAGTCCGCCTGGGTCGGGTTGGATATGTTCGGGCAGTTGTCGCAACCGTCCCCCGCCCCGTCGCCGTCCGCGTCCGCCTGATCGGCGTTGGCGAGAGCCGGACAATTATCGCAGCCATCGCCCGTCCCGTCCTCATCGTTGTCCTCTTGAGCGGGATCGGCGTCGGCCGGGCAGATGTCGACGTCACTGCACACCGCGTCGCCGTCCGGATCGTCGCACAAGATCGTTATCTCCACGATGGGCGTGTTCATGTCGCCGCCGCCGGTCGAGTCGTAATACGTGAAGAACTCGTGCACCTCTCCCTGAGGGCCCGTGGGGATCACCGACCACGTCTGCTGGCAGGTCTGCCCGGCCTGCATATTGCCCAAGCACGACACGTCGGCTTTTGTCTGCGCGTTGGGCGACGTCGTGTAGAAAGGCAGATCTCCGGGGTTGGTCGAGATCGCCCCTTTCGAGGCCGCGAAGACGCAGACGAACCCGCCGCCGTTGCCCGTGGGGATCCCGGCCGAGCCGGACCCGTCTCCCTGACGATTGTTGCAGGAGCACTGGTACTCATCGGTCATCCAAAATTCGCCATTGTCATGCAGGTAGAGAAGATCGAGACTGCCTGACTGCCTCCAATACAGCCATTTCAGCGCTTGAGCATAATTGGGGATCCATCCGCCCATAGACTGGCAAAGAGTCCTTGCTTGCCCGCAGTTGGATGCCTGCCCCGTTCCTCTTAC
>JBDREN010000097.1:0-3758 GCA_043819795.1 Elusimicrobiota bacterium
AGCCTGACCGACAAGATATCCACGCCCCACGTGGACGAGATCTACGAGGCGGCCCGCGAGGCCGGGGCCGTGGGAGGCAAGCTCCTCGGAGCGGGCGGCGGAGGCTTCATCCTTTTCTTCGCGAAGCCCGAAGACCAGGGCGAGATCCGGGAAAGGCTCGCCAAGCTGCTGCACGTCCCGTTCCATTTCGAGAACACCGGCAGCCAGATCATCTTTTACGACCACCACACCTGCGAACGGGACCGCAAGCTCATCGCCGGGCAGGCCTGCGCGCACGCGGTGCGGCCCGCGCTCAGCGGCCTGCGGGGAAGGTAGCTCCGATGTATCAAGACAAACGAGTCCTCGTCACCGGCGGAACGGGAATGATCGGACGCTACCTGGTCGAGCTCCTCCTGGAGCGGGGGGCCCGGGTCCGGATCGCGGCCCTGGACGATCCCTCGCGCGCCGACCCGCGCGCCGAGTTCAGGCGGGCGAACCTCGTGCGCTTCGAGGAGTGTCTGGACGTCTGCGAAGGGATGGAATTCGTCTTCCACCTGGCCGGGATCAAGGGCTCGCCGATGATGACCCGCAAGAAGCCCGCGAGCTTCTTCGTGCCCACGATCTCCTTCAACACCAATATGATGGAGGCCGCCCGGCAGCGCGGCGCGAAGCGCTACCTGTTCACGAGCACGATCGGGGTCTATTCCCCGGCGGAGGTCTTCCGGGAGGACGACGTCTGGACGACCTTCCCCTCCGAGAACGACCGGTTCGCGGGCTGGGCCAAGCGCATGGGGGAGCTCCAGGCCGAGGCCTACCATATCGAGCACGGCTGGGAGGACATCTCGATCGTCCGGCCCGCGAACGTATACGGGCGCTACGACAACTTCGACCCCGAGAACGCGATGGTGATCCCATCGCTCATCAAGCGCGCCTTGGACGGCGAGGACCCTCTCACGGTCTGGGGAGACGGCTCGCCCATCCGGGACTTCATCCACGCCAAGGACGTGGCCGCGGGGATGCTCCTGGCCATGGAGAAGACGCCCGGCGCGCCCATCAACCTTGGAAGCGGCGTGGGCGTGAGCATCAAACGGATCGTCGAGATCATCGTCGGCGAGATGGAGGCCAAGCCCGAGGTGGTATGGGACGCCTCGAAGCCCTCCGGGGACAAGAAGCGGCTGATGGACATATCCCGGGCGCGGTCCATCGGATTCGAGCCCAAGATCGCGATCGAAGAGGGCATCCGGGACGTCATGCATTGGTACCAGGCCAATAAGGACCAGGTGCACAAGAGATACAACGTGTTCACCGCGGACCGGTTGATGTAGGCGCCGTGCGCATCCTGACGACCGGCGTCTCGAGCGGCCTGGGAAGGTTCCTGCATGAGCGGCTGGGCGGCACGGGCCTGGCGCTGACGCCGGAATCCCGCCGGGAGGAGCTCGAGAGCCTCGCCCGCTCGCGGCCGGACGTCATCATCCATTGCGCGGCCAACCCCGCGCGCGACGTGGACGCCGGGGACCTCTTCGACTACTTCGACGACAACGTCCTGCTGACCAAGGAGCTCGCCGGGCTCCCTCACAAGAAGTTCATATTCCTCTCCTCCGTGGACGTGTATCCGCGGTCCGCGGACAACCACCGCGAGGACGAGCCCATAGGCGCGGACTCCCCGCGGGGCGTCTACCCGATGGCCAAGCTGATCTCGGAGTCCGTGGTCCGCCGGCGCTGCCCGGACCACCTGATCCTGCGGGCCACGGCCCTTTTGGGCGCGCGCTCGCGCAGGAACAGCCTGATCCGGATGATCGAAGACGATCCCTGCTCGCTGACCCTCGCCGGCGACTCGGCGTTCAACTACGTGCGGCACGAGGACGTCCTGGAGTTCATCGAGGCCGCCATCGAGCGCGGCCTGAGCGGGACCTACAACGCGGCGTCCGCCGGCAACGTGACGCTATCTGAGATCGCCGGGATGCTTGGCAAGGCCGTCACGTTCGGAAGCCATCGCTACGACGCGGGCCGCATCGACAACCGCAAGATCGCCGCCGTGTGCCCCGCCTTCCAGAGATCCTCGCGGGAGACGGCCGAACGCTTCATCGCGGAGCGTTCCGGAGCGAGAAGCGCTTAGCACATGGAATCATGGATTTAGAGAGGGCTCCCGCATGAAAGTCACGCTACTGGTCCCCACACTGAACGAGATAACCGGCATGAAGGCCATCATGCCCAAAGTGAAGAAGGCGTGGGTGGACGAGATCGTGCTCATTGACGGCGGCTCGACCGACGGCACCGTCGAATACGCCCGCGAGCAGGGCTACCGGATCCTCCACCAGAAATCCCGGGGAATCACCCGGGCCTATGGGGAGGCCCTTCCCCACCTGAAGGGGGACATCGTCATCGCCTTCAGCCCCGACGGCAACTCCGTACCCGAGCGAATACCCGCCCTCATCGACAAGATGCGGGAAGGCTATGACATGGTCATCGTCTCCCGCTACTTGGACGGGGCCAGCAGCGAGGACGACGACCGGGTCACGGCCTTGGGCAACTGGATGTTCACCAAGATCATCAACATCCTTTTCGGGGGGCGGTACACCGACTCCTTGGTCATGTTCCGAGCCTGGAGGAACGGGGTCGTGAAGGACGTCCCGACGACGTTCCCCCGCGCGGGCCTGGAGCCCTACCTGGCGATCCAGTGCGCAAAGCGAAAATTGAAGGTGGCGGAGATATCCGGGGACGAGCCCAAAAGACTGGGCGATCACCGCAAGATGAAGCCGATGCTCAACGGCCTGAACATCCTCGGCCTGATCGTCACCGAGCTATTCAATGGAATCCAAAAAGAAGAAGATCGGTAAGGTCCTGATCACGGGGATCACGGGCTCGGGCGGCAGCTATCTGGCCGAATACATCGTCCGGAACCAGCCGCGGGTGAAGGTCCACGGCATCGCCCGCTGGCACAGCACCTCCACCGACGACAACCTCGAGGAGATCCGAGACAAGATCGTCGTCCACGAGTGCGACCTCAACGACTTCAGCTCGGTGCTCACGACCCTGAAGGCCGTGCGCCCCGACGCGATATTCCATCTCGCGTCCCACGCGAACGTACGGGCGTCCTTCACCACGCCCCTCTCCGTCCTGCAGAACAACATCATGGGGACCGCCAACCTGCTGGAAGCCGTCCGCTTGGCCGGGCTCGACCCGGTCATCCAGCTGTGCAGCACCTCGGAGGTCTACGGCCAGGTCCGTCCGGAAGACGTTCCCATCAAGGAGGAGACCCCGATGCGGCCCTCGAGCCCCTACGCGGTCTCCAAGGCCGCGCAGGACCTGCTCGGCTGGACCTACTTCCGCAGCTATAAGATGCGGGTCGTGCGCACCCGGATGTTCGCCTACCTGAACCCGCGCCGCACCGACCTCTTCGCCACGGCATTCGCCCGCCAAGTCGCCAGGATCGAGGCCGGCCTCCAGAGAGAGCTGCGGCACGGCAACCTGGAGTCGGTGCGCACCATCATCGACGTCCGCGACGCCATGGAGTCCTACTGGGTGGCGACCCTAAAGGGCGAGCCCGGCGAGGCCTACAACATCGGGGGCGCCACGACGATCAGCGTGGGCGAGTTCCTCGAGCTGCTCAAGAAGAAGAGCTCCGTGCCCGTCAAGACCCGCCAGGACCCCAAGCTGCTGCGTCCCGCGGACGTGACCCTGCAGATCCCCTGCCTGGACAAGTTCACCGAGGCCACCGGCTGGAGGCCGAAGCACTCCTTCGAGGAGAGCGTCGGGAACCTGCTCGAGTTCTGGCGCAA
>JBDREN010000098.1:0-45912 GCA_043819795.1 Elusimicrobiota bacterium
TGGGATTATGTTACCAAAGTGCGGTGTCAGGCTGCAACTTATGAAACTTATGAAACTTTTGGATCGGAGGCCGGAATCACCGGGGATCTTTCGCCCTTTGGACGGACAAACCGTAAACGCGCGCACGACCTCAAAGTTTCATGAGTTTCATAAGTTGCAGCCTGACGCCTCCCTCATTGTATACTATCCGCCGTGACCGTGCAGATGCGGGAGGTCCTCGGCCGTCCCGTCCAATACCTTAAGGGAGTGGGCCCCCAGCGGGCCCGCCTGCTCCACCGGCTCGAGATATTCACTCTTCAGGACCTTGTGCTGCACTATCCGCGCGCCTGGGAGAACCGCGAGGAGACCCCTCCCGGCCGGGTCCCCGAGAACGCGCCCCTCGTGTTGAAGGGCCGGGTCGACGCGACCATGCAGCGCCGGGCCGGCCCCCACCTGGAGCTCTTCATCGCGAAGCTCAAGGTGCCCGAGCACGGCGCGGTGGACGCCGTCTGGTTCAAGCGCCCGAGCCGCCGCTACGACATTTTCGCGAGGCTCAAGCGCGAGATCACGAAAGGCGTCGACCTCTGGGTCGTCGGCCGCGGCGATCCGGAGCTGCTGAAGATACGCAGGATCAGCGTCACCGAGTACTACCTGGCCGACGACCCCAAGGCGGCCCTGCACATCAACCCGCTCGTCCCGATCTACCCGGCCACCGAGGGCCTGCCCGAGCGCCTCCTGCGCGAGATCATCGCCAGCGCCCTGGACGAGGCCGTCCCCGCGATGCGCGAAGTCCTGCCGGAGCCCGTGATGCGACGGCGCGAGTTGCTGACCCTGCCCCAGGCGATCCGGGGCATCCACCGTCCCCGCTCGGCCCCGGAGCTCGAGGAGGCCCGGCGCCGCCTCGCCTACGAGGAGCTGCTCCTGCTCGAGCTGGCCTGGACGCTCAAGCACCGCCAGATCCGCGCGGTCACGAAAGGCTACAGCTATGAGATCAAGCGCTCTCTCTTGAGCCCTTTCCGGGCGCAGCTCGGCTTCGAGCTGACGCACGCCCAGAAACGCGTCATCAACGAGATATTCGACGACATGCGGCAGCCGCACCCGATGACGCGGCTTCTGCAGGGCGACGTCGGCTCGGGAAAGACGGTGGTCTCGATCGCGGCGCTGCTCCTGGCCGTCGAGAACGGCCACCAGGGCGCATTCATGGCTCCCACCGAGATCCTGGCCGAGCAGCACCACTGGACCTTCGGGGGCTTCCTGAAGGACCTGCCCATCCGAGTGGCGCTCCTCACCTCCCGCGTCCACAAGAAGCAGCGGGAGCGCCTGCTGGCGCGCATCCACGCGGGCGAGGTCGACATCGTGCTCGGGACCCACGCCCTGCTCGAGGAGGACGTCAAGTTCCGCGACCTGCGCCTCACCGTGATCGACGAGCAGCACCGCTTCGGAGTGCGCCAGCGCACGACCCTGCGCCAGAAGGGCCCCCCGATGGACCTGCTCATGATGACGGCCACGCCGATCCCCCGCACCCTGAGCCTGGCTCTCTACGGGGACCTGGACGTCTCGACCCTCGACGAGATGCCCCCGGGCCGCGTCCCGGCGAAGACCCACCACGCGTCCGAGGAAGAGGCCTTCGAGTTCGCGCGCGCGGCGGTGAAGGCGGGCCACCAGGTCTACATCGTCTACCCGATCATCCAGGAGTCCAGCAACCTGGACCTGAAAGCGGCGATCGCCGAGTTCGAGCGCCTCCGCGGCGGCGCGTTCAAGGACGTGCGCGTGGCCCTCGTGCACGGACGCCTGCCCAGCTCCAAGAAGGTCCGCGTCATGGAGGAGTTCGCCGCGGGGAAGTGGGACGTGCTCGTGGCCACGCCCGTCATCGAGGTGGGCGTGGACGTCGTGAACGCGACCGTCATGGTGGTCCAGAACGCCGACCGCTTCGGCCTGGCGAGCCTGCACCAGCTGCGCGGGCGCATCGGCCGGGGGAAGGACCAGTCCCACTGCTTCCTCGTCGCCGAGCCCAAGACCCCCGAGTCCCGCCGGCGCATCGCGATCCTCTGCGAGACCTCCGACGGCTTCCGCATCGGTGAGGAGGACCTGAAGATCAGAGGGCCCGGAGAAGCACTGGGCGTGGCCCAGCACGGGGAGCTCTCGCTCCGGGCGGCCGACCTGAGCCGCGACGCCAACCTGCTCGCCGCGGCCCGCAGCGACGCGGTCGACCTGCTGACGGGCGACCCCGACCTGACCCGCCCGGAGCACAACGCGCTCCGCGAGCTGCTGCTCGACCGCTACCAGAAAAGGTGGCAGTCGATCGACCTGGCCTGAGCGATGGGTCCCGCGGCCGGAGGGCCAACCGGCCCCCGCCGGTTCCGCAAGGGCCCCTTATCGGGATAGGACCATTAACGGCGCGATTCAAGCCGAAAGGCCCATCCCTCCCGCCGGGCGGTTTTGGTATGCTGGCTTCATGAAGCAGACGGGCTCGCTTCTCTGGATTTTCGTCCTGCTGACGGCCCTGATCGCCGGGCCGGTCTTCATCCGCGGCGGCCCGGACGGCCCCCCGGAGCCGCCTCCCTTGCGCGTGTCCATCGAGGCCGAGCGACTGCTCGACGCCGTCGCGAACCTGCCTCAGCCTCCGCGCCCCACCCTGTTGCGCCCCATCGGACGCTAAGTCGCGGTCTTCGCCTCGTCGCCTGGACAGGCGCCGCGATTGAAGGCTATACTGCTCACATGCGGCATCTCTGGATCTGCTCGCTCCTCTCGCTTTTGCTCGCGCCGCCGGCCGTTGCCCGGCCGGCCACGCTCATCGTCGAGCAGGGGACCCGCACCGTGGCCGGCTACGACGAGTTCCTGTTCCTGGGCTGGAACGACGCCTGCTCGGTCGCGATCCAATACTTCGGATACCCTCCCGCCGGCCAGGGCTTACAGGGGATCCCGGACCGCTGGCGCATCGGGTCCTTCACGATCCCCCCCGACGACGTCGATGAGGAGATTTACTGGGCGTACCGCTGGAAGGAGGGCCGGCACTGGGACCGGACCGCCTCCGAAAAGGCCACCGAGAAGCTCCTGCGCGAAGGATATACCGTCTCCGGGCGCGTCGAGACCATCCGCGACGCTCCGACGGCGGACCAGCCCGGGCTCGATGAGATCCTCCATTCCACGGCCACCTTCGAGATCGCCTACCGCATGACCTGGCCCCCGTCGCAGTATCGCCTGACTCACGTCCACTACTCCCCTCTGGGCACCTGCGTGTTCTTCGTCTTCCGGGACCTGACCGCGCCGCGCGACGGCTACCGCACCAAGCTGGCGCGCATCCACAACCCCGGGGTCCGCCGCAAGCGCGCCCGCGCCCACGCGACCAACGGACTGCTCCTCTATAAGCAGGGGGTCGACCTCTACGCCGCCGAGGAGGAACTCGCCATCGCGGTCGCCACGGACCCCGACTATCCCCTGGGGCGCTACTACCACGCGATGCTCCTGGCCCTCCACGGGCGCTTCGAAGAGAGCCTCGAGGACCTGAAGGAGGCGGTGGCCCGCGATCCGCGCTATGCCAAGAAGGCCGAGGAAGCCGTCGAGTTCGAGAGCCTGTACCGCGACCAGCGCTTCAAGGCCATCGTGGAGGGGGCGCGGCCTTGATCCGGGATCGCGCGAAGGAGCTCCAAGCGCTTCTAGAAGAGCGCGTCCTCATCCTTGACGGCGCCATGGGCACGGCCCTGCAGGCGCTGGCGCTGACGGCGGAGGACTTCGGCGGTCCCCGGCTCGAGGGATGCAACGAGCATCTCGTCCTCACGCGGACGGACGCGATCCGAAAGATCCACGCCGACTACCTCGAGGCCGGCGCCGACATCGTCGAGACGAACACCTTCGGCGCCGTCCGCCATGTCCTCGCCGACTACGGGCTGCAGGACAAGACCCTGGAGATCAACCGCGCCGCCGCCCGCCTGGCCGCCGGAGAGGCCGAGCGCCTCTCGACGCCCGCAAAGCCCCGCTTCGCGGCCGGCTCCCTGGGCCCCGGGACAAAAACGATCACGGTCACCGGCGGGATCACCTTCGACGAGGTCCGCCGCCACTACGCCGAGGCCGGCCGGGGACTCGTGGAGGGCGGCGTGGATCTGATCCTGCTCGAGACCCAGCAGGACACCCTCAACATCAAGGCCTCGCTCATGGGCCTGCGCGACGCCTTCGGCGCGGCGGCCCGCCGCGTCCCAGTGATGCTGTCGGTCTCGATCGAGACGATGGGCGCCATGCTCGGCGGCCAGACCGTCGAGGCCTTCTACCACTCGATCGCGCACTTCGATCTCCTCGCGGTGGGCCTCAACTGCGCGACCGGCCCCGACTTTATGACCGACCACCTCCGCACTCTGGCCGGACTCTCGCGCTTCCCCGTCGTCTGCTACCCGAACGCGGGCATGCCCGACGAGGACGGCCGCTACCGCGAGACGCCCGAGATGCTGGCCGGCAAGCTCCGCCGTTTCTCGGACGAGGGCTGGCTCAACATCGTCGGCGGCTGCTGCGGGACGACGCCCGCCCACATCCGCGCCATCGCCGGAGCCCTGGCCGGACGCGGGCCGCGGGCGCCGCGGGCGCCGCGGGGCCTGACCCTCAGCGGGCTAGAAGCCCTCGCGGTCGGGGAGGACCGCAGGCCGGTGCTCGTCGGCGAGCGCACCAACGTCATCGGCTCGCGCAAGTTCAAGCGGCTCATCGCGGAGGGCGCCTTCGATGAGGGCGCCGAGATCGGCCGCAAGCAGGTGCGGGGAGGCGCGCAGATCCTCGACGTATGCCTCGCCGACCCGGACGGCGACGAGAAGCGGGACATGTCCCGCTTCCTCGATGTCCTCGCGAAAAGGATCAAGGCGCCCCTGATGATCGACTCGACCGACGCGGGCGTCATCGAGGAGGCCCTCAAGCGCTCGCCCGGAAAGGCCATCATCAACTCGATCAACCTGGAGGAGGGAGAACGGCGCTTCGAGATCGTCGTCCCGCTCGCCCGTCGCTACGGCGCCGCCGTGGTCGTGGGGACGATCGACGAGGACAAGCGGGCCGGCATGGGCGTCACCCGCGCGCGTAAGCTCGAGATCGCGCGCCGCAGTCACGCGCTCTTGACCGGGAAGTACGGCCTGCCGCCGGAAGACATCATCTTCGACCCGCTCGTATTCCCCTGCGCCACCGGCGACAAAAGCTACTTCGGCTCCGCGGTCGAGACGATCGAGGGCCTGCGGCTCATCAAGCGCGAGTTTCCCCGCTGTAAGACGATCCTCGGCGTCTCCAACGTCTCCTTCGGCCTTCCCCCGGCGGGCCGCGAGGTCCTCAACTCCGTATTCCTCCACCACTGCGTCGCCGCCGGCCTCGACCTGGCGATCGTCAACGCCGTGAAGCTGGCCCGCTACCCGACGATCCCCGAAGACGAGAAGACCCTCGCGGAGCGCGTGCTGTTCCGGGCGGGCCCGGGAAAGCCCGGCCGAGAAGAGGGCCCGGACCCGATCGCCGAGTTCACCGCCCACTTCCGCGAAAGCCGGCCCAAGAGCGCCGCCGGGGACGACCGCCTGAAGCTGCCGATCGACGAACGTCTCGTCAGGAACGTCGTCGAAGGCTCCAAGGAAGGGCTGAGCGAGGACCTCACGGCGCTGCTCAAAGAGCGCGCCGCTCTCGACATCGTCAACGGCCCGCTCATGAAGGGGATGGACGAGGTGGGCCGCCTCTTCGGCGCCAACGAGCTGATCGTCGCCGAGGTGCTCCAGTCCGCCGAGGTCATGAAGGCGGCGGTGGCCCATCTCGAGCCGCATATGGACCGCTCCTCGGCCGGCTCGAAGGGGAAGATCGTCCTCGCGACGGTGAAGGGCGACGTGCACGACATCGGCAAGAACCTCGTCCACATCATCCTCAAGAACAGCGGCTACGAGGTCGTCGACCTGGGGATCAAGGTGGACCCCGCGGCGCTCATCGAGGCCGTCGAGAAGACCTCCCCGCACATCATCGGCCTCTCGGGCCTCCTCGTGAAGTCGGCCCACCAGATGGCCGCGACGGCCGAGGACCTGAGGTCCGCCGGCGTCCGCGTCCCGATCCTGGTCGGGGGAGCGGCCCTGACGCCCAAGTTCACGGCCGCCCGCATCGCGCCCGGCTACGGGGGACCCGTCCTCTACGCGAAAGACGCCATGTCGGGGCTCGACCTCGCCAACCGGCTGCGGGATCCCGGCGCCGCGCCGGCCCTGCTGGCCGCCAACGAGGCTAGGCAGCGGGAGCTGGCGGCTGGCGCGAGCGGCGGGCCGCCGCCCAGGGCGGAGGCGGAAGCCGCCCCGGCCCCGCGTCCCAATATCCGCCACGATCACAACATCCCCTCCCCGCCCGACCTGAAGCCTCACGCGCTCGCGGACGCGGACCTCGAGGAGATCTTCGCCCATCTCAACCCCGTCATGCTCTACGGGCGGCACCTGGGCCTCAAGGGGGACCCGCGGCGGCTCTACGAGACGGGCGACCGCAAGGCGGTGGAGCTCTTCGAGCGCGTCCGGGGCCTCCAGAACGAGGTCATCGACAAGGGGCTCATGAAGCCCCGCGCCGTCGTCCGCTTCTTCCCCGCCCAGGCGGAGGGCGACGCCGTGATCCTCTACGGATCGGACTCGAAGCCCCGGGAGATCGAGCGGTTCGTCTTCCCGCGCCAGGCCTCGGGGGAACGGCTCTGCCTCGCGGACTTCGTGCTTCCGCGGTCCTCGGGCAGGATGGACTTCCTCGCGATGTTCGTCGTGACCTGCGGCGAAGGCGTGCTGGGCCTCTCCGCGAGGTGGCGCGAGGCGGGCGAGTACCTGAGATCGCACGCCCTGCAGTCCCTGGCGATCGAGAGCGCGGAGGGCTACGCCGAGCTGCTCCACTCCAAGCTGCGCTCCATGTGGGGCATCCCGGACCCGCCCGGGATGACGCTCAAGCAGAAGTTCCAGGCCCGCTACCGGGGCATCCGCGTGAGCTTCGGCTACCCGGCCTGCCCCGACATCGAGGACCAAGCCAAGCTGTGGCGCCTGCTCGAGCCGGAGAAGCTCATCGGCGTGCGGCTCACCGAAGGCTTCATGATGGATCCCGAGGCCAGCGTCTCGGCCATCGTCTTCCACCATCCGGCCGCGCGCTACTTCGCCGTCGGCGAGCGGGCGGCGGACCGGACGGTTCGCGGCGCGGCGGGACCGCCGAAAGCCCTGAACGAGGGCTGAGAGATTTGCCCCGCCCCCGCGCTTCGCTCGCGTCGACGCTGGCCATGGTCCTGGCCTCCGCCCTGACGGCCGCCTCCGGCACGGCCGCGGAAAGCCCTCCTTCCGCCCAGGACCTGATGGGCGAGATGGAGCGCCTGCACTCCGCCCGACGGAGCGAGCATCCCCTCGACGCCCGGGAGCTCGACAAGCGCCTCGCCGCCTTCGGCGTCCGGTTCCGCAAGCTCGGCTCCGACGCCGTCCCGCTGCTGGGCTGGTACGCGGGCCGGCGGGAGCGCCCGCTCAAGCTCAGGCTGTACGCGGCGGCCTTCCTCGGCCTCATCGGGGACCCGGGCGCGCTGCGCCCGCTGACGTCCCTCGTCCGCGACCCGGACGAGGACCCGGGCCTGCGCTCGGCGGCGCTGCAGAGCGTCGGCTCGCTGCGCCTGTCGGAGGCGGACCTGCGGCCGATCCTCGACGAAGCGGCCCATCCCTCGAACCCCCCCGCCGTCGTGCGGGAGGCGCTGGCCCAACTCGCGTGGACCGGCACGGTCGAGGTCGGCAGGATCAGCCGGATCGCGAAACGCAACGGCCCCGACCCCCAAGGGCTGGACCGCGGCGCCGCCGCCCACGCCGCGGCCGCCCTGGGCCGCTCCCCGTCGCCCAAGGCCGACGCGGCGCTCTTCGACCTGCTGCGCCACTTCAAGAAAGGCTCCCCCCTGCGGCCGCGGGCGCTCGCGGCGCTCGAGCGCCGCCACCTCGTCGCCGGTCCGGGCGGAGGCGTCTCCCGCGGGCGTCGGCTCACCCGCCGGGACATGCGGACCCTGACGAGCCTCCTGGCCGAGGAGGAGGGCGAGACCGCTCTCATGATCGCGCGCCTGCTCGGCGGCGTCGGCGACCGGCGCGCGACGCCCGCCCTGGCGCGCTCGCTGCGAACGTCCCAAGACCCCGCCTTCCTCGCCGAGGCCGCCCAGGCGCTGGCGGCGATCGGCGACCCGGCGGCCTCCGAAGCGCTCGCGCGACTGAACGACGGCCTCATACGCGACCCCCGCTTCCGCCCCCGGCCCGCGGCTCCCGACCCCCGGCCGCACGCGTCTCGCATCGAGAAGGCCGCGGCCCTGTTCGCCCGAGCCGCCGAGCCGCCCCCCGCTCCCGAAGAGGAAGCTCCTCCCGCCGCCAGGCCCGCCGAGGACGAGGCGGCGGCGCCGGCGAAGGCCCCGGGGGCGAAGCCGCCGCCCGCGCCGGCGGAGGACCGGCGGGCCCACGCCCCCCTTCCCCCTCGGGAAACGCCCGCGGGAGGCGAGGCGGCACGGTTCCGCTACGAGGGCTGGCCGGGGGAGGGCAAGCCGAACCTCCGGTGGAACGGCTCCGTCGCCTCCCTGCTGCTGCGGACCGCCCCGGGCCGCGCCTCGCCGGGCGCGGGCTCGGCGGCGCTCAAGAGCGGGGAAAGCATCCCCTTCCAGGAGTCCGCCGTGCTCACCATCACGCCGGGGCGGGCCCGCGCGCGCCGCGAGGTAGTCCTCGACGCGCGGGAGATGGGCCCTGTCGAACGCCTCTCACGCGAGGGCTACGCAGGGGCGGCCGTGCGGCGGCGCCTGCGCCTGCGCGAGGGACGGATGCTCGAGCTCTTGTCCTACCGGGCCGAAGGCCTCTGCTTCGTGCGGCACGAAGGCACGGTCTACGAGGCCCCCTGCCCGCACAACGACCGGGAGCACTTCGAGATCATCGAGGAGCCCGACGTGGAATGGTGGCTGCGCGCGGAGGTATCCGGGCTTTCGGGCTGGTTTCCCGCCGAGCAGGAAGGAATCGACTTCCTGACGCGGGAATTCTAACACGCGCAGCGCCCGACATCCGAGAGGCCTTTGAGGAAGTACCCGGGGAGAAATCCTCTGCGAGGATTTCTCCCCGGGTATTCACCGCATCATCCGCATGGCGCCTACCGAAGGGCGCGGGATGATGGCCTTCGAGAGCGCCTTGACCCCCTGGCCGACGAACAGCGAGACGATCAGGACCACGCTCGACAGGATGACGCCGACGGCGACGTTGCCCCGCTCGAGCTCCTTGCCCGGGCGGGTCTCCTTGGTCCGGGTCAGGCGGCCGAAGAGGCGTAGCGCGAGCGAAAGCGTCGCCACGACGATGACGAAGGCCAGCACGAGGTTGCCCGCCGCGTAGGCCGCCAGCTTCCAGTGCTTCGTCGACTCGACGAGCGGGCTCGTCAGGTACAGGTGTATCGTGTCGGCGACCGGCACGAACGCCTGGTGCATGATGTTGGCCGACGCCAGGAGCAGCGCCGCCACGAGGATGCCCACCGCGAGGTTCCCCCTGAGGATCTCCTTGTCCTCGTCGAAATCCCGGTTGGCGCGGACGAGGGCGCGCAGCGTCGCGAAGACCACCAGGACCGCCATGACGATCGTCAGCAGGAGCTCGCAGGCGCTGACGACCACGCGAGTGATGTCCATGGCCCTATTGTACAAGCTTTCGGCAGCGGCGGGGCAGTCAGCGCCGGAAGTCCCGACAGGGACCTTCCGGCGCTTGATCCTCCGGGTTATCAAAGGGATGCCCCCCGCTCCCCGGCCCTCTCCAGGGGAAAGAGGGGCCCGCAGCCCTCCCCGCGGGGGAGGCTTGCGTTCATGCCTCCCGTCATCTCCCAGTGGCAAGGGGCGGGAAAAATTGATAGATTTTATCCATAAATTTATGGCCCGAGTGGCGATCTACCCAGGAAGCTTCGACCCCATCACGAACGGGCATCTGGACATCATCCGGAGAGCCTGCCGCCTCTTTGACCGCGTGATCGTGGTCGTCGCCGGCGACTCGCCGAAACGGCAGACGTTCTCCGTCCGGGAGCGCGTCCGCATGGTCAAGGCCTGCGTCCGGGACATCCGGGGCGCCGACGTCGACACCTTCAACGGCCTGATCGTCGAATATTTGAAGTCGAAGAAGGCGCGCGTCCTGATCCGCGGCCTGCGCGCCGTCAGCGACATGGACTACGAATTTCAGATGGCGTCGATGAACCGTCATCTCTTCCCCGAGGTCGAGACCGTCTTCCTCATGCCCGACGAGCGGTACACACACCTTTCCTCCTCCATCATCAAGGAGGTCGCGCGCCTGGGCGCCCGCGTGGAGGACTACATGCCGCGGCAAGTCATCAGCGCCGTGCGCGACAAGCTCGGCCTCAAGCGCCGTTAGGCGCCCGGAGGGTATTATGAAGAACAGGCGAAGCAAACTTCTCATCGAGCCCCGTTTCCAGAGACGGCTCATGCTGCGGCTGACCGGATGGGTACTGCTCTCCACCATCCTCACGGCCGGGGTCCTCTACCTCTTCCTGGCCATAGCCGACCAGCAGGCGGCCGGAGAGTTCTTCTACATCGTCCAGGAGCCGGGCTCCCATCCGGAGCTCCTGAGCCGCACGCAGATCGTCCTGCCCGCGATGGTGACCGCGCTGGTGATCAACCTGGTCCTCACGCTCGCATTCTCCCTCTACTACTCGCAGAAGCTGGCCGGGCCCATCCACCGCATCATCCACGACATGACGAAGCTCACGGAGGGCGGCAAGATGAAGGCCGCCTTCCGGCTGAGGGGCAACGACGAGTTCCAGGACGTGGGGAAGGCCTTCGACGCGCTGCTGAAAAAACTAGCTGAGCTGGGCTTCGTCGAAAAAGAGGAGGCATGATCCTCTCGCCGATCGCCGCGGCCCTCCTGGCGCTGGGCGCGGCCGCCTGGGCCCAGGCCGGCACGGCGGGGGACCTCGCGTTCGATCCCGTGCTGCGCGATATCGAGGCGAAGATGCCGGCCTACGAGGCCGTCGAGGCCACGGACATCCGGATCCCGACGCGGTCGATCGAGCTGGGGCCGTCGTCCCCCATGTACCGCTGCTGGAACCTGGTGCTGACCGGCGACCACGGCAAGCAGGCCCTTGGCGTGTTCGAGCGCCTGCGATCCGTCCATTCGGCGCTCAAGGACCTCAGGGGCAAGCTCGCGAAAGACCTCCTCCTCTACGCGACCTCACGGCGAGGCGACCCCGAGATGCAGGGGCGGATCATGACGCAACACCAGGCGCTCGAGTCGCTGTTCACCAGCTACCGGCAGATCGTCCAGCTCGGGGAGCGCAACGGGCTCTTGAAGGCCTCGCGCCGGGGGATCTTCAGCTGGCGGCGGACGGTCGCCCCGACGCTCCGGGACGACGACTATACGATGGTCTACGCCGAATCGGACCCGTCCTGCCCGCCCCGAACGTCCGGGCAGTGACCGGGAACCGCGGGGTGGTCCCCGGTGTCTAAACCCATGACCGAGGAAGAGTTCCTCGAGAAGAACGCGCGGATGGTCTACAACCTGTCTTTGCGCCTCATGGGCAATCCCGTGGACGCCGAGGATCTCGCCCAAGACTCGCTGATCCGCGCGCTCAAGGCGCTGCCCGCGTTCCGCGGGGAATCGATGACGACGACCTGGATGTACCGGATAACCGTCAACACCTGGAAGAACCGGGTGCGGACCGAGAAACGCCGCGGCCTGTGGAAGATGCTGCCGCTGCACCTGTTCTTCGGCGACGACTCGGAGGACCGGGATCGGGAGAGGGCCCTGCCGGCCGATGAGCCGCCGCTCGACGCGGGCCTGGAGAGCGCGGAGACGTCCGCCGCCGTGCAGAAGGCGCTCATGAGCCTCGACGACGAGAGCCGCGCCGTCGTGGTCCTCCGCGAGATCGAGGGCTTCTCCTACCAGCAGATCGCCGAGACGCTCTCGATCCCCGAAGGGACGGTGAAGTCCCGGCTCTCGCGGGCGCGCGACGCGCTCAAGAGGCGGCTCAAGAGCCTCGCAGGTGCCGCATGAACGACGAACACGTAGCGAATCTGCTTTCCGCCTATTTCGACGACGCCCTGGACGCGGGCGAGCGTGTGCGCGTGGATAAGCACCTGCCGCAGTGCGCCGCCTGCCGCCGGGAGCTCGACGAGCTCAAGAGGGTCTCGAAGTCCGTTTCCGCGCTCCCGCGAGAGGACCTGCCCGCCGGCTTCCTTCAGCGACTCCACAACAAGAGGCGCGAGACCGAGCGGGAGGCCTCGCGGCCGACCGCCTGGTTGCCGGCTCCGGCCCGGCTCGCGGCCTTCGCCGCGGCCGGCCTGCTCGCCGCGCTGATCTTCTTCCGCGAGGTGAAGTACCGCCTGGCGCCGATGATGCTCCCCGAAGCGGCCCAGGCGTCGAAAGGCCTCGATGCGGCCCCGGACGAGGCCGAGATCGAGGCCGCGCGCCGCCGGATGGTCGAGGGGCGCGTCTGGCGGGGACTCGCCGAGGAGGCCCCCTCCGACATGGAAGGCGATAAGCGCTACCCCCAAGGATCCGGCTTAGCGGACGTCGGGGCCGGGGCCGCGGCAGCGGGGCCGTCCCCCGAGGCCATTTTGCGCTCGGGACTGAAAGGCCTGGGCGCGCCTCATAAGGGAAGAGACGGTAAGCCGACGAATATCTACACGAACGAGGATCTTCATGCCATGCTGGAGAAAGAGAAGAAGCGCATGGGCATCCGCAAGATCATCCCTCAATCGAGCCAGCCCGGCGACCCCTGGCAGGGGGTCCCGGACCGGCCCTTGAGCGGGGACGAGGCCAAGGTCGCGATGCGCCGGATGACGAGCCAGCTGAGCCGGATCAACCGGGCGACCCGCGCCAGGAATGCGCCCACCGTCGCGCTCGGCCCGGGCGACACCCCGAAGCTGCTCTCGGCCGCGGACGAGTCGCGACCGGTGGCGCCGACCGCCGTCTCGGCCCTGGAGCCCGAGTTGGCTCCGGCCGCCGCCGCGCCCCAAACCCCGGTCAGGCTCGCCAAGATGAGGGCGGCTCGCCGCGCGGCGCCCGCGCCGAAGGAGGACGCCGAGCTCGGCGGCAGCGTGGGCATGGTCCGCAAAGAGCCCCTGCCGCCCGCGGCGCGGGCGGCGGGCGCGGACGCCGCAAGAGAGTACTTCGCCCAGCACTATTCGATCGAGGATCTCAAGAAGCGGCTCGCCGAGGAGAATACGGCCGACATGGCCCCAAACCCGCTCTCCATCCGGAGCGGCTGGTCCTCGGCGGAGGGCGGCCTGGGCGCCCCGGGCGGCGCCGTCATCACGACGCCCGACGACTGGGCGGACCTCTGGCACCGCATCGGGGGCGAGGAAAGCCGCCCCGACGTGAACTTCGACCGGGAGATGGCGCTGGCCGTGTTCGGGGAGCGCTCCAACGAGGAGCGCCGGACCATCGAGATCGTCTCGGTCCTGGAGCGGGGGGAACGTCTGGAGATCCACTACCGGCTCGGCGCCGAGGAAGGCGCCCCGGGGCCCTCGGCGCCCTACCACGTGGTCATCGTGCCCCGCTCGGACCTGCCGCCCAACTTCGTCCAGGTCCCCTAGCGCCTTACAAAGCCTCCAAGACCGCCCGCGCCCCCGCATTTACCGATAGCCTTTTCCCGATCCTTATGTATGGGAACCCGTCCTTCCTCTAATAGGCCTAATTCAGCCGCCCGTTATAAGTATGCCCCGGTAATTGCCTGACCGCCTGGTCGACTTGCGGGACAGGGGCGCCTTGGACCGGGCAACCGGGCTCTGGCTGCGGGAAAACAGCGGGGGCGGGCCTCTTGAAGGCCCGCCCCCCTGGTCCGGCTCTTGGCCGGCGCCGCCCGCGCTCTAGCGAGCGTGCGTCGCGCTAGACGGCGATCAGCGGCTCGCTTTCGTCGCCGCAGTAGCTGGCGACCGTGAAGATATCTTCGTCCATCTCCTCTTGTCCCTGGTTGTACGCGGCCGGGTAGTCGTCCGGGGTGCTGTCGAGTCCGTCGCCGTTCACGTGCGAGGGGTCGCGATAATAGTCGTGCGGGAAGTCGTCAAAGGCGCCCCAGTCACCATCGCTCAACTCCAACGTATTGATCATGCCGTCCTCCGCTCCGTTCGGCCGTTCGGCAAAAGTCCTCCCGTAAGAAACCGCGTGGGAATCTCTTTGCTAGGAATGCTTTGGCTTCCGTATTCCTTTCAAACGGGGGATAGTCGGGATGCGTTCATCGTGAGCCGCCAGACGGTAAGTCGACTATCCGCTTGTCCGATTTCATTGTATAACATTATCGCGAAGTCAAGCCACCGTTTTGTCGCGGAGGAGGGCGCCGTCTACCAATATCCGTCTCGCGATCTCGGGGGGCGCGGCGAAAACGGCCTAGCAGCCCGTGGACGTGAAGCGTCGCCTCCTTGTGCTACAGCGGCTTGAAGAACGGGAAGCCCAGAAGATGGTCCCAATGCGCGTGGGTGAAAGGTACGTGGAAGGCCCGGCGCTTCTCGTCGAGGCCCTTATTGCCCAAGGCCCTGATCCCGTTGCCGCCCTACTTCGCGTTCTCCGGTCCGGACACCGGGATCGAGCCCCGCGCGCCCCAAACGGTTGAGCTTCGTCGCCGCCCTCCTTCCCCGTCTTACCGGCGAGGCTCCGCAGCGACCGGCCCCGCCGAGATAAAATAGATGGCGGCCTTGGCCGGGGCATTCTCGGCGACCTCGTGCCCGAGCTCCTTGACCCGCCTCCCGGTACGGTCTTTCAACATCCTTGCCACCCACTTCGCGCGGCCGGAGGCGAGCGCCTCCGCTCCCTCCTCGGCCGGATCGGCGTAGCCCACGACTCCGATCTCGCTGAGGGGCATGAGGGCCATCTTCTCTACCGCGGTCCGCAGCGATCGCTCACCCTCCGCCGTCATGTCCGCCGCGCCCCTTTCGAACGGGATATCGAGAAGCATGGAGCCCACGGGGTCCTCCGCCCCCGACCCGGCCCCCCCCACATGCAGCTGCCCCGCCGGCAAAAGGTACGGGTCCGCCGCATCAAGCCGCCGCAAGCCCAACCAGCAGTGCTCGTGTTCGGGATCCGATTTGCGGCAAAGCGCCCACTCGTCCCGGGCCTGACTGTGCTCGCCCATCTGGTACGCCTGAAGCCCCGCGGTCCAATGGCGCTCGGCGTCTTTCTTTAAGTCGGCCGGATCCGGAAAAGCGGCCTGCACGCGCCTCAGCCCCCGCGCGCAGTCCTCGTTCCCGGGATCGAGCTCGCGGCAGCGCGTCCACTCCTCCCTGGCCTTCGCGCGTTCATTCTCCTGAAAGAAGCGCAGCCCCGCGAGCCAATGCTCGAGAGCCTCCGCCTTGGCCCCGGCCCCCTCTCTCTCGGTCCCAATCCGGGGAGGCCTGTTGAGCAGCTTCAGGCCCGCGCGGCAGTCCGCGCTGGAGGGCTCCAGCTCGAGGCACCGCTTCCAGGCCTGCTCCGCCATGCTCCACTCGCCCTGGAGGACATACCGCACGCCGCGCTGCCAATTCAGGCGCACCGGCCGCTGCGAGTCCCCGATATCGACGGTCTGCGCGCCGCACACGGCCGCGAGCGCCAGCAGCAAGACCCCGGCGAGGGGCCCCCCGGCCCCGCCCCGTACGCGGTACGGCGGCATGCGTCTCATCTTCAAAAGGATAAACGTCTTTACCGGAGGATTCAAGGGCCCCGGGGGAGCGCTCTCTGGCCTCTTAAGGCGAAAAATTGATAATAGTGAGGACGGCCCCCAGCTTTCCGCCATCCGCGCGCGGGGCCTCGGCTGCTGGGAGATGATCAAGTTCATCGCGCTGACGTCCATGCTGTGTGTCGCCTGCCCGACGGCCCGGGCGGGGCAGAAGGCTCCCCGGCCGCCCAGAGACCCGGAGACGGGTATCGTCAAAGGGGCCGAGCCGTTCTTCTTCCCCGGCGAGGGCGACGCCGCCGTCCTCCTGATCCACGGCTTCTCGAGCTCCCCCCGGGAGATGTACGAGCTGGGCAAGCGGCTCAACCGCGCCAAGCTCACGGTCTCCGGCATCCGGCTCAAGGGCCACGGGACGACCGTCCAGGAGCTGCGCCGCTCCCGCTGGGAGGACTGGTACGCCGACTCCTTGGCGGGGTACGAAAAGCTCCGCGCCGACCACAAGCGGGTCTTTGTGGCGGGATTCTCCCTGGGCGCCCTGCTGGCGTCCCGCCTGGCGGCGGACAAGCCGGTCGACGCCCTCGTGCTGCTGGCCCCGGCTCTCCGGATCACCTACAAGTGGTACTACGTGCTCCCCGCCGAGATCCACCTCCAGCTCGCCGGACGCCTCACTCCCTATGTACCCCGGTTCGACCGCTGGATCATGGTCGCCGACAAGACCCATCTCGACGAATACATCGCGTATACGCGCCTCCCGCCGGCCGCGGTCAGGGAGCTCGTGACCCTGGCCGGGATCGTGAACAAACAAGCGCCGGACATGACGGCGCCCCTGCTGGCCATCCACTCCAAGAACGACCAGGTGGGCTCGCCCCGGGCCCTCAGAAGATTCTTCAGCCGCGTCGGGTCGAAGGAAAAGGAGCTCCTCTGGCTCGAGCGCTCCAACCATATCATCACCCTCGATCACGACAGGGAGCGGGTGTTCGAAGCCGTCCGAGACTTCCTCTTGAACCGCCCCCAATGAGCCAAGCCGGCCCCGCGGGCTCGCCCCGCGGGGCTTACTCCCCTGCGCTATCGGGAACTCCGTCGCAAGAATGCGGTTATCCTTCCAACGCCCGGGCTCCGGCGTCAACTTGCCGGGCGTACGCCCGCGGGAAAATGATAGACTGCGCCGTATGGGAACGCCCGAACCCAAGAAGGCCGCCGTGCACTCCACCTGGACGCAGTTCTATCCCATCCTTCTGTTCAGCTTCCTCTGCATCTCTCTGGCCCCCGTGGGCGTGGTCAACTGGCTGAATATCCAGACCATGAAAGGCGCCTTCGAGAAGGAGACCATCCGCGGCCAAGCCGCGCTCGCGACCCACGTCGCGGAGAGCGCCCAGGACTTCATCGGCGCCTTCAAGGCCGAGCTTCACGCCGCGGCCGAGCAGGACGGCTTCGCCTCGGCGCAGCCGGCGGCGCAGAAGCCCCATCTGGACCGCATGATGCGGCGGCATCCGGCGTTTCTCGAGCTCTCCGTCTTCGACCGCGACGGGAAGGAGACTCTCCGCGTGGACCGCTTCCCCCGTCTGAGGACACCGGCGCGCGAAGCATCTTCCAGGCCGTGGGCCGAGGCCGGGGCGAAGGGCGGATTCATGGGCGCACTGAGTTACGCCCGGGACGGCTATCCCGCGCTCACGATAGCCGTCCCGATCGCCTCCCGAAAGCGCGGCCCCGGCGCGAAGCCCGGAGCGCTGGTCGGCCGGATAAGCCTCGGCGAGCTGAGCCTGCGGCTGCTCAGGCGCTTCCCCGCGCAATCGCCGGAGAAGGCCATCGTCCTTTCGCTCACCGGCGACAAAGCGTTCCTGGTCTCCCACTCGAGCGCCGAGCCGTGCGCGAAAGCGCGGAATATCCCGAGAGAGATCCTCCAGTTTCTCTGGAGTCAAGACCGCCAGGGACCGGGAGGGCGCATCGACTTCGCGGACGGCGCCGGCATCATCGGGAGCACCGCCAGGGTCAAGGACCTTGACTGGGTCGTCTTCGTTCAGCGGCCGGTCGAGTCGACGGACCCCGTCGCCGAGCGGATGCGGAAGAAGTCCGGCATGCTCATCCTCCCGCTCCTCGCTCTGGCGTCACTGCTCGCGTACGGCGTGGCCGATCTAATCAGCCAGAGGGTCGCCTTCAAGACCTGACGCACGCTCAGAAGCGCTGTCCCGGCCTCCATCGAGCCCAGCAAAACGACTATCGGACCCGGAATCTTCAGCCTCCCCTCAGCCGGCGCCATTTATTGCGCGCACGGACAGAAAAACTACTTTGAAAATAACGCATATTATGAAATTTGCCGGATCCGGAAAATAGGAACAAACCTGACATTTCCACAGGATTATCCACTGTTCTGAATAACTTTTTTTGGTTGCCGCGGGCTCGAATCATGTCCAGCGAAGGACCGACCCACGGCTTTCGGGGAATGAATCAGGACTTAAAAACTAACCAGTCGGACAGTATTCGCGTCAGCCCCGCTCTCAGGGAGTCTGGAAGAATCCGCTTCAGCAGCGCGCCAGCCCGGGCGTCTAAGCCGACCAGCGTGCGCAGGGGCACCCGGGGAGCCTCGCATAGCCGGACGATGAGACGCGCCACCGTCATCGGATCGGCCGTAACGCGCCCGAACATCCCCTTGCGCGCCCTCCTAAAGCTCTCTATCCTCTCATAGTAGCCTGAGTCCGGGGAGAGCGCCCTTTCCCCAAAGGTGGCGTTCTTGCTGAAAACGGTCTTGAACCTCCCCGGCTCGATCAAGCCGACCCGCACGCCGAAGGGTTCCATGTCGTAGCGCAGGGCCTCCATGTAGCTCTCTAAAGCGTTCTTGCTGGCGCAATAGGAGCCCATGAAGGGAACGGCCATCCTCCCCGCGACGCTTGTCACGCTCAAGACCCGCCCCTTGGTCTTTTTCAGGCGCGGCAGAAGCCTCTGGGTGAGCAGGACCGGGCCGAAGAAATTCACCTCGAGCTGCCTCCGGAGCTCCTCGGCGGTATGCAGCTCCACGGGCCCCATGAGGCCGAAGCCCGCGTTGTTGACGAGCACGTCCAGGCCGGAACCGCGGGAACTATCGAGATGTTTCTCGACGGATGCGAACGTCCCGGGCCTGTCCATATGCAGGTCCAAGACGGCCAGGCGCCCGGCCCGCTCGGCCTCCGCGAGCGCGGGCAGGCCTTCTTCCCGGATTATCCTCCGCAGCCTCTGGACCCCGCCCCGCACGCCCGCGATGACGTCATGGCCCCTGCCGGCCAGGATCTCCGCCGCGAGAAGCCCGAACCCGCTCGACGCCCCGGTTATAAGGATGGTCTTGCCGTCCATCGTCACATCATACCAAAGGGCGGCATGCCCCTTGGAAAGCTCCCCCCAAGTTTCGTAAAGTTGCAGCCCTATGGGCGAAACACCGCGCCGCGTCTACGTGGACTTGGACGACGTCCTCTCCCAGACGGCGAAAGACCTCGCGCGCCTGCTCGAAGAGGAGTTCGGCAAGACCGTCCGCTACGACGACATCCGCGACTTCGACCTCGGCGTCTCCTTCGGCCTCGATCCCGAGACGCTCGAGCGCTTCATGGCGGCCGCGCACCGGCCCGAGATCATCGGCCGCATCCCCCCCATGGAAGGCGCGGCCGAGACGCTCTCGGCCTGGAAGGCCGCCGGGCTCGAGGTCTGCGTGGTCACCGGACGCCTGCCCTCCGCCCGGGAAGCTTCCCTCGATTGGCTCGAGCGCAACGAGATTCCGTTCTCGCACCTGATGATCGCGGACAAGTACCGCCGGTACGGCCCGGACTCGGGGGCGATCCCCCTCGAGGAGATCGAGAGCATGCCTTTCCTCTTCGCCGTGGACGACGCCCCCCCCATGATCGAGTTCCTGGCCGAGCGCATGCCCGTCCCCATCATCGTCTTCGACCGGCCCTGGAACCAAGGCTCGCCTTCGACGCCCCCGAAAGGGAAGAAAGTCATCCGCTGCCGCTCCTGGAAGGAAATCCGTCCCGCCGCCCAGTCCATCATCGACCAAAGTTGACCCGGCGGCCTCCAGGGAGCTTGCCCGGCATCGTTGTGTGGCCACTATGGCCACAGCCATACACGTCAGCGCCCCATCCCATGCATAGTAAAGAAATACGGAATATTTTCACAAAAATGTGTCTGCGCCCGAAATGGGATTGCGGGGAGGAGGGGATATAGATAGCGTGGCCCATCTGGCTACAGCCAAGCTCCGAATTTTCCTCTTCCCGGATTTCAACACGCTGCCCACGCACGCCGCGACGGAACACGCGGGCCGTCCTCCGGCCGTAGGCCCGAGCCCGGTACCCACGTGACCGTATGGCCATGGCGGGAACACGCGGGACCTGACAACCCCTTAAGCACAGGCAGCCCGACGCGATCTTGGGGCGAGGCGGAACGACCGCCGCCTTCACCGTTCGACTCGCGCCGGGCGGGCGCCACCGCACAGAAGCCGATACCAGCGCGTGATCTCGCCTGACTGATTTTTAAAAGCGTTGTTGTCTATACGTTTTTTCTATATCCCTGTCAGCGAGTTGTCATTGACATGTCGGCAAACTCCCGTTATTCTCTGCATATAGTACGCCGTACGGCGAACATCAGCGGCTCGCCAAGAGCACGCCGCGTATCGCGCCCTCAGTCTCGATGGAGGCTTAATCATGAAAACCCGACTTCCTTTCCCGCGCATCGGCCGCACGGCGACTGTGCCCCTGGGAGCCCTTTTCGCGCTGGCCGTGGCGTTTTGCGCCCCGCCCGCCCAAGCCGCGGAATGCGGCGGCGCCGTCGCATGCGCGTGCGGTGATACGATAATGTCCGACTACACCATGAGCGCGGACCTCGACTGCTCCGCCGACGAGATTACCGCCACCAAAATGCTCACGATAGGGGCCAACGGCGTCGTCCTCGACTGCGCGGGCCACTCGATCACGGGCAAGGGCGAGGGCATAGGCGTAGAGATCTACCAGATCACGGACGCGACCGCCCGAGACTGCCGCATCTCGGGTTTCGAATACGGAATCCGGAGCCACTATTACGCCCACCGGAACAGACTGCTGGGCAATACGATCACCTCCGCGACGGTGGGGATTTACATCGGGAAAGGCTATCCGGGAGGCCACGTCGTCGAAGACAACGCCATCTCCAACGCCGTCACGGCCGTCCACCTGCACCAGGGCGCTCGGAACAACCAGGTCAGCCGTAATGCCATCTCCGATGTGGTCAGCGGGGTCAGAGTCGAATACGTCTCCACCGGGAATACAGTGACCTTCAACGACATCGCGACCGCGGACTACGGGATACCCCTGGTCAATCAAAGCAAGAACAACGTCGTGACGGACAACACCATCCACAACGCCCGGATCGCGGCCGTCCACGAGGACGCAACGAGCGCCCCCAACACGATTGAGAACAATACCGTCACCATGCCGCCGGCGACAGAGTGCGCCTCCGCCCAGTGCGTCAACGACGCCACCGCGGCTAGGCGCGACGTCATACTGACGGCGGACATCGCCGGGGGCGTCTACATGGGGGCCAACGGCGCGACCTTGGACTGCCGGGGCCACGCGATCACCGGCGACGGGACCGGACGCGGCGTCGACATCATCAGGATGACGCACGTATCCGTCCGGGACTGCCGCATCTCGGACTTCGAGTACGGCGTCCGCATCCACAAAGAGTCCCACCGGGCCAGGATCACCGGCAATACGATCTCCGCGACGGGCGTGGGGGTCTATATCGGCAACGGCTGGCCGGATTCCAACGTGGTCGAGGACAACGCCATAACCGACGCCGGCACGGGCGTCGAACTGTACGCGGGTGTCCGCAACAGCCAGATCAACCGAAACACCATCTCCAACGTAACGACCGCGATCCTGTTAGGGCTCTACTCCACGCCGAACACCTTCACCCAGAACGATATCTCGACCGCGGACTATGGGTTCCGCCTGGTCAGCCACAGCAATAACAACGTCATCACCGACAACGCCATCCATAACGCCAGGATCGCGGCCATCCACGAGGACGAGACCAGCGTTCCCAATGCGATCGAGGGCAATACCCTCACCATGCCGCCCGCAGTGGAATGCGCCTCCGCCCAGTGCGTCGACGATGCCACCGCGGCCAGACGCGACGTCATACTGACCGCGGACATCGCCGGGGGCGTCTACATGGGGGCCAACGGCGCGACTTTGGACTGCCAGGGCCACTCAATAACGGGCGACGGGACGGGCCGAGGCGTGGACATCATCGGCAAGACGCACGTCCTCGTGCAAAACTGCCGCATCTCGAACTTCGAGTACGGCTTCCGCATCCACAAATACTCCCACTGCGCGAAAGTGCTCGGCAACACGATCACCTCCACGCGGCTGGGGGTCTATATCGGCAACGGCTGGCCGGCGGGCAACGTCCTCGACGGCAATTCCATCTCGGGCGCGGACACGGGCATCACCGTGGCATGGGGCGCCGTCCGGAGCGAGATCACCGGCAACGCCATCACCGATGCGGGCATCGGCATCGACGTGATCGTCTACTCGCCGGACAACATCTTCACCGCCAACGCCATCTCGGCCGCGAGCTTCGGGATCCGCGTAAGCGGCGGCTCCGACCGCAACGAGTTCGCGGAGAACACGGTCACGGCCACCGCCCCCCAGGGCTACGGAATCTACATAACGGACTCCTCAAACAACGTGACTTACCGCAACGACTTCTCGGGACCCGCGGGCCAGGAGCACGCCTACGTCTCGGGCGGCTCAGGGAACGTGTTCGACCTGGGCCCCGAGACGGGCGGCAACTGGTGGAGCGAGTGGCCCGCGGACGGCGATCCCTCGGACGGCTCGACCCCCTACCTCTTCACGGGGGGGCGGGACGACCATCCATTCGAGCACAAGAGCGGTTGGCGGGACTCGGACGGCGACGGCGTGACAAACGACGCGGACAACTGCCCCGCGACTTTCAACCCCGGCCAGGAGGACTTCGACGGCGACGGCGACGGGGACGCCTGCGACGCGGACGACGACGATGACGGGCTCGCGGACGCCGACGACGCCTGCCCCTTCGAGCATCCGCAAGGCCAAGACGCCAACGCCGACGGCTGCACGGACAGGCTCGGCGACGCGCCGGCGTTCGTCGAAGAGCTGGACCTGCCCGGAGGCACCGCCAACGCGCTCGGATCCAAGCTGGAGGAGGCGATCGAGAGCGCCGCGAAGGGGAACACCACGCCCGCGATCAACAAGCTCCGCGCCCTCATCAACAGCGTGGAGGCCCAGCGCGGCAAGAAGATCTCGGAGGCCGACGCCGACGCGCTGATCGGCTTCGTGGAGAACGCTATCGGCGGGATGTAGGCGTCAGGTGTTAACTTAGTCAACACCTGACGCCGGCTATGGGGCGGCGCGGAAGCTGAGGATGTCGCCCTCCTCGACGATATAGTCCTTGCCCTTGAGCATGGCCCGCCCGGACTCCCGGACCTTGACGTCCCCGCCGAGCTCGACGAGGTCCCGGTACCGCATCACCTCGACGCGGATGAAGCCGCGCTCCAGGTCGGAATGGACGACGCGGGCGGCCTGCGGGGCGGTCGAGCCCTTGCGGACCGTCCAGGCCCGGACCTCGTCGGCCCCCACGGTGAAGTAGGACATCAGACCGAGCCGGTCGTAGATGACGCGGGTCAGCTTAGCGACCGCGGGCTCGTCTATGCCGAGCTCCTCCAGGAACTCGGCGCGCTCCGCCGGATCGGCCATGTCCGCGATCTCGCACTCGAGCTTGGCGTCGAAGAAGGCGGCGGGGACGTCGTCCCCGTAGGTCCCGGCCACGGCGTCGCGCACCGGAGATAAGTCCGCGCCCTGCGTGACGTTGACCACGGCGACCACGGGCTTGTTCGTCAGGAAAAGGTAGCCCTGGAGGGCGCCCCGCTCGACGGCGCTAAGAGAGACGGTCCGCATGGTGGCGCCGGAGTCCAGCTCTTTGGCGAGCCGCCGCACGACCTCGAGCTCCTTCTCCTTCTCGGGAGTCCGCCGGCTCCTCATCTCGTTGGACAGGGCCTTGGCCCGCTTCTCGAGAAGGACCATGTCCGCGAAGAGCAGCTCGGACATGAAGGCGTCCATATCGCGGACCACGTCCACCGTGCCGGCCGGATGAAAGACGGACGGGTCCTCGAAAGCGCGCGCCACGCAGACCAGCCCGTCCAGGTTGCGCACCTCCTCGATCCAGGGGGCTTTCCCCTCGGTCTTCTCCACGTCGGGGAGGAGAAGAACGTCCGTGCGGGCGTAGCTCGTCTTCTCGGGCCGGTATATCCGGCTCAACTCGTCCACGCGCGGGTCCCGCACGTCGAACCGGCCCGGCAGGCCCTTCGGCGGTATGACGCCCGCCGAGACCCCCGTCATGAGCCTGAACAGAGTCTTCTTGCCGGCCCCCTGAAGTCCCAGCATCCCGATCCTCATGATCCCCTCCCTCCTGGAAAGCAGTGGATTAGACTCGGTGCCAGGCACCGGTCGTTGAGTAACTCAGCACCCGGCGCCGATCTTCCCGAAGAAACGCGCCCTCGCGGCCGCGCCCCAATCCTTGCGGAGCCTGCAAAACAGGACGTCCTGCCGGCCGCGGACATGCGCGGCCAAGCGGACGAGCCCGGGGAGGCGGTCCGCGCCGCGCCCGCGCTCCTCGCCGGCGACTCGCGCGACCTCATCGGCGAGCACGTGCATGTCGTGCAACTCTCCCAAGATGTCCTGCAGCTTCTTGAGCGACGCCCCGCATCGCTTCCACGCCGGCGACCGGAAGCGCAAAGGCTCGACAAGGTAGCGAAGCCTCTTGCCCGCGATGCGGGCCTGGTGCGCCCCGCGGACGTCGCGAGCCGAGCGGATCGAGCCCAATAGCCGGCCCAGGCGAGCCGCGGCCGTCCCGGCAAGTCCGATGGCGGCCCGGGCCAAAGACGGCTCGGCCTTGCCGCGTCCGCGCGGCGTCCGAGACAAGCCCTTCCGGAGCTCCGGCTCCCATCCCCGAAAATCCATCCTGGAGCGGTACACCGAGCGCGCGTAGCTCTCGTCCCGAAAAGCCTCGATCCTGAAGCGGAGCCGCCGCACCCCCTTTCTGTGCCGGCCCGCGAAACGGCCTTCCCGCAAGCCGAGCCAGCGCGCCTGGACCTCCGCGTCCCGTCCCGGGCCCGTGAGCGAGGCCGTCTTCCTGATCTTCTTGACCAGCTTCTTGGGGACCGCCTCCCGGAGATGAGGGCGGTAGAACCGCAGGACCGCGCGCATACGCCTCAAGGACACCCTGAAGTCGTGGAGCGCCTCCTCGTCCTTGTCGTCGGCCAGGCGCTTGCACGCGCCCTTGGCCGCGTCCAGGTGGATCAAAGCGAGGCGGCGCGCCCCGGTCGAAACCGGCTCGTCGAGCGGGTCGCCGGACCGGCTCATTCCCCGCCCAGGGCTCTCAGCTGCCGGGGCTGGAGGTGCCAGTGCAGGACGGCGTTGCCGGCGACGACCGGCGCGGGCGCCTCGATCATGAGGCAGGCCCCCTTCTTCAATCGGATGAAAGCCGCGTTCCCGCCCGAGAGGAGACGGCAGGCCAGCCTGCCCAAAGACGGCTCGTGGCCGACCAGAGCCACCGCGGCCTCCCCCCGCAGGGAACCCAGCCACTCCAGGGCCTTGTCCTGGTCACCGGCCGGCTTGAGCGCGTCCACCTTCACCAGCCGGGCCCCGCGAAAACGGCTCCGCAGGATGATGGCGGTCTGCACGCATCGGCGATAGGGGCTGGTTGCGATCAGATTCGGCCTGTCCGCTAGGCCGGCGAGCCCGGCCACGGCCTGGAGCATCTTGACCCGTCCGGCGGGGGTCAGGGGACGCGCGGCGTCGCTCTTGCCGGAGGCGACCCACTCTTCCGAGTTACCGGCGGGGGCGTGGCGTACGATCAGGATGCGCATCGGTGTACCTTCAATAGAACGAGAAATCGTCGAGCCTTAAGGACGGTATAAACGATATAATAGTTAAGAAGCATGGCGGAGGTAAAGAAGCCGGAACCTGCCGGCTGGGACGTGGTCACGCGGCTCTTGAGCGGCCAGCAGGCGGCCGCCCCCCAGAGCGAACCCCACCTTCTCAAGTCGGAGACCCTCTTCAACCGCGACCTCACCTGGCTCGAGTTCAACGAACGGGTGCTCAGCGAGGCCGCGGACCCCACCGTCCCCGCGCTGGAGCGCCTGCGGTTCGTCACCATCGTGAGCTCGAACCTCGACGAGTTCTTCATGGTCCGGGTGGCCCAGCTCGGCGCCGTCGCGAACCGCCAGCCCGGCCACCGCTTCCCCGACGGGCTGACCGCGGCGCAGGTCTGCGCCCAGGTGCGCGAGCACGTGGTCCGGCAGAAGGCGCGCCAAGCCCGCGTGCTGCGCGACGTGCTCGAGGACCTCCGGCGCCAGGGCATCCGGGTGGACACCCGGTTCGGGCGCGTGGGCCGGCTCGACCAGCTCATCCTGGAGAGCCTGCCCAAGCTGAGCGTCAGCATCCACAGGACGACCCAGCCCCTGCCGCACCTTCCGAGCGAGCGCATCCACGTGTGCGTGGCCTTCCCCGGCGAGTACGCCATCGTCACCATCGAGGAGCGCCAGGCGAGGCTCCTGCGCGTGCCCTCCAAGCACGCGGGGCCCCACTTCGTCCTGCTGGAGCGGTGGCTGGCGGCGCGCGCCAGACGGCTCTTCCCCGGCCGCGACGTGCTGGAAGCCTTCCCGTTCAAGGTCATCCGGGAGGCGGACCTGCGCTACCGCCCGGACGCCGAGGACACGCTGGAGGAGCAGATCATGGACGCCGTGCACCGCCGCCCCAAGGCCCGGGTGGTGCGCCTGGAGGTGGACGCCCCGTCCTACTCGGAAGGCTCGCTCTCTTTGGCCACGGCCCTGAGGCTGGACTCGGGGTCTTTGTACCGCTTCAACCTGCCCCTGGACCTCCGGACCCTGGCCGTCATCTACCAGGAGTCCCGCTACCGGCCCAAGCTGCGCTATCCGCCCATCGTCCCGCAGGTCCCGCCGCCCCTGCGCCGCAAGGAGCGCATCTTCGAGACGATGCGCCAGCGGGACATCCTGCTGCACCATCCCTACGATTCCTTCGACTCGGTCCTCCACTTCCTGCAGCGGGCCGCCGAGGACCCGGAGGTGACGCGCATCTACCATACGCTGTACCGCACGAGCTTCCAGTCGCCGATCATGGAGGCCCTCGCGGAGGCGGCCCGGCGCGGCAAGCGCGTGTACGTGTACGTCGAGATCCGGGCGCGCTTCGACGAGCTCAACAACCTGCGCTGGGCCCGGGAGCTGCGCAGGCACGGCGTGCGGGTGATCCGGCCCTGGGGGGACCTCAAGGTCCACAGCAAGGCCACGCAGGTCTACCGCAGGGAGGGCGACAGGGAGGTCTCCTACCTGCACCTGGGCACCGGCAACTACCACGCCACCACCGCGCGCCAGTACACGGACCTGGGGCTTCTCACCTGCGACGAGCAGCTCGGCAAGGAGGTCTCGCTCTTCTTCGGCGCGTTGATCCAGCACCAGAAGCCCTCCATCTCCTCGGAGCTCCTGTGCGCGCCGCTCAACATGCACCGCCAGATCGCGCGGCTCATCGAAGACGAAGTCGCCGTCCAGCGCGCCGGAGGGCGGGGGCACATCATCGCCAAGATGAACGCCCTCGTGGACAAGGAGATCATCGCCAAGCTCTACGAGGCGTCCTCCGCCGGCGTGAAGGTGGATCTGATCGTGCGGGGGATCTGCTGCCTGCGCCCCGGCATCCGGGGGCTGAGCGAGAACATCCGGGTCGTGAGCGTGATCGACCGCTTCCTCGAGCACAGCCGCGTCTACTACTTCCGCGCCGGAGGGAGCGACAAGCTGTACCTGTCGAGCGCGGACTGGATGCCGCGGAACTTCTTCACGCGCTTCGAGCTCGCCTTCCCCGTCAAGGACCCGGTGCTCAAGCGCTACATCCGGGACGTGATCCTGGCCAACAGCCTCGCCGACAACGTGCGGGCGTGGCACCTGCGCCCGGACGGGAGCTACCTGCGCCCCCCGCCGCCCCCGGCCGGCAAGGAAGTCCGGTCCCAGTTCCTTTTCGAATCCCTGGCGCAGCGGCAGTACAAGGACACCACGCTCGCGGACCGCTTCCCCGCCAAGGGCGCCCCGCCCGCGCCGCCGACCGGCCCCGGCACGGCCAAGCCTCCGGGCCCTACCCCAGCTCCTTCCCAAGGCGGTCCACCACCGTCCCGATCGCCTTGACGCGGGCCCAGCGCTTGTCGTTGCCCTCGACCAGGGTCCAGGGAGCGTACTCGGTGCTGGTGCGCTCGATCGTCTCGCAGGCCGCCGCCTCGTAGGCGCCCCACTTCTCGCGGTTGCGCCAGTCCTCCTCGGTGAGCTTGTACTGCTTGTAGGGCTTGAGCTTCCGGTCCTTGAACCGGCTGAGCTGCTCCTCGGGAGTGATCGCGATCCAGAACTTGACCAGGATGATCCCGAAGTCGGTGAGCTGCCCCTCGAAGTCATTGATCTCGTTGTAGGCGCGCTTCCAGGCCTCGGGGGCGCAGAAGCCCTCCAGCCGCTCCACCAGCACGCGCCCGTACCAGGAGCGGTCGTAGATGCCCACGCGCCCCAGCCGCGGCAGGTCCCGCCAGAAGCGCCACAGATGGGGATGGGCCCGCTCGTCGCCGGTGGGCGCGGCCGTGGAGATCACCCGGTAGAGCCTGGCGTCGATGGCCCGCGTCATGCGGCGGATGACCCCGCCCTTGCCGGCCGCGTCCGGCCCCTCGAAGAGCAGGATCATGGAGCGTCCCTTGCGCCTGAGGCTCCGCGTGAGCACGCTGAGCCTCGCCTGGCTCTTGGCCAGCCGGTCCTTGTATTCCTTCAGGCCCAGCTTCAGGCCGTAGTCCAGGCTGTTGAGCGCGTTGACCCGCTTGGGCCGGGGCGTGTCCGGCTCCCGGGCCGGAGCGGGCCGCGCCGCCTCCTTGACCCTGGCCCGGACGGCGCGCGCGAGCGTCTTGGCCGCGGTCAGGGCCGTATGGTGCCGGTCCGTCGCCTCGATCACGTGCCACGGGGCCTTGCCCGTGCTGGTCGTGCGCAGGGCCCGCTCGGAGAACCTCCGGAAGCGGTCGTAGCGCTCGAAGAAGCTCCAGTCCCGCTTGGTCACGCGCCAGCTGGTGTCCGGGTCCTCGGCCAGCTTCGCGAGCCGCTTCTTCTGCGTCTTCTCGGAGAGATGGAGCCAGAGCTTGACGATGAGCGCGCCCTCGCGCGTCAACATGTTCTCGAGGTCCCGGATGCGGCGCAGCTCGGCCTCGAAGGAGCGGTCCTTCATCCTCTTGAACACCCGGTCCACGATCGGGTCGGTATACCACGACCCCAGGAACACGCCCATCTTGCCCTTGGGAGGCAGCATGCGCCAGAACCGCCAGAGGCGCGGGCGCTCGCGCTCCTCGTCCGTGGAGTCCCAGGGGGCGTGGACCTCGATGCCGCGCGCGTCCATCCATTCCAGGAGCAGGTTGACCAAAGACGTCTTCCCGGCGGCCTCCACTCCCGAGACCAGGAGGATCACGGGGAAGTCCGCGGACGCGAGCTTCTTCTGGATCGCGAGAAGCTCGGTGCGCAGCTTGGGCTCTTCTTTCTTGAAGTCCTGCTTGGAAACCTTCGCTCCGATCTCGGCCGATTCGAACATGATCGTTAACGCTCCTCTATCAGGACGGCCGCTCCCAGCACCGCGGCGTCGTCGCCCAGCTCCGAGGCCGCCACCCGGCACCGGGCCAGCCCCTTGAAAAACGGGTCCGCGTCCATCTTCTTGCGCACCACCGGAAGGATGTACTTGCCGCACGCCTCGATGAGGCCGCCGCCGAAAATGAAGAGCTCGGGGTCGAACACGTGCCTCAGCGTGACGCAGGCGCTCCCGAGGTGCTCGGCGGCCTCCTTCACCACGCGAGAAACCACCGGATCCCCGCGCTTGAGCGCCTTTCGGAGCACCCCGCTCTTGATCACGCCGAGCTTGCCCTTGTTGAGCTTCTTGATGGAGGTTCTCTTGCCGCCTTTCACGGCGCGCCGGATCTCGCGCTCGATGGCTCTCCTGCCGGCCAAAGCCTCGAGGCAGCCGCGGTTGCCGCAGCCGCACTTGGGCCCTTTGAGCGCGATCTTCATGTGCCCGACCTCGGCCCCGGCCCCGTTGGCGCCGCGAAGGAGCCTCCCGTCCACGATCACGCCCCCGCCGATCCCGGTCCCGGGGAAGATGCCGACCAGGTCCCTCACGCCCCTGCCCGCGCCGAGCCTAGCCTCGCCCAGCACGGCCAGGTTCACGTCGTTGTCCACGGCGACCGGGACCCGGAAGCGCTTCCTCAAAGCCGCGCCCATGGGGAAGCCGCTCAGATTGATGTTGGGCGCGGACACGACCCGCCCGGAACGGACGTCGACGATCCCGGGCACGCCCACGCCCATTCCCTTCAAGCTCGACGGCCGCACCCCGGCGTCGTCCAGGACGCCTTTCACGGCCGCGCGGACCGCGGCGAACACTTCGGCGGGAGGCGCGTCGGCGGGCGTAGCCTCCTTGCGGCGCTCGAGGATGCGCCGCCCCCCGCTCACCAGCGCGGCCAGGATCTTGGTGCCGCCTATATCCACCCCGATGGCAAGGTCTTTCCCCATAGATACGATTATATTATTCCCTCAGCCCTCTTTGCATCATGGTCCGGGGGCTTGCGGAGGCGACTCCGGGCAAGCTAACATTTGCCCTGCCATGAAAAAGACACCACTGTTGCCGACCGTCGCAGCCGCGCTCATCTCCCTGTCCCCACTCGGGCTCAGGCCGGCCTTCGCCCAGACCCTGACCAACGACTCCGTCATCCAGATGGCCGGGCTGGGACTCGATGATGAGATCATCTTGACGAAGATCCAGTCCGCGGGATGCGATTTCGACACCTCGCCATCGGCCCTTGCCGCCCTCAAGAAGGCCGGGGTGAGCACCCCCGTGGTCAAGGCCATGATCCAGGCTCCTTGCGGCAAGCCCCCCGAGCCGGAGGTCGAGGCCGAGCCCGCCCGGACCCTGGAGGAGGCGCCCCCCGAGCCGGAGGCGCCGAGCGCGGGGAACGACATCCCCGGCGGGATGGCGTTCGTCAAAGGCGGCTGCTTCCAGATGGGCGACACCTTCACCAAGAACCCGTTCAAGAAGAACGCCCACGAGGTGTGCCTCGACGACTTCCTGATGGACAAGACCGAGGTCACCCAGGCGGCCTACGAGAAGGCCGTGGGCGAAAACCCTTCCCACCTCAAAGGCTGCGCCGATTGCCCCGTCGAGACGGTCTCCTGGCACGACGCGGACGACTACTGCCGGAAGATCGGCAAGCGCCTGCCCACCGAGGCGGAATGGGAATACGCGGCCCGGGAGGGCGGCGAGCGCGTGCGCTGGTCCGGCACGAGCGAGCTGACCGAGCTCTCCGAATACGCCTGGTACAAAGGCAACTCCGGCGGGAAGGTCCAGCCCGTGGGGCGCAAGAAGCCCAACAAGCTGGGCCTGCACGACATGACCGGGAACGTCTGGGAGTGGGTCCGGGATTTCTTCTCCACCAAGTACTACAAGAAAGGTCCCAAACATAGTCCGCCGGGACCCCAGAGAGGCTTCCCCATGCAGTTCAAAGGCCATCACGTGATCCGGGGCGGCGGCGTGACCTCCGGGCCGAGCGAGATCGAGGCGGCCCTGCGCTTCCCGAACCACCGCAAGGCCAAGGGCCTGCGCGGCGGGTTCCGCTGCGCCCAGTCCCCCTGACGCGGCCGCCGAAAGACCATGAAAGGCTCCGATGACCTCCGCCGCTCCCTCCTGCGCATAGACGGCCGGAGCTACCGGGCGCACAAGGACATCCAGGGAGTTTACTCGTTCCCGGGATTCTCCCTTCATATAGACCATGTCCAGGGAGACCCCTTCGCCTCCCCTTCCGATGCGCGCGCGGCGAGCGGCACCCCGGCGACTTCGCCAGGCCGCGCAAGCACGAGATCGCGGCCGCGATCAACCGCCTGCGCACCCTGCGCATCGGGCGGTAGGTCCCGCCTCAGTCTTTTTTAGGAAAAGCCGGGCGTCATGCATTGAGTTCATTGAGTTGTTTGAGTAACCGGCTGGGTGGGCGGCTGCTGTTCGAACAATGAGAGCCTGACGCGGGCCGGCCACTCAGAACTGAAGGCAGGTCAGGGCGAAGGAGATCGCCACAATCACGGCGACCGCCACGATGAACCGCCTCTTCCACGCCGTGCTCATCATGATCTCGTCCTCGCTTCGCCGTCTTCCGTCCGGTCAGTGAAGAGCTTGACCGCAGCCCGTAAGCCTCTCGCCGTTGAGCGCCAGTGCGACCGCCGCCCCGAACCGCCTTCCGCTCATGGAGTCCCGGCAGGGCCCCGCCCGCAGCGTGACCTCGAGACTGTTCTCCCCGTCCCCCGTCAGGTAGACCGTCATGAGCCTCTCCCGGTCCTCGCGGGGCTTTAGCAGGGGGAATTCCATCCGGGTCGCGCCGTAGTCCGTGACGAGCAGGATGCTCCCGTGCCCGATCTCGAGCGTCCAGCCCGGTTCGTTACCCGACGCCCAGAAATCCTTTCCCGACAGCTTCACACTCTCCAGCCGCGAGCTCAAGGGGTCCTCGCGGCACCTGTCCGCGACGCCGTCATCGGCGCGTACCGTGGCCGTCCGGCCCTTGCTCCAGAACTCGGCGCCTTCCCCGACGTAACGCGCCCCGGAGGCCGAACGCGCGCGCTTAAGCCGCAGCGTACCCCCGGGCAGGAAAAGCCACACTTCATCTTGCCGGCCCATGAAGTCGGCCACGATGTACTTCCCGCTCTCGCACTCGTACGCCGCGGCCCGGAGCGCCGCGCGTCCCGCCGCGGCCGTCTCGGGCCGCTCCGGCCGGGCGCCCCGCGCGCCGGCGCAGCCGACCGCCGCCGCGAACGACAGCATCAAGACCGCCCTTTTCATGGGCCGGACACCGGTCGACCGATCCGGCGCCGGGAAGCTATTTCGGCCCCTTCTTGGGGTAAAGGCTGCGGTAATAGGAATGGCCGGTCAACTCCAGGGAATCAATATCCACATACAAAGAGAGCATCATCTGGGCGTAATGCGTCTCGCTATAGTCACGGTCTACGAAGTGATAGTCGAATTGATAGCGATTGCGCCAGTAGTCGGCGTACATATGCCTCCATACGCCATGGTAGCCTTGATCGAGAAGATCATCTATGAGCGCCTGAGCTTCCTCGCCGTTTCTGACCAGCTCATAGGCGATCTTGAATCCCTCATCCACGCCCTGGTAAAGCTCGCAGGACCCGTCCGGGTAGCGGACGGCGATGGGAATGCGGTAGTTCATCCCTCCCCAGAAGCCGGCGGTGCGCAGGTATATCACCGTCCCGGCCGGGTACGTCCCGGACAGGATCCATTTGATGCTGAGGCGGTAGTCCTGTTTCAGCTCATAGCGGTGCAGATCGTTCCAATGCGACTTCCTGACCCTCATGGAGACATAGTAGGGATTCTCCGCCTCCCACTTGCCGATGTCGCCGTTTGCCGGGTTATTCCACAGGCTCCAGAAGTTGCGCTCCATATTGTCGAACTGCAGCTCGGCGTTCTTGTCGGCCACGGCGGCGGCATCCGCGCTCTGAAACGCCGCGGATGTGAGCGACACGCTGATCAGCCCCGCCAGCAGGACCGCGATCCCTCTATTCTCTTTCATTTCCGCACCCTCCGCCCGGATCGTTCTATTCAATTGGCCATATTATGTAGCCTAATCGCTGTCTTTTCAAGGACAGCTCGCTGACAATCATATTGAAATAGTGTCTATAAAACCGGTATGAAAAAATCTTGTCAGCCAGCTGCGGCGACCAACGCCGCTGATTGCGCGAATTGGGAGATCAGCCGCCCCTTCGACCCGCATGGACATGGCTCATGGCGTGGGCGCTTGTGAAAACGGCTCGACGGCATCCCTCACTGAATCGTCGAACCTTTCAAAGTCGCGCCTTGTTTGACGGACACGCGAATAAAGACCTATCATGATGATTGCCTGCCGCATATGCGAATATTTTCACCTTCCACCCGACGGAAGCGTCCCCCGAGCCGGACAGGACAGCACGATTTCAGAGATGCGATGACAGTCGCCGCCCGGAGTCCGCGCCGGCTGTCGCGGGGGATCCCAAAGGAGGCCGCGCAATGAAGAAGAAAGACTTTCTATCGATCGCGTTGTTGACGGTGACGGGCGTGAGCTTGGCCTTGGCCGCAAGCGCGTCGGCCGCGGATTACGACGGCGACGGCATCGACGACGCGGCCGACAACTGTCCCGCCGTGTCCAACCCGGGGCAAGCCGATACCGACGGCCTCCTGGGCATGGCCTCTTACTGGAAGCTCGACGAAGGCTCTGGAACGACCGCCGCGGATTCCGCCGGCGGCAATCCGGGGGCTCTTCTCAACGGGGCGGTATGGACGTCCGGCCGGGCCGGCGACGCGATAGAGTTCGACGGCTCCGACGACTACGTGCGCAGCCCCGACTCGAGCGCGTTGCCCCTGGGAAACAGCCCCCGGACCATGATGGCATGGATCAGGCCCCAGAGCTTTCCCGACGGGGCCTACAACGGCATCTTGGCTTACGGCGCGCTGGCGTGCACGGGACACGGCTCGCTTCTATCGATCAGGAACGACGGGCGGCTCTCCCACGCCTTCTGGTGCGACGACACGCATCAGACCAGCGGCCCGACCGCGACGCTCAACGCGTGGAACCACGCGGCGTTCACATACGACGGCGACTTCGGCAGGCTATATCTGAACGGCCAAATGGTCCGGATGCGGATCTTCTCCGCGACCGTGGTGGACACGCTGAACGGCCCCATTCGCATCGGCTGCACCGACGATCCCGGGCGGTGCTTCGACGGCGCCATCGACGAAGCCGCCATCTACGACCGCGCCCTGAGCGCCCAGGAGATTTCGGCCGTCTATGAGGCGGGACTGGCGGGCCACGGCTACGCCGCGGACGGCGTGGGCGACGCCTGCGACAACTGCCCGACCCTCGTCAACCTCGACCAGGCCGACGGCGACGGCGACGGCCAGGGCGACGCCTGCGACAACTGCCCCGGCGTCCATAACCCGGACCAGGCGGACCTCGACGGCGACGGCGCCGGGGACGCCTGCGACGATTCCGACGAGGACGGGCTGATCGACGCGACGGACAACTGCCCCCTCGCCCATAATGCCGGTCAAAGCGACGCGGACGGCGACGGCCCGGGCGACGCCTGCGACAACTGCCCGGGCGCTCACAACCCCGGCCAGACGGACTCGGACGGCGACGGCGCCGGCGACGCGTGCGACGCCTATCCCTACGACAGGGACGACGACGGCTTCGACGACGACGCGGACAACTGCCCGGACACCCCGAGCCCCGATCAAGGCGACGCGGACGGCGACGGCGCGGGCGACGTCTGCGACAACTGCCCGGCCGATTACAACCCGGACCAGGCCGACGACGACGGCCTCCTCGACATGGCCGCTTATTGGAGGTTCGACGACGGCGCCGGGACGCTCGCGGAGGATTCCGCCGCCAATCATACGGGGGTCCTGTTCAACGGGCCGGCATGGACGTCCGGCAAGGCCGGAGGCGCCTTGAGCTTCGACGGCGCGGATGACTACGTCGCGGTCCCGTATCTCTACACGAGCTTCCTCGGGCAAAACTACAAGGGGCCCGTGACGATCCTCGCGTGGGTCAAGCCCGCGTCCACGGGGAACGGATTCGTCGTGGCGGACGGCAACCGCAACGAGGGCTACATAAAGGTCGAGGCGCACAACAAGCGGGTGCTCTATGAGTATCAGACGGCCTCATTGACGATGGGCCTGACCGAGTTCGACGGATGGCATTTCGTCGCGCTCGTGACGACCGGCTACGGCGAATACCTGAGGGCCCATCTGGACGGCCAATATATCGAGCACGCCCAGGCCGCCTGCACGCCCGATTGGTGCGGCCCCGACGGGGACTTCAACATCGGCGACAGCCTCAAAGGCCTTATCGACGAGGTCGCCGTCTACGACCGCGCTTTAAGCGTCGAGGAGATCCAGACGCGCTATCAGGCCGGCCTCGCCGGGCACGGCTACGCCTCCGACGGCGTGGGCGACGTGTGCGACAACTGCCCGGCCGTGACCAATCCCGGTCAGGCCGACGGCGACAGCGACGGGGCGGGAGACGCCTGCGACAACTGCCCGGCGGTCGCCAACCCCGACCAGGCCGACACCCATGTTCCCTCCACGCTCGATGAGCTCGTCTTCACCGTCAACCACGCGGACTGCGGCGACCCCTCCACGGAGGTCGGCCGATTCACGTTCTATCTCAACGACGTGAGCCTCGGCTCCTATGAGCCGACGGTGGGCTGCTATTGCAACGAAGTGGCGGCGACGTTCGTCCTCAACGACGCCGCGACCATCGCCGCCTTCAATCAGAACGCCCCGAACAGCGTGCGGGTCGACTGGGACTCCCAGATCGCTGTGGGCTACGTCACGGCAACGGCGATCGGCCCATCGGCGAGCGATACCGTGACGCTGTTCGGAGACCCCGGCTTCCAGGACCTTTGCGCCGGTGGATACGCGTGGGGCGGAAGCGAGAGCGGCGACATCGCAAAAGCCGACGGCGTCGGAGACGCCTGCGACAACTGCCCGAGCGCCTACAACCCCGCGCAGACGGACCTGGACCCCGTCGGCCTGTTCTCCGACGACTTCGAGGACGGGGACGCCGCCGGCTGGCACGAGTACCTGTGGGGCGACGCCGCCGGCACCTTCCAGATGGCGCCCGGCCATGAGAGCGCCCACTCCGTGAGGCTCCAGAAGACGACCGCCCAGGGAGCGCAGTACCTGTCGATCCCCTTAGCGGACCTGGACCCGGACTTCCCGGGGAGCACCTACACCGTCGAGGTCATGGTCAAGGCCGAGCAGAACGACGGCGACGGCTTCTGGATCGGGGCCGACTGGTGGGGCCCGAGCCTGTCCTACGGCGGGAGCTGGGGAGACAACCAGGCAGGCGCCTTCGACTGGAAGCGCTACACCCGGACGTTCACCGTGCCGGCGACCGCCGAAGAGGGCAACTTCTTTATCGGAAACGCCTGGGCGCAGCAGAGCATCCTCTACCTCGACAGCGTGAAGATCGTCAAGCGCGCGGGCGACGGCGTGGGAGACGCCTGCGACAACTGCCCCGGACTGCACAACCCCGGCCAGCCCGACACCGACGCGGACGACGTGGGCGACGCCTGCGACAACTGCCCCGACGCCCACAACCCGGGGCAGGGGGACGAGTCATCCGAGCGGTTCTTCGAGGACTTTGAGGACGGCGACGCGGGCGGCATCGTGACCGTGGGCCCGGGAGCCTGGACCGTAGAAAACGGGAAATACCGCCTGGTCAGCTCCGTGTGCGGCGACGGGGCCTTGATGCCGGCGGGGACGCTGTCCGATTACTCCATCGAGACGAAGATAACCGTGGACGCCGTTCCCGCGTGGGGCTGGGTCGGCTACATGCTGAGGACCCAGTCGGACAACCCGAACAACTGGGGGCCCGGCTATCTCGTCATCTTCGGCACGACCCGGGCCGAGCTCTTCACCACGGACCCCTGGCGGTCGATCGCCACCGCTCCCGTCGGCTTCACGGCGGGCCAGGAGTTCACGGCGAGGGCGGTGCTGGTGGGGGACAACATCAAAATCTACAGAGACGACGAGCTGCTCCTGGACGTAAACGACGGCACCTACGCGTCCGGTTACACGACGATCCTCGAGTGCGAGACGACCGAGCTGCGCTTCGACGACATTAGAGTGGTCGAGTTCGCGGCGGACGGCGCGGGCGACGCCTGTGACTGCAAAGACGACGGCATCTGCACCGCGGCCCAGTACTGCGTCGACCACGGAACGTACGATCCCGACTGCTGCGCCGACGCGGACCACGACGGCTACCCCGGCACGCCCGCGGGCTGCGGCCCGGACTGCGACGACGCCGACGCCCAGGTCAACCCCGGCATGCCCGAGACTTACTGCAATGGCGTGGACGACGACTGTGACGCGCAGACCCTCGACAATCCCGACGTGGACTCAGACGGCGTGGCGTACTGCCACGACAAGTGCCGCGGCACGGCCGCGCCCGAGGCTTCGGTGCCGGGCGAGGAGCTGGGCACAAACCGGTTCGCCATCACCACGGGGACCCGGCAGGACGATTATTACCTGTTCGACACCAGGGCGCCCAAGGGCAAGGGGCCGCGCAGGTCATTCACCACGGAAAGCACCTACGGGTGCAGCTGCGAGCAGATCCTGGCCACCACGTCGGACGAGATGAAGGGCCACCACAAGTCCGGCTGCTCGATCGGCGTGATGGAGGACTGGGCGGACAACGGCGTGCTCGACGAGCACCAGCCGTAGCCGCTTCGTAGGGCGAGTCAGACGGGGAAAGACGCCGCTTGAGGACGTTGAGTTTGCTGAGTGACTCTCGTCCGCCCATCCGGCCGTCCGGACGACCCGACGCCCTGGCGCTCCCCCGCGCGGTAAGCTATCATTGGCGCATGGCGACAGACGACATCCTCACCAAGCCGGCCGCGCGCGCGCCCGGCCTCAAGGCCCTGGGCCTCGCGCTCCTGCTCGCTCTCGCGCCCGCGGGCGCGTTCGCGCAGTCAGGCATCAAAGACCTGCTCTGGGCCGAGACCTGGGGCAACTCCTCCTATCACTCGACCAATTTCGGCGTGGACAACGGCTCCTACCGGGAGATAGACTTTCTCCTCACGACCATCGCCACCAACGTGGGCCTGCGCTTCCCCCTGCGGGGGCACGCTCTACCTGGACCCCTACTTCAACATCGACTTCGTCGAGGACTTCGGCCACAACGCCTGGAACCACCCCTTCTGGAACAACCACGTGAAATACGGCCCGGGCCTGCGGCTCCGCTACGAGTTCGAGAACAAGACGCCGGGCGGCAGCCCCATGCGCGTGAGGACCTTCTGGACGGGCCTCTTCTTCGAGCACATGCTCATGGTCGAGTCCCTCAACAACGCGGACGGCCGCATCCCCAACACCGTCCACTCGCGGAACTCCCGGTTCGGCAGCGAGACCTGGCTCATGATGGACACCCCCGAGCTCAATAGCTGGAGCGTCTGGTGGGAGTCCTGGACCGAGCTCATCTACAACAGGCACAACTTCAACTTCAAGAACACGCTGCACTACTACAGCCTCGCCTTCCAGCCCCGGCTCGGCGCGCGCTACCGGTTCGACCGGCTATGGCTCCAGCCCTACTACACGTTCCGGCTCGGCCTCGACTTGGGGCGCAACCCCTGGAACCAAGTCCCGTGGTTCAACAACATCCAGCACGGCCCCGGCTTCCGGGTCCTCCTGGAGCGCTTCAAGTTCAAGCCCGGCCTGGTCGTCTACGCCTACGTCGAATCCCTGCGCGTCAACTACCTCCCCAAGGTCACGCAGGCGAGCAGGGCCAACATCTCACGCTACGACAACAGGGCCACCATCGAGTTCTGGGTGCCCTTCGGCGCCCTCAAGATGACGCCCTATGGCAGCTAAGAGGCTCGTCCTGCTCCTCGCGGGCCTGCTTCTGGCCGCGCTCCGTCCCGCGCCCGCGCCGGCCGCGCACGACGGGAGCTACGCCCCGGAGAGCTACCTGGTCTACTACGGCCACTGGGACGACGTGCAGATCCAAAAAGCCCGGGGCTTCGACCTCATCGTCCTTCATCCCGGCAGGGACCTGACCAACATCACCAAGGCCCAGATCCAGGACCTCAAGAACGGCGCCGACGGCAAGCCCGGCACGGAAGACGACGCCAAGGTCATCACCTACATCTCCATCGGCGAGGCCGACCACATCCCGTTCGGCCCGGCCAAGCCGGGCGAGCCGGGGACCGGGCCGGTGTACTGGGACAAGGACAAGGGCATCGTGCCCATGAACAACGGGTACCCGAGCTGGCTCCTGGACCACCGCAGCTACCGCTTCGGCAAGAAGGGCTTCTACGCGTGGAAGCCCGACGGCAACCCCGACATCGTCGAGGGCCACGACGGCGTGCCCGACGAGAACGGCAGATGGGGCAGCTACTTTGTGAACGTGGGCGACCCCGGCTGGCAGAAGCTGGTCTTGGACCGCATGCGGCTCATGATCGAGAAGTTCGACCCCGACGGCTTCTTTTTGGACACCCTCGACAGCGCCTCCGAGTGGGGCGATTACGGCTGGATGCAGGAGGCCATGGCGAAGTTCGTGAGGAAGATCGGCGACGCCTTCCCGGAGCGCTACATGATCGGGAACAGGGGCTTCTACCTTCCGAAGAACTATCCGGACCTCGTGCGGCCCGCGCTCGACGGCCTCATGTTCGAGAGCTTCATCTCCGAGTGGGACTGGTACCGCAAGAAGGGATACCTTCACAACTGGCTCACTCAGAACCACCAGATCCTGATAAAGGACGTCCTCCCCCAGGCCGGCAAGCCCGACGGGTTCCACCTCTACATGCTCAACTACCTCGACCCCATGCAGAGCGACTTCTTCAACCTGAACGCCGACCTTTACGAGGTGCTCAAGGGCGTGCGCTACACCTCCTACATCAGCACCCCGGACCTTCAGAAGATCTTCCCAAAGCCGGAGGCCTACTACTCGAAGGAAAAGGCGGCCGCGCTCCCCGAGATCAAGACCTTCGCCATCGGCGAGATCGGCAAAGGCCGCTACATGGCCTCCATCGAGGCCGCGTCCGACGATCCCGGCCTTACGTTCGGGAAGGACGTGTTCGTGGACCTGCGCTACAGCGCGGACAAGCTCCCCGAAAACGAGCTCCTGCTCGCCAGTCGCGTGGAGATCGACTACGACCTGCTCCCGGTCGAGAAAAGGGAAGGCGGCTACGCCGTCACCGTGGACTCTTTCGGCCTGCATGACTTCAAGGAGTACTACTTCTACCTCAAGCTCATCGGCCGCCACCCCGAGGTCCGCACCCCGGTCAAGCGCGCGATCCTGGTCACCAAGGGCGGCAAGCACCCGGACGTCGTGACCGACCTCAAGGCCGAGGGAAGGGAGAAATCGGTCGTCCTGAGCTGGAAGACCTCTCAGGAAGGCGTCGAGCGCTACAACGTCTACATGGGGGCCCACCCGCAGGTGCTCACTAAGGTGGACACGGTGAGCGAGCGCGAGGCCGTGGTCCGCGAGCTCAGGAACCTGGAGGTCTACTATTTCTCGGTCTCGGCCGTGGACAAAGACGGCGCCGAAGGCGGCCTGGCCTACCCGGTCCCCGCCGCCCCCAGGAAATCCGCCCAGCCGCTTCCTCCAAAGGGACTGACCGTCAAGCCCGCGGACGGCCACGGCCTCTTCATCAAATGGAAGCCCTCCCCGGACGAGCAGCTCGCCGGCTACCGGGTCTACTGCTTCCGCTCGGACCGCCGCCTGAGGCTGCCGCTCAAGGTGGACAAAAAGCTCAACGAGCTCACCATCCCCGGCCTGGAGCCCGGGAAGAAGTACACCGTCTTCGTGACCGCGGTGGACTTCGACAACATCCAGAGCCCCCCGGGCAAGCGCCGCAAAGCCAAAGTAAGATAGGTGTCTGGCGTTGCTTTGTTGCGTTATTTGCGTTGTTGTCACCGGTGATAGGCCCTGGAGCCTGTCTGAGCCTCAATAGTTCAATAAGACAACAAGTTAACTCCTGACACCCCCGCCTCGCTGACAATTATTTTTTTAGCATTCTTTTATCAGCGCTTTTTCTTTCTAGTAGTCAGCGATTGTCCTTGAAATGTCAGCACGCCGGGACCTATACTACAGTGGCAGGGGCGATCCGGGCTTGATGTCGGCAATGTGCCAGGGGGAAGCATGAAATCAAGAATCATGGTCGGCGCGGTTCTGCTTTGCGCGGGGCTCTTCGCCGCGGCGCTCGCTTGTCCCACGGCGGCGAGAGCCGCTGAAAACGCGGCCGACGCGCATACCGTCGCGCTCTGGCATTTGAACGAGGGCACCGGGGGCATCGCCTATGACGCGAGCGGCAACGGCAACCACGCGACGATCTACGGCGCGGACTGGACCGACGGCATGTTCGGGTCCGCCCTCAGCTTCAACGGCAGCGGCGACTACGCCGAAACCTCTCCCATCGCGATGGACGTGACGGTCGTCACTCTGGAGGCCTGGATCAAGACGACCAACGCCGGCAGCGGCCGCAGGAGGATCGTCAGCTATCAGAGACCCGCCTGGGCGTACGATTACTGGCTCCTGTCGCTCTACAACAACTATTTGGAGCTGGCCTACGGCAAGGCGGGATCGGGCACCGAGTACCTCGTCCCCGACACCTCCGCCCTGCTGGACGACAATGAATGGCACCATGTCGCGGTGTCGAAGGACAGCGACGGCACGACGAAGTGGTATGTCGACGGGGTCAACACGAAGACGGACTCCACCCCCAACGTGCTCGACATCGGGATGCAGAGCATCCGGCTGGGGGCGGCCCCCGCCGAGTATTTCAACGGGGTGATCGACGAGGTCAGGGTCTCGAACGTGACGCGGACGCCGGAAGAGATAGCGCAAAGCGCCGGCCTGGCCGACACCGACGGCGACGGCGTCATATGGGATAACTGCCCGGACGTCGCCAACCCGGGCCAGGAGGACGGCGATTCCGACGGCGTGGGCGACGCGTGCGACAACTGTCCGGCCGACCACAATCCGGACCAGGCGGACGCCGATTCCGACGGCCTCGCCAACGCCTGCGACAATTGTCCGGCCCACCACAATCCGGACCAGGCGGACGCCGATGCGGACGGGGTGGGCGACGTGTGCGACTTCGGAGGGCCGGCCGCCGACGCGCATACCGTCGCGCTCTGGCACTTGAACGAGGGCTCCGGGGGCGTCGCCTATGACGCGAGCGGCAACGGCAACCATGCGACGATCTATGGCGCGGCCTGGACGACCGGTATATATGGGTCCGCCCTCAATTTTAGCGGCAGCGGCGACTACGCCGAATCCCCTCCCGTCGAGATGGACGTGACGGCCGTCACCATAGAGGCCTGGATCAAGACGACCGACGCCGGCAGCGGCCGCAGGAGGATCGTCAGCTATCAGAAACCCGGCTGGGCGTATGATTACTGGTTCATGGCGCTCAATAGCAACTATCTGGAGCTGGCATACGGCAAGGCGGGATCGGGCACCGAATACCTCGTCCCCGACGCGTCCGCCCTCTTGAACGACGATCAATGGCATCATGTCGCCGTATCAAAGGACAGCGCCGGCACGACGAGGTGGTATGTCGACGGAGTCAACACGAAGACGGACGCCACCGCCAACATACTCGATATCGGGGTCCAACACATCAGGCTGGGGGCGGCTCCCGCCGAATACTTCCGCGGGGTGATCGACGAGGTCAGGGTCTCAAACGTGGCGCGGGCGCCGGAAGAGATAGCGGAAAACGCCGGCTTGACCGATGCCGACGGCGACGGCGTCATCTGGGATAACTGCCCGGACGTCGCCAATCCGGGCCAGGAGGACGCCGACGGGGACGGCGTGGGCGACGCCTGCGACAACTGTCCGGCGGACCACAATCCGGACCAGGCGGACTTCGATGCCGACGGGCTCGCCAACGCCTGCGACAACTGTCCGGCGGACCCCAATCCGGGCCAGGCGGACGCCGATGAGGACGGCGTGGGCGACGTCTGCGACTTCGGAGGACCGGCCGCCGACGCGCATACGGTCGCCTTCTGGCGCTTCGACGAGGGCTCCGGAAGCGTCGCCAATGACGCGAGCGTCAACGGCAACCACGCGACGATCCATGGCGCGGTCTGGACGGTCGGCAGGTCCGGCTTCGCCCTCAGCTTCAACGGCAGCGGCGACTACGCCGAATCCCCTCCCGTCGCGATGGACGTGACGGCCGTCACCATCGAGGCCTGGATCAAGACGACCGGCGCCGGCAGCGGCCGCAGGAGGATCGTCAGCTACCAGAAGCCCGGCTGGGCGTACGACTACTGGTTTATGTCTCTCTACAACGACTACCTGGAGCTGGCGTACGGCAAGGCGGGATCGGGCACCGAATACCTCGTGCCCGACACATCCGCTCTCTTCAACGACGATCAATGGCACCATGTCGCGGTGACGAAGGACGGCGCCGGCACGACGAAGTGGTATGTCGACGGGGTCAACACGAAGACGGACGCCACCGCCAACGTGCTCGACATCGGGACCCAGAACATCCGGATCGGGGCGGCGCCCGCCGAGTATTTCCACGGAGTGATCGACGAGGTCCGGGTCTCGAACGTGACCAGGACGCCGGAAGAGATCGCGCAGAACGCCGGCCTCGTCGACACCGACGGCGACGGCGTCGTGAACGACAACTGCCCGGACGTCGCCAATCCGGATCAGCAGGACGCCGACGGCGACGGCGTGGGCGACGCGTGCGACAACTGCCCGGACGCCGCCGATCCGAACCAGGCGGACGCGGACGGCGACGGCGTGGGCGACGCATGCGACAACTGCCCCGGGACCCCGAACCCGGACCAGGCGGACGGCGACGGCGACGGCATGGGCGACCCGTGCGACCACGGAGGGCTGCCCGCCGACGAGCACACCGTCGCGCTCTGGCACTTCGACGAGGGCGCCGGCGACGTCGTCCATGACGCGAGCGGCAACGGCAACGACGGATCGATCCTCGGCGACCCGGCGTGGACGCAGGGCAAGCTCGGCTACGCGCTCGACTACGACGGTGTGGACGACTTCGTGGAGGTGCCCGATTCCGCGAGCCTGAGCCTCTCCGACGCCATCACCATCGAGTTCTGGATCTATCCGGATGTGGTGTACGTCGACCACCATATCTACAGCGTCCATTCCAGCTGCAGCTTCCACCCCTGGCTCATCGGCACGTGGTATGACGGCAATCTCGTGTTCCGGATCAACGACTACGCGCTCTTCACCCCGTCCGGCACATTCGGCACCCCGAACAAGTGGTACCACGTGGCGGCGACCTTCGACGTGGCGGAGGGCATGAAGATCTACGTGGACGGGGTGCTGATCGCCGAGAACGGTTACAGCGCCCAGATCTGCCAGGCGAGCGGCGATTCGCACCGGATCGCCGCCCGGTTCACGAGCCCCGATGTCACCGTCGTCGACGGGATCCTCGACGAGATGAGAATCTCGGACGTGGCGAGGACGGTCGATGAGATAAGAGTGAGCGCCGGTTGGACCGACGCCGACGGCGACGGCGTCATTGACGCGACCGACAACTGCCACGACACCTCCAATCCGGACCAGGCGGACGCCGATTCCGACGGGGCGGGCGACGCGTGCGACGCCTGCCCCAACGACGCGGGCGACGACGCGGACGGCGACGGCCTGTGCGCCGACGCGGACAACTGCCCCGGGACCCCGAACCCGGACCAGGCGGACGAGGACGGCGACGGCATAGGCGACCCGTGCGACCACGGAGGGCTGCCCGCCGACGAGCACACCGTCGCGCTCTGGCACTTCGACGAGGGCGCCGGCGACGTCGTCCATGACGCGAGCGGCAACGGCAACGACGGGTCGATCCTCGGCGGCGCGACGTGGACGCAGGGCAAGCTGGGCTACGCGCTCGACTACGACGGCGCGGACGACTTCGTGGAGGTGCCCGACTCGCAAAGCCTGAGCCTCTCCGACGCCATCACCATCGAGTTCTGGATCTATCCGGACGCGGTGAGCATCGACCACCACATCTACGGCGTCCATTCCAGCTGCAGCTACCACCCCTGGCTCATCGGCTCATGGTACGACGGCAACCTCGTCTTCCGGATCAATGATTCCCCTCTCTACACCCCGTCCGGCACGTTCGGCACCCCGAACAAGTGGTACCACGTGGCGGCGACGTTCGACGTAGCGGAGGGCATGAAGGTCTACGTGGACGGGGTGCTGGTCGCTCAAAACGGCTACAGCGCCCCGATCTGCCAGGCGAGCGGCGATTCGCACCGGATCGCCGCCCGGTTCTCGAGCCCCGACGCCAACATCTTCGACGGCCTCATCGACGAGATGCGCATCTCCGACGTGGCGCGGACGGCGAACGAGATAGCGCTGAGCGCCGGCCTGGAGGACACCGACGGCGACGGCGTCTTTGACGGGGCCGACAACTGCCCCGACACGTCCAACCCGGACCAGGCCGACGCCGATTCCGACGGCCTCGGCGACGCGTGCGACGCGTGCCCCAACGACGCGGGCGATGACGCGGACGGCGACGGCTTGTGCTCCGACGCGGACAACTGCCCCGGGACCCCGAACCCGGACCAGGCGGACGCCGACGGCGACGGCATGGGCGATCCGTGCGACCGCGCAGGCCTGCCCGCCGACGAGCACACCGTCGCGCTCTGGCACTTCGACGAGGGCGCCGGCGACGTCGTCCATGACGCGAGCGGCAACGGCAACGACGGATCGATCCTCGGCGACCCGGCGTGG
>JBDREN010000099.1:0-4230 GCA_043819795.1 Elusimicrobiota bacterium
TCACTCGAATCTACGATCCGGAGCAATGGCGGGCCTACTGGGCGAAGCTCCTCGACCTTCATGGCCGATGCCGTGTCACAAACTACTCGCTGAGCTTCTCGGTTTTATGAACTCGTGTACGACTGTGGGACACTATTAATAAATTGCAGTTCAGGATAAGGGGAGACGCGGCCAATAATCTGCCGATTCTTCTATCCTCCACCGACATCAATGACGGTCAATGGCATCATTTCTGCGGTGTCCGGGATGCGGCCTCAGGCAGCGTGAGTCTCCATGTCGACGGCGCAGAAGAAGATTCTACCGGGGATACCACTTCAGGCGATATCGATCTATCCGGCAACCCTTTCACGATCGGCGTTCTGCACAATCGGGGCTCATTGTATATTTCCGGCAATGATTGGTTTGCCGGTCTGATAGACGAGGTCGCGATCTATGACATAGCCTTGACGGCGGCGGAAATCCTCCGGCATTATCAAAACGGTCTAGCCGGCGACGGTTATTGTGCGGTCGCCTGCACAGACGCCGACGGCGACGGCTACGCTCTCGAGGGAGGGGGCTGTGGTCCTGCGGATTGCGACGATGGGGACCCGGCCGCGAATCCCGACGCCGTCGAGGTCTGTGACGGCGTGGACACCGACTGCGACGGCCTGACCGACGAGGAGCTGGGCGAGATCGCCTGCGGCCTGGGCGCATGCGAGCACACCGTCGACTACTGCGTTGCCGGCCAGACCCAGACCTGCGATCCGATGGACGGCGCCGCCGACGAGGTCTGCGATGGGCTCGACAACGACTGCGACGCCTCCACCGACGAGGACCTAACCCCGCCTCTTGCCGGGAACCAGAACGGCGTCTGCCAGGGAGCGCCGCAGGTCTGCCGGGGCGCGGCAGGCTGGCAAGACCCCGACTACGCCACGCTGCCCGGCTATGAACCGGAACCGGAAGCCTCCTGCGACGGGCTGGACAACGACTGCGACGGCCAGGCGGACGAGGGCTTCCCGAACGCTGACGGAGACGCGATGGCGGATTGCGTCGATCCGGACGACGACAACGACGGGATCGCGGACGGCTCGGATGCCTGTCCGCTCGAGGATCCGCAAGACGCCGACGCCAACGCCGACGGCTGCGTCGACACGGTTGAGGACGCGCCGGCCGTTGTGGAGTCGCTGGACCTGCCCACGGGGACCGAGACCGCGCTGAATTCCAAGCTCGAGGGCGCGATCGAGAGCTATGCCCTGGGCGAGACCAAGCCCGCGGTCAACAAGCTCAAGGCGTTCATCAACAGCGTTGAGGCCCAGCGCGGCAAGAAGATCGCGGAGGCCGACGCGGACAGCTCATCGAGTTCGTCAACAACGCCGTCAGCGCGATGGAATAGCCGCCGGGGATGGGACAACCCCCGCTGAAGCCGGCCCGGCGGGCTGGAGTTTCAGCTGACCGGAGGGAAAGAAGATGAAAGGAGCTGGGATTCAAAAAAGAGCGAGGTACGGCTTGGCGCTCGCGGGCTTGTTCGCGGCGGCCGTCGCGCTTTCGACGACGGCGGGCGCCGTCCAGACGATCCCCGACGAGCACACGGTCGTCCTTTGGCGCTTCGACGAAGGCGCGGGCGGCGTGGCCTATGATGAGATGGAAAGCGGCGCCGACGCGGCGATCCACGGCGCGGCCTGGACGCTTGGCATGTTCGGCTCGGGCCTCCAGTTCGACGGGGAGGATGATCATCTCACCATGCCGCTCGGCGCCGCGGCCTTGGACGTCACGGGAGACATAACCGTCGCCTTGTGGTTCTATCCCGACGACCTCGACAGCATCCTGATCGACAACCGCTACAACTTCACCAGCAACGAATACGGCTTCCACCTCCAGACCCTCGCCGACGGCAGGGTGGTCTGGTCCTCCCACGACGGGAATACGAACGCGAACGAGACGTGCGTCGCGCACAGCACCGGCAAGATACTCCCGGGGCAGTGGAACCACATCGCGGTGACCAAGGCCGCCGACAGCGCCACCGTCACGTTCTACATCAACGGCGAGCCGGCGGGCACGGACACGATCCAGGCGGCGGGAATCGCGTATGTTTACCGGTACGCGGAGCGCTACATCGGGACCGGGCGGGACTTCTATCTGGCCAGCGGCGGCTTCGGGTTCGGCGACAAGATGTTCGTCAACGGGATCCTCGACGAGATCATGATCTCGGACATCGTGCGGACCCCTGAAGAGATAGCGGCGTACGCCGCCGGGGACAACTTCCCGGTGGCGGAGGCCGGCGCCAACCGGGCCGTCACCGTCCAGGAGACGGCCTTCCTCGACGGCGCCGGCTCCTACGACCCGGAGGGGAAACCCCTAACCTACAGATGGTACGACGACCTGGACGGCGACGGGGTCCTGGAGGATGGCGAGCTCATCGCCACCGGCCCGACCCCGACCGTGAGCCTGACCGACGCCGACATCGGCGTTCACTTCTACCAGCTGGTGGTCAACGACGGGCATTGGGATTCCAGGCCGGACAGGGTCATCGTCGGCGTGGCCGGGGGAGGGAGGCCGGAGCCCAACACGGCCTTGAGCGTCTCGCAGATGAAGATCCATTGGACGGGAGACAACAAGCTCACCATCCACGCGGAGCTGCCGGACCTCCCCGAGGGCGCCCAGGACGGCCTGCTCCCGAGCGGGACCATCGTCACCATCGAGGTGCCGACTCAAGCCGCTCCCGGCGAGTATCTCGTGGGGCAGGCGGAGGTGGATTTCCTCAGGCGCGGGAATCTCTGGGATTCGCCGCCGAAGTAGCCGCGGAGAGCCCGTCGGCGCCGCCGGCGGCTCTGCGCAAGACAGGGTATTGCGCGTCGGGGAAGCGGAGTCATGCCGAGTCCGGCCGATGGGGAACGGGAGAACCGATCCCGGTGTCTTCCGGTGTCAGGCTTCAACTTATGCAACTTTTGGAACTTATGTTTGAGATGGAGACTTGTGTGAACGGTTTTCGAAAGTTGAATAAGTTGCATAAGTTGAAGCCTGACACCGTCATGACACAGTCATCGCCGCCTGCCACGGACCCGAAAAGACTTCCGTAGTGCCTGAAAGCGGGGTATACTTTCCAACAATGAACGCGACCCCCGACTGTCCCTGCGGAAGCAAGAAGCCCTTCTCGGCCTGCTGTGGACCTTACATCACCGGCGAAGCCGCGGCCCCGACCGCCGAAGCCCTGATGCGCGCGCGCTACACGAGCTACGCGACCGGCAATATCGACTTCATCGAGAAATCGCACGCGCCCGAAAGCCCCCACGTCTTCGATCGCAAGAGTTCCGAGAAGTGGGCCAAAGGAAGCTCCTGGAAGGGCCTCACCGTGGTCGCGACGAAGGACGGAGGCCCGGGCGACACGACCGGCATCGTGCACTTCATCGCCGAATACTCACAGGACGGGAAGGCCTACGAGCACGAGGAGGTCGCCACCTTCCGCAAGGAAGGCGCTGACTGGCTCTTTGTGGGAGGCAAGTTTTCCAAGCCCGAGACTCACGTCAACACTGGCCCCGTCCTGGGCCGCAACGACCCCTGCCACTGCGGCTCCAATAAGAAGTTCAAAAAGTGCCACGGCAAGTAGGAAGAGGTATTCTAAGGGCGCAGGAGGGCCTACGCGCTCAACAAATTGCAGAGGAAATGTTTATAGGCCCATTAATCCCCCCTCTCCGAGGCCGGGAGGGCTGCCCGGATCAGCACCGGAGGGCCTATTGTCCGGGCAACGCCCATTGCCTGGGTCTCATTCAGCCATAGCCGCAAGTAAGTCAGTCCCGGCGTTCGGGACGCCATTGATGTAACACACACCCGTTGACTTGGCCCAGACAACAGGCCCACACTCACAAACATTCTTCATTGAGGACAATATCTTTCTTGCTTTAATCAATATATTCCTGCTTTTTTGTCGGTTATTTCTGCGCTTTCCTGACCGCCTGAAAAAGTATCAATATGATAAGAGTTTTTTTAGGATGTATGTCAGCCCGTTGTCCCGTGTCAAGACATCTAAGAATGTCACCGGAGTGACCCTTTGTCGAGACATTTGATATGTCACCGGGGAAGTCGTTGCCGTAAGCCGTTCCTCCTATCGATAAGAGGCCGCGCCCCGCTTGATGGGCAAAATACGAAAAGCGTAACCTCTGGTTGAGAAAACTCAAACCCGCCAGTGACAGCTGGCGAAAACCAGGAGGCTACGCTCGTATGAATGATACCAAAGCTATCACCGTGAGACAAACC
>JBDREN010000100.1:0-62031 GCA_043819795.1 Elusimicrobiota bacterium
GGTTTGTCTCACGGTGATAGCTTTGGTATCATTCATACGAGCGTAGCCTCCTGGTTTTCGCCAGCTGTCACTGGCGGGTTTGAGTTTTCTCAACCAGAGGTTACGCTTTTCGTATTTTGCCCATCAAGCGGGGCGCGGCCCCCACCTACGTCGCGGGTGTGAAGGCATGCATAGCTCGTGGTGGGCATCCAGCAGCCCCCAGAGGATCGTTCTGGACTTGTATCAAGCGTGGTGGGCAAGAACGACTGTGCGGCCTCCTCGGCCCCGCATCTATTGCCGGAGGCCCAGACGAGAAATGTTGCGTAGATCCCGCTAATGGGGGAAGTATGTGCGGCCGCTGATTTCACAATCCAGCTGCCACACACTATCGAAATCGGAGTCGCCGGGCGGTGTGTCCGCTCAAGAAAGGGCTATTTGCAGACCATATTTAAGGGGAAATCGACCCGCTTGTGATTGACCGTAAAACGCATATTCTGGCCCACTAAGAACGTCGCCCGCGGGTTTCCAAACCGCGGCTCGAGCTCCCTCAGCCGCCCTAGACGGAGGTGTCCGCGGAACAGCCGGGGTGCTCTCGGCGTATGTTCTCAGTCGCGGGCCGGGGGATTTTCCGACGGGGCACGTGAATGCCACCTCGGGTATTGAATGTATGGCTCGGTTCGCGCATACGTGCCCTCATTTCGCCTTGGAGTCATCAGATTCGGTGGGCAAACTGGCAGTAAAGACGTAGCTGTGGACATTGGCCACACCCATAATATGATTAAAGAATCTCTCATTCAGCGTCGACACCGAGGCGAGAGACCGAAAAGGCCGGACAGCCTTGATGCTCGCCGCCTCTGTCGCCTCTCCCGAAGGGTTTGAACGCATGGTTAAGGATCTGTTGGCCGCGGGCGCCGACATTAGGGCGAAAGACCTGGAGGGCCGGACAGCGGCGGAACATGCCCACGCAGGAGGCCAGTTCCACCTCGTGCCCATCCTTCAGGTGGTCGGCCAGCGGCCTGTCATTCCCCCGCCCTGACCCGATTGTCGCTGACCCCCAATCCCCCCCCGCGTGTGTCCGACCTGCTATAGGCTATTCAGGATCGTGGTTTTGGGAGATGCCGGGCAACGGGGTGGTGCAATATAGGTGCAATTCGGGAGTCCCGGTAGGTCAAAGACCAACAAACGGGAGAAGGGCAGTCAGGCTGAGTCTCGTCGGGGAACGAAGGCTGTCAAGCGGGGTCAGAGAAATGGGAGCCGTTTACGAAGCGATTGCTCTGCCAGTTGAGCTACCTCGGCGTCCGGTAGGGAATATAACAATTTTTCCGGGATGTTTGCGAATCTCCGAATCGGCTCGGATACGCTTGGGTCCGGGACACTACACTAAGAGGAGGGTCTCTTCTTGGGGCGATAGATATGGGTGCTGCGGCCGTAGAAGACCCCGGCGGCCTCCATCAGGGTCTCCGAGAGGGTCGGGTGCGCGTGGATGCTGAGCTCGAGGTCCGAGGCCCGCGCGCCCATCTCCACGGCGAGCACGCCCTCCGCGATCAGCTCGCCGGCCCCCGGACCCGCGATCCCCACGCCGAGGACGCGCTCCGTGCCGGGGTCCAGGACCAGCTTCGTCACGCCCTCGGTCCGGTTCAGCGTCATGGCCCGGCCTGAGGCGGCCCACGGGAAGCGGGCCGTTTCAACGGCCCGCCCCTCCTTGGCGGCCTCGGTTTCCGTCAGCCCGCACCAGGCCAGCTCGGGATCGGTGAATACGACCGCCGGGATCGCCGCCGGCTCGAACGCGGTCTTCTTGCCGGCGATCGCCTCGGCCGCCACGCGGCCCTCGTGCGAGGCCTTGTGCGCGAGCATCGGCTCGCCGGCCACGTCCCCGATCGCGAAGATCGACGGCTCGGCCGTCCGGCGCTGCGCGTCCGTCCGCACGAAACCTCGCGCGCCGATCTCGACCTTCGTGTTCGTGAGGCCCAGGCCCGAGGAGCCGGGCTCGCGGCCCACGGCCGCGAGGACCGCGTCGAACGACTGCTCCGGCGGGGAGTCCTTCCCCTCGAAGCGGACCTGGAGCCCGCCGCCGCTCTCCACGGCCGAGGCCACCCGGGTCTCCAGGTGCACCGCCTTGCAGAGCTTGCCCATCCGCCGAGCGAGGACCCCCGCGAGGTCCCGGTCGCAGCCGGGGAGCAGGCCGGGCATCATCTCCACGACGGTGATCTCGGAGCCGAGCGCCGCGTACACCGTCGCGATCTCGAGGCCGATGTATCCGCCGCCGATCACGAGCAGGCGCTCGGGGACGCGTTTGAGGGCGAGCGCGCCCGTCGAATCGAGGACGCGCGGCGAGACCGGCAAAAGCCCCAGGCGGACCGGCCGGGAGCCGGTCGCGAGGATCGCGTGCTCGAAGGAGAGCTTTTCCGCGCCTCCGCCAGCCTTCTCGATCGAGAGGGTATGGGCGTCGAGGAAGAAGGCGCGCCCCTGGATCGCGCGGATCCCGCGCTGCTTGGAAAGCCGGGAGAGGCCGCCGGTCAGCTTGGCGACGACCCCGTCCTTCCAGGCGCGCAGCTTGTCGAGGTCGACCTCCGGCTCGGGGAAATGGATGCCCAGGGCCTCGGCGTCCTCCGACTGCCTCAACAGGTGGGCGGCGTGCAGAAGCGCCTTGGAGGGGATACAGCCCCGGTGCAGGCAGACTCCGCCGGGCTCCCTCTCGAGATCGATGAGCGCGGTCTCGATGCCCAGGTCCGCGGCGTGGAACGCCGCGGTATAGCCGCCCGGTCCTCCGCCTATGACCGCGAGCTTGGTCTTCTCCATCAAGGCCCTCCCTTAAGGCCGGATATTACAAAAGAAGCGGCGGCCCTGTCGCCGCTGTGACGAAGAGGGCCGCCGCGGGAAACCGCCTATTTCTCGGAGGGAGGAGGGGTCTTCTTGCCGATCCTGATCTTATTCTGCGTCAGGGAGGTGAGCGCGACGTGCCGGGTGCGGCCGTCGTCGAGGCGCAGCAGGATGAAGCGTTGCGTGATGTCTTCGACCACGCCCTTTTCCTTGCCCACCTCGATGTAATCGCCTTTCGTGAAGGGACGGTACGCGGCCACCATCAGCCCGGCCACGAGGTTGCTGGCGAGGTCCTTCGTCCAGAATCCTATCGCCGCCGAGATGATGCTCATGCTGCCGACCAGTCCCGTGACAGTGACCCCGAACATGTTCAGGATCATCCAGAGTCCGCCGAGGTAGGCCGCGTTGCCGGCCCAGCGGAGGAGCGTCGCGCGCTTCGATAGCTTCCTGAACTTCTCAGGATCCGGACGCGCTTCCTTGGCCCTCTTCTTCGCTCCGACCGCCCTGCTCTTGAAGAAATTGCCGAGCAGCACGGAGAGCGCCAAGGTCCCGAGGAGCTTGCCGGCGAACACCAGCGGCGGCGCCCAAGGGGCGCTCAAGGCCGGCAGGAACGCGAGCGCGGCCAGGGCGGCCCACCCCGCCTTCTTGGCCCCGGTCGTGATCGCATCGAGCATCAGGTCGTTCGGGATGAGGACGCGCTCGTAGTCCGCTTTGGGGTTTTGCGAGGTGTCCAGGATCACGAAGCGGGCGTTGAGATCGGCCACTATCCCTTTCTCGCCCGCCGCCTCGATCTCGTCGCCGATCTCGAAAGGCCTGTCCTTGTACAGGGAGAGGCCGGCCATCAGTTTGCTCGCCAAGTCCTTGACGGCGAGCGTCGTCGCCAGGGTGAACGCGGTGCCGTTGAGGGCCAGGGCCTGCAACCCCCCCACCTGATACATGGCGAACCCGACCGCGGTCGCCCACGCCGCGCCCGACGCGACGTTGACGACGAAGGCCTCTCGCAGCGGGTCCCAGTCGACCCACCGGAAGACCCACTTGACCGTTTTGCTGACCACCTTCGGGAATATCCACGCCGCGGTGAAGCCGCCGGCCACCCAGGCCGAGGTCTGCGCCCATTGCGGCATGGTGGCGAATCCGGTCTGAAGCAGCTGCAGCCAGTGACGTATGGTGTCCATCGGCAGCTTCACCGGCAAGGCGGCCAGAGGAACCGCGGCGACCAGTCCCGAAAGACCCGGCCGGGCCTTGGAAGAAGGCCGCAGGCCGCGGCGCGCCGGGCTGTTGGCTAAGGTCCCATTCGCGGACACCGGCGGGGCGTCCGTCGCGTCCGGCCGAACAGCGGCCCGGTCCCAAGTCCCGTCATGCTTCGCCTTTTGGGCCGCGGGCGCCGCCGCCCCCTTCTGGCCGGCCCGGAAACCGGACTCCATGCCTCTAAGCGTACGCCACGACGCGCGGAAGCCTTCAACGCTCGAGTCCCGCGAGCCGGGAGCAGGGAAGCGGATCGCCTCCGCGCGAGCCGCGGGAGAGTTGACGGGTGAAGCGCCCGGCAGGACTAAACGCCCCGCAGCATGGGCCCCGAGAGCGCGCGCGCCGGGAGTAACGACCGCCGGAGCCTTATGGAGCACGAGACTTCCCCGAAGCGTGGGACCCAAGGCCAGCGAGGAGCGGGTGGCAGTCGCGCCGCCGGGGATCCCGCCTGTGACCGCGAGCCCGGCGGAGGCGGCTGGGCCCGCCACCGGCATGCCCGTCTGCACGGAGCCTACGGACATCTGCGCCCAGGCCCGGTACGATCCGATGCCCGGGGACATGACGACTATGGCGCTACTAATAAGGAAAGCTAGTGATTGTCGCACACAAGGATTGTATCACGCCCCCCGGCCCGACACTAGAAGCCAAGGACCCACGTGGAATCCCGTGATGGACCCATGAAAAATTGGGACTTTCGTCTCCCTCAGGCGGAGCCTGACAAGGTATCGAAGTCCGCCCCCACACGAATCCCCAGGGACTCGAGCACGCGTAGCTGGCGGTCGAAGCGGTTCGTCGCCGAGAGAGCGCGCCGATAGCGCCGGAGGGAGGCCGACCATAGACTGGGGTAGGAGAAGCAGGGGAGAGGATAGTCCGTCCCGAAGAGAAGCCGGTCGAAGACCTCGGGGTGACGGCGAAGCCTGAAGAGCGCGCCGACGCGGCTGGGCAGCGTGAGCGCCGAGGTGTCCACGAAGAAATTCTTGTAGCGGCTCACAAGATCGAGCATCGTCCCGAAATGCCTCTCGGGGAAGAAGAGGCCGCTGCTGCAGCCGTGCGCCGCGATCACCGTGACCCCCTGCTCGAGAGCGGGCACGAGCCGGCCGGGGTCGCCGAGCGACTGATCCGCGCCTTTTAGGCTGAACTCGTGGCCCACGTGACTAAGAAGCGGCATCCCCATCTCCCCCAGCCTCCGGTAGAACGGTTTAAAGCGCGGCTCGGCGGGATCGAAGATCTGCGCGTTCGGAAGAGCCTTCACGAGGACGGCGCCCCGTTCGGCGCAGCGCTCAAGCTCCTCGACGGCGTCCCGGCGCGACGGATTGATCGAAACGCCCGGCAGCAGCCTCTGGCGGCCGGCCGCTGCCTCGAGGACGCAGTCGTTGGCGACCAGAAGGTCGGTGCGCGACTCGTCCAATCGCCCCCCCTCATCATAGGCCCCGTCCATGGCGAGCACCACCGCCCGGCTCACCGCCTCGGACGCGGCCAGCTCCCGGTCCAACAGCTCGACGTAGCGCCTGTTCGCCGCTTCGGGGTCGTCCAAGGGGATTCCCTCGCGCCAAGCGACGAGGCGCGCCAAGGGGCTGCGCAGCATGCGCCTCGACATCAGGCAGCCGTTGGCGGGCGTCGGCAAAGCGAGGAGGTGGACGTGAACGTCGACGAGACCCTTCACTCCCGTCCCGCCAGCCCGCGGGCTATCGCCCCGAGCCCGCGCATGTCGAGCTTTCCGGAGCCTAGCAGCGGGAACTCCGGGACCGCGTGGAAGGCGTCGCGGTCGGGGGTCCAGAGCCGCGGCAGGCCCGAATCCCTGAGCCGCCTGCAGAGCCCGTCGAAGTCGTCGTAGCCCTTGCATAGGACGAGGAGCCGCTCTCCCCGCTCTTCGTCCGGGACGCCCGTCACGATGAACGTCCGCTCGACGCGTCCGGCCAGCTCGTGCAGCTTCTCTTCGACCGCGATATGGGGGACCATCTCGCCGCCTATCTTGCTGAACCGGCCGATGCGGTCGGTGATCGTGACGAAACCGTCCTCGTCAAGAGCGGCGATGTCGCCGGTCACGTAGTAGCCGTCGCGCAGGACCTCGGCGGTCTCCTCGGGCTCGCCGACGTAGCCCTTCATGACGTTGGGCCCCTTGACGAGCAGCAGCCCCGGCCGCCCGGGCGGGACGGGCTCCCCCGTTTCCGGGTCCACGACCTTCATGAGCACCCCGGGCAGGGGGTGGCCGATCGATCCGAGCTTCGTGCCCAGCTGGCGCTGCCGGGGCTTTTGAAAGTCCGGGATATTGACCGCGGCGGCCGGAGACAGCTCGGTGCATCCATAGCCCTCGAGCGGCAGAAGGTCGAACTTCTTCTCGAAGGCGCGGGCCACGTCCTCGCGCAGCTTCTCGGCGCCGACGACGACGTAGCGCAGGCTCCTGAAGCGCTCCGGCTCGACGCGGCGCAGATAGGAAAGCAGGAAAGTCGGCGTCGCCAGCAAGAAGGTAGCCCGGTACCGCTCCACAAGCGCCCCGACGACCCGGGCGTCGAGGGGATTGGAATGGTAAACGACGCCCATGCCCGCCAGCAGCGGGAACCAGAGCGCCCCGGTATGGCCGAACGCGTGGAAGAACGGCAGAACCCCGAGCACGCGGTCTTCCAGGTTCACCTGATAGATCTGCCCCAAGGCCTCGATGTTCGCGTGGACGTTCGCGTGGCTGAGCATCGCCCCCTTCGGCGTGCCGGTCGAGCCGCTGGTGAAGATGACGGTCGCCGTGCGATCGAGTAGCCCGCGGGCCTTGGGGACGAACAACCTGATGACGATCCAAGCGGGCAAAAAAAGCATGGCGGCGGCCGCGATCCCGCCCGCCCCGGCGTCCAGGTCCTCGAGGAATACCATGCCTTCCCGCGGCTCCCACCCGATGGCCTCCAGGAACCTCCGAGAAGTCACGATCCCGCTGACCCCGGCCTTCGCGGCGCTCCGAGCGACGAGATCCGGGGGGGCGGTATAGTTCAGATTGACGGTGGTCTTCCCCATCATCGCGACGCCGATGTTCGCGAGCGCGGCACCGACCGACGGCGGCAGCAGCAGCCCGACGGCGTCCCCCGGAGGCAGCGACCGGACGATCGCCCGTCCCGTCGCGCGCGCCCCCGCCATGGCCTGAAGGTAGCTCAGGCGGCGGCCGGTCGAGTCCGCCATCGCCAGCCGGAAGGGATGCCGTTTGGCCTCGCGCACGAAGGCCTCCGGCAGCGGCGGCCTCTCGGCGAGCCTGTGCCGGAACGCCGCGACGCTCAGCTCCAGGATCGCCTGCCGGACGTCGTGGGACCTCGTCCCCGGACCCATGGGGCGGCCGAAGCTCACCGTGACCGGATACGGGATGCGCCGCGGACGCTTGAAGAGGAAGCGCCCCCGCTCGAAGCTGAAGATGCTGCCCCAGACCCGGTCCAGGTGGACCGGCACTATCGGCGCGTCGAGCCCCTTCACGATGCGCTCGAACCCCTTCTTGAAAGGAAGCATCTGCCCGTGCCGCGTGATCTGGCCCTCCGCGAAGATGCAGACGACCTCCCCTCTCTCCAGCTCCTCGCGGGCCTTCTGGAACGAGCCCAGGATCGCCTTGGGGCTGTCGTATTGCGATATCGGGATGCAGCCCATGGTGCGCACTAGTTGGTGCAGGACCGGGATATGGTAGTAGTCCCGGTACATCATGAAGCGGACCAGGCGCCGCGTCGCCCCCGAGATCAGGACGGCGTCGACGTGAGAGACGTGGTTCGCGACCAGCAGCGCCGGCCCCCGGAGAGGAACGTTCTCCCCTCCTTCGACCTCGATGCGGTAGACGAGGTTCGCGATGGGATAGATCCCCAAACGCAGAAGAAAATCGGGCAGGACCCGCAGCATGACGGCGGCCACGACGACCGTCGCCAGCGCGAGGACCAGGAATATCAGGCCCGGGTGAGGGCGCACGAAGCCGCTCAGCAGCCATGCGCAGGATGAAGCCGCCAGGACCCCGAAGAACGCCGCCGCGTTGCCGGCCCCGATGAACCTGCCGCGCTCGCTCTTGGGACTGCGCTGCTGCGCGAAGGCATGCAGCGGCACCACGAAGCAGCCGGCGCTCGCCCCGAACAGGACGAGGTCCGCCAGCGTCCGCCCGCCGGATCCGAAGGAGAACGCGAGGTCGAGCGAAAATGCCACCATGCCGAGCGCTCCCACCGGCACGAGGCCGAGCTCGACTTGCTCCCGAGAAAGGCGCCCGGCCGCGTAGCTGCCCAGAGCGACGCCCGCCGCGGCCGCGGCCTGGAGTATCCACAACCGCGCCCGGCCGAGACCCATGAGCGGAACGGCGTAAACGAGCAGGATCGCCTGCAGGAGGGCCATGACGAACCAGAAATAGGCCGATCCCGCCAACGCCAGGAGCACGCCGCGATGCCCGCGCGCCGCGCCCAAGCCCGAGCGGACCTGCGCCGCGGCGTTCAGGCGCGGCCTCTCCAGCCCGCCGGCCGGGGCCACGTCGGGCACGCGAAGGCCGGCGAACACGCCGGCCGCCGCCGCGAGGACGAACAGGCCCGACGCCATGTGGATCCCCCAGGCGTAGGCGTCGATCAATCCCGCCGCCGCGGCGCCCAGGAGGACCCCGGAGAACGCGGCCGCCTGCATCAGGCCGTTGCCGTGCGAGAGCTTCCTGTCCTCGAGGATGTCGGGCAGGATCGCCAGCCGGACAGTGCCGAAGAAGGCGCCCTGAGCGCCCAGGAGGAGCAGAACGCCGAGCAGCAAAGGAACGCTCTTGGCGGCGAAAGCGGCGAGGGCCGACGCCATCAGCGCGAGCTCCGCGGCCTTGCAGAGCACGATGAGCTTCCGCTTGCCGCAGCGATCGCAAAGCGCGCCGGCGGAGGGAGAGAGGAGGACCAGAGGGAGGACGAAGAGGCCGCCGGCCAGCGCGGCCAGCCAGCCCCGCTGCTCGGTCGGGAGGCTGCCGGCGGCCCAGAGCGCGAGCAGCGTCTTGAACGCGTTGACGTTGAACGCGCCCAGGGCCTGCGCCCAAATAAGCCCTCGAAAACCCTTCACGTTTGGGCCACGCCGGCGGGCTCAGGCTCTGAGGGCAAGCACGCTCAAGCGATTGTTCATGAGCCCGTAGTCGCCCCGGCGCTCGTGCAGAACGCCCGGATGCGAGACGGACATGGGACGCAGCCTCGCTTCCCGGAGCATCCGCAGGATCTCCCCTTTCGCGAATACCCGCATTTTGTAGCGGCCGTCGCGCAGCAGGCCCCTCTTGGAGCTCACGACGAGCTCGCGGACCGTGACGACGCGCCGACCCATCTCGCGTTTCCGGCAGACCACGACGTCGCCCTCCGCCTCATGCCAGGACAACGGCTTAAAGCTCCGGATGAAGCGCTCGCGATCCGTGAGGTCCAAGAACAGCTTGCCCCCGCGCTTCAAGAGGCGCCTGGCTTCCTTAAGGATGCGAACGTTGTCCCGGTCGTCCGAGAAATAGCCGAATGAATTGGTCATCAGGAGCACGACGTCGAAAGCGTCCCCGGGGAGCGGCGTCTTGCGCGCGTCGCCGACGACGAAGCGCACGCCGCGCCCGTTCTTCCTGGACAGCTTTCTACCCAAACGGATCAGATACGAGGAATAGTCCAGGACCGTGAGATCCTTGAAGCCGCGCCGGGACATCTCGAAGGCATGCCTCCCTTGACCGCCGCAGAGGTCCAGGATACTGTCGGACTTCCGGGGCCGCACGACGTCCTTCAGCCAATCGGTCTCCCGGCGCGTGACCTCCGCGTCCAGCACGCTGCGGGAGTCGGAAAGCAGATAGACGCTATTGAAATAGTCTTTCCACCAGTCCGAACGGACCCGGGTCATCCCCGCGGACCCTCCTTCCCTCCCTCCGGCACGGGAGCCCCGAACCCGAAGAGACCGTCCGCGGCGATGAGGGCCGGGCCCCCGTTCCAGGGCTGCATCGCGGCGATCTTCATCTCCTCGGAGCTGACCGACAGGACATGATCGAGCTTGCCTTCGGAGATCGCCTTCTCCATCCGGACGGCGTCCGTCCAAAGGTTCCGGCTGTACTCCTCCAGGGCGCCGACCTGCGCCCCGGTGACGACCCGCGGCCTCAACGTCGTCGGGATCGGCCCGAGCAGGTAGACCAGGCCCATCCGGATAGCCTCCTCCTTGATCTCCTTTTCGAGTGCCGCGAGGCGCTCATAGGGGACGGCGGTGATCGCCCGGTCGATCCGCCGCACCGCCTCCTCCAGGGGGACGTCGGACTTGAGGATCGCCAGGCTCTGGACGCCTCCTCCAGAGCCGACATTGGTGGGGATCTGCCCGAACCGGGCCACGAACCCCATGAGACCCTTGTCGGTGATAAAGCACCGGAAATCGGTCTGCCAGCGCTTCAGGACCACCTTCTTGGTCTCATGGTCGATCCAAGGGAAATACTCCGCCCACAGATCGAGCGGAACGAGCGCCTGGACGATGTAGTTCCCCTGTTCCAGCGCCTTCGCGATATCCTGGTCGCGCGTGGACTCGCGGAGCTTCCCCACGAAGATCCCGTGCCCCGAGTAGCCGTGGGCGGGCTTGAGGACCACCTCTTTCCAGTGCACGCGCGTCCATTCGACCAGATCGTCGGTCATCGTCCCTTCGGGGTCGGTCACGCGCCGCCTCGCGAACTTCCGCGACCAGGGAGTGCGCTCTCGAGTGGTCTGGGAGAGGCCGCTCCCGGGGTCGCCTGCGTACTCGAAGACGCCTTTATCCCCTCCCGGCTCCATGCCGCGGGGATTGACGACGAACCCCTTCCGGATGGCGTGGAGCAGCGCTTCCAGATTGTGCTTCTTGCCGACCTCCAGGATCGTCGCGTTGTTGAAATCCTGGAAGATCAGGCTCACTTCCTGCCCGTCGAGGACGACCTTGCCGTCCTTCAGCGCGAGCTGCTGCGGAGCCGCCAGCGCGGCGCGCACTCCCTCGACCCGGTTCAATTTCTCGACGATGTTCTTATTCTCGATCACGGCGTCCAACGTCTCTTCTTCGGCGACGATCGCGATGAAAAGGCGGCCGGGCGCTCCCACGCGGTCGTTGGCCCGCAGAAGCAGGTCCTTGAAACCGGCGACCGGATCGAACCGGGGGTCCTTCATCTCCAGCTCGATGTCGAGCCCGGTGATCCTCACCAACTCATCCCAGGCGCGCCTGCCCAGCTCCTGCGCCGAGCGGGCGTAGTCCCATCCCCCCGGACTTCCCAGATTCCATTCCGCATGATACCCGAAGAAACTCATCATCCAGTCTCCCTTTGTTAGGTTGCCCGACTGTTCAAGAGGGATCGCATCCTTTGCCCGACACGGGCGAAGGGAATCTGCCCGCCATCAAGAAGAGCCTTATGGAACCGGCGGGCTCCCAGCTTACCCTGGAATCGGCTGCGCAATCTCAAGATCTCGTAGCCGCCAAGAAAATAACACAATTGATAGCCCCGGGTCAAAGAATAGCGCCGGACCTGTTTCAGGACATCCTTCCGCCCGAAGCCGAGCTTGGCCAAGAGGCTGCAGGCGCCGCCCACGTCCAACCGGCCGGTTCCGAGCCCGACATCGATCATCGCCCGGTGGGCCCGCCACAAGGCCCGCTTCAGCAGCAGCAGCCTTTGCCTCGGATCCCGAAGGTAGCCCAAGTCGTCGATCCAGCGTTCGGCGTAGCAGGACCAGCCCTCATAAAAGAACGGGGACTCGATCTGGCGGCGCACCGGATTGCGGTGGCGCAGACGGAGGGAGTCCAGGGAGTGATGTCCGGGATAGGTCTCGTGCGCGGAGGTGAATACGTACTCGTTGTGGACGCGGCGGATGTTTTCCCGTCTCGCGCGCGGACTCCACGACGGGTCCGTCGGGGCGATGTAGAAATAGGCGGGCTCCTCGGGATGCCGGCTCAACGGGCTGTTGTAGGAGGCCGCCACGCGAAGCGCGTTCAGATAGCGGGGGGTCTCCGCCACGCTCACCGCGGGGCCCGACAGCAGATGGCGCATGCCCAGACCGCGGAAGAAAGCCCGCAGGGACGCCGTCTCGTCCCGGTACAGGCGCAGCAGTCCCTTCGGAGATCCGACGCCGGGATCGACTTCAGCGCTCAGCTCGACCCAACTCCGGGAAGGATCGATCGAACGGGCCGTCTTCTTCAGGCTCTTGAGGACCCGCCGCTCTTCCTCCCTGGCCAGCTCGAAGATCTCCTTCGGAGTACGACGGCAGCCGTAGCTGCGGCGCAGCAGGCCGTTGAGCACCGACGTCGCGTCGGGACGCCGCGACCCCGGCGGCAGGCTTTTCACGCGCGACCGGTACTCATCCAAAGCCTCCAGAGCGGCCCGCGCCAGCTTTCCCCAGCCGCGCCGATCGGGATGGCTCATCTCCAGGTGCCGCAAGAGGTCGCGGCGGAAAAACCCCGAGCACTGCTCGATCATCTCCAGCGTGGCGGCCTTCGCGGCGTCGGGCGCGCTTCGTAGGTTGGCGCCTCCCTGGCGGAGAAGCCTCGGGATCCCGCTCAGCCTGCGCGCGATCCATTCCTCCCGCTCGCCTCCGCGCGAAGCGCGCTTATAGAGCGTATGATTGACGCCGATCAAGGCGATCCTCAGATACAGCTGGGGCTCATGGCGGTGGACGGCGTCCGCCTCGAGTTCCGACAGGAGACGATAGGCGCTCCGCGTGAGCATCTCGACGTCGATCTCGTCCTCGATGTCGTCGCACGGAAGCTCCGAGAGGCGGGCGACGATCCCTTTCACCCGCCGGACATGGCCGGAAACGGCGTCCTGATCGAGATCGTCCAGGCGGTCCATATAGCGTACGGCCCTCGAAGCCCGGGGGAAATTGAGGAATTCATCGCTCGCGCACTGGACCGGAAACGACCGGGCCAAGGGGCCGAAATAGGAATCCGCGCACTCGAGGATCGCGGTCCTGGCCGGAGGACGCTTCATGCGGAGGCCGTCCATATCCTGCTCATAAACCGCCGGACCTTTCGTCCCCGGACCCCGCGGGATTGGACCCGCGGGGAGGAACTATGTCGGGGGACGGTGGCTCGGGGCTGAGGGCTCCCCAGTGGTACCGGTTCTGGGGGTTCCAGAAGATCCAGCTGTCGATACCCTGATCTCGCGCCGCCATCAGCTCGGCGCGGACCTGCTCCGGCCCGTAACGGAAGCCCAGCGAGAAGTCCTGCAGGTAGGGCCGGAGTTTATAGGCCGAACGGCCGAGCCGGCGCTTGGCGTCCCGCAGGCCCCAGAGCACGATCTTGTACGGCTCCCGATTGGGGTCTTTGAGGCCGTACGCGCCCTTCGCGTAATGCGACGGATACATCATGGGGCTCAAGGAGTCGACAAGGTCCGCCATCGTGTCCAGGTCCTGTCCGATCCCCATATCGCCTTTGGCGCTCGTCGTCAGGCCGAAGAGCGCCACCGACATGGGCGTCCCGGAGGGCGCAAGGCGGTCGTGCGCGTAGCGAAGGAACGCGGTCAGGACCTCGACGGCCGTGCCGCTCGAGTGATCGGCGCGCGAATACAAGCAGCGCCGGATGTCGCCGTCCGACGGAAAGCGGATGTAGTCGAACTGCACCTCGTCGAACCCGAGATTCACGGCGTGGAGGGCCACGTCGAGGTTGTACTCCCAGACCTCCTTCCGGTATGGGTCCACCCATGCCACGCCCTTCGCGTTCTTCCACAAGCCCCCCGTCACGTCGTGGACGCCCCACTCCGGCCGCTTGCGCGGGAGAGTGTCGTCCTTGAAGACGACGATCCGGGCGACCGTGTAGAGCCCGCGCTCCTTCATGTCGGCGAGCATCTCGCGAGGCCGGGGGATGGCGACCCGCGTGGTCCCGTGCGCGTGCGCCGATGCGACGCCGGGGATATAGACGCGCCCATCGGTCTCCTTGACAGGCACGACGACGGCGTTGACGAGCGTGCCGCTGATGCGGTCGAGAAAACGACGCCGGGCGGAGGCCGCCCCCGCCGCCCAGGCGGTAAGGTGGACGCCGCGGACCGGCTTGAAGCCCGGGGGCACAGCCACCCTTTGCTCGACCCGCTCGCTCGGCTTCCCGGCCCGTGCGGCCGGAGCGGAAACAGCCTCCTCGGGAACGGATACGTGAGCTGTCGGAGCCTTCTCCAACGTGACCTGGATAGGGATCTCCGCGGCCTGCGTGGAGGATTCTTGAAGCGCCTGGGCCCCGGGAGCGGGGGCGAGCGGGGCGGTCTCCGTCGAGCGGATCGTTTCCGCCACTGCCGACGCAGCGGAAGTCGATGGGACTACGACCGCTTCCGGCGACCCGAAAGGGACCTCGGCCTCCTCCCCAGGCTCCAGGGCACTTCCTGAAGGAGCCTCGCACTGCTTGCTCCCGCTCTCGGCCCCAGGCTCCAAAACATCTCCTGACGGAACCTGGGACTGCTCGCTCCCGCTCGCCGCCCCTTCAGGGATCGATTCGGGGGCGTGGGAGGGCGAAGCCGCATGGCCCAGAGAAAAAAGAAGGATGATAAAGAGGGGCGCGAGCGAATTCACCGCGACAGGGTATCATTTCTCCGACCGGAGCGGGGAGTCCTCTGGCCCATCCTCTGGCCAGCGGGGGTGGGAAACGCTATCATCTCCGCAATGAAGCCGCGCATCCTGCTGGTGACCTCGGACAAGGCTCTCTACGAGGCGTTCGAGAAGTCCTGCGCGGAGCGGGACGCGGAGGTCCGGCGCGTGAGCTCGGCCAAAGCCACCCGCCGCGCCTGGGACGACGGGGAGTCCCGGGTCGCGGGAGTGGTCGCCGATGTGCTGTCTCTCCGCGGCAAGGAACGGCGACATCTGCTCGAGCTCCATCGCCGGAAGGACGCCCCCCCGCTGGTCCTGCTCGATCCGCCGCGCAGCTCCCCTCTCTCCGGCAAGGACTTGGTCGCATCTTTGCATTGGCCCCTGGAAGAATCCGTCCTCGAGGCGTTGGGAGGGCTCGCGCCGGCCCCGATCGTGCTCCTCAGCGATCCGACCCTTTACGTGACAGGCACGCTGCACGCGCGGCTCGATACGTGCGGTCTGCGCACCTCCTCCGCCGAGTCGACGGCCGGGCTCGCGGGCATCCTCAACGCCCCCCCCGAGGACCCCTCCCAAGCGGGGGCGGCGCGCGCCGTCATCGTCCGCTGGGCCGGCGACCTCTTCGAGGCGGAAGGCCTCGCCGAGCGCGTCCGGCAGAGCGCGCCCGCCGCGCGATTCTTCCTCGTCGAGAGCCAGGGGCCGATTCACGCGGCCGAGGTGGCGCTGCGCCGCAACCGTCCCGCTCTGCTCCCGCGCCGCTTCTTCGAGGTCTCAGTGGACCTGCTGCTCGGCAAGCCGATCGTCGACCCGATGGCCCTGGGCCGCGTGCTGCTGGTCGATCCCGTGCGGCCCGCCCTGGTCCAGCTCAGCCGGGACCTCATGGACGAAGGCTACGAGGTAGCGGCCTGTCTGAGTACCGAAGAGGCGGTGGAGCGGGCTTCGGCCGACTACTTTCACATCGCGGTCGTAAGCGCCGCGCTCACCTCCGGAAGGGCGGCGGGAGTCGAGCTGGCGCAGAAGCTGCGCGAGCGGGACCCCGACATGCGCATCATCCTCCTCGTGGACCGTTACCCGCTGAAGGAAGCGCTCCGCGGCGTCAGCCTGGGCGTGGAGGTGGGCCTCGACGACTGCCTGCTCAAACCCGTGGAGGCCTCGCGGCTCAAGTTCTCGATCACGCGCGCGCTGGAGCGCCGCCACCTGCTGCTGGAGAACAAGCGGCTGCTGAGCGAGCTCAAGACCACGAACCGGGAGCTCGAGCAGCTCACCGGGTTCCAGTCGAAGTTCTTCGCGATGGTCGCGCACGACGTGAAGAACCCCCTCAGCGCCATCCTGGGCTACGCCCAACTGCTCACGATGAAGACGAAGGAGCCCACGCCCCTCACCTACGCCGGCCACATCGAGTCCTCGGCCAAGACGCTCAACGCCCTCGTCTCCGACCTCGTCGATTTCGCTGCCATCGAATCCGGCAAGCTGCGCGTGGAGATCGGAGAGCTGGACCTCGCCCGCGTGGTCTGCGAGGTACGCTCCCGCGTCCAGGTCGCGGCCGACCGGCGGCGGATCCGCCTGCGCGTGACGGTCCCGGAAGGCCTGCCGAAGCTCTCGGGCGACCCGCTGCGCATCGGCCAGGTCATCCAGAACCTGGCCACCAACGCTATCCAGTACACCCCCGAGGGAGGCGCCGTCTCCATCGAGGTCCAGCGCGGACCGGCCCTCATCACCCTCAGCGTCCGGGACACCGGCATCGGAATCGCCAAGTCCGACCTGCCGCGCATCTTCAACCGCTTCTTCCAAGCGGAGAACGCCCAGACGATGCGCCGCGGGGGCTTCGGGTTGGGCCTTAAGATCGCCCAGGAGATCGTAAAGGCGCACGGCGGGGGGATGGGTGTCGATTCCGAGCTGGGCAAAGGCTCCGCGTTCTATTTCGCCATCCCGATCCCCCGCTGAGCGCGCCTCTCCCCCGCGGGGAGGGGCGCGGGGATTGGGAGGGGGACACCCGATTTGGAATGCTGGCCCCCCCACATGGGCGGCCCCCCGTGGGGGGGCCGCCGACATGGGCCGCCGACATGGGCCGCCGACAGCACTGGAACTCTTTCGCCGCGTCTGGTATCCTACCTGAAGATGCGACCGTTGCGGCTGATCTTGATCCTGCTCGCGCTTTATCTCGCCGCGGCTCCCTACACGCTCCCGGCGTCCGGCGAAACGCGCCGTTCCGCCAAGAGCCGGACCGTCCGCAAGCCCGCCCTACCCAACACGAGCGAGATCGATCAAGTCCAGGCCGAGATCGAGAGGCTGATCGAGGAGACGCAGCCGTATATCGGGAAGCTCAAAGAGCTCGAGGGACTCTACGAGGACGCCCCCGACCTGACAGCCCTCGCCGCCGAGCGCGAGCGGATTCGCGAGGACGCATGGAACGGCGTCCTGCTCATGCGCGAGAAACACCACCGATTCCGCTCCCTGCGCAAGGAATTCCAGTTCGTCCAGGGCTCGAAGATAATCGTTAATCTGATGGACGGCGACAGCCCCCAGGAGGCCGAGAGGGACCTCAAGGCCTTCCTGGACTTCGACTTCTTCCCCAGGAAGATCAAGCACTTCCAAAGCCAGCTCGAGAACGCCCTCAATACCGAGAAAGCGGCCTACGACAAAGCCGTCGAGGCGCGCGCGGCCGTCGCACGCAAGCGGCTGTACCTGATCATCGGCTGCGCCTCGGCCGGCGTGCTGGCGGCCATGGTCGCAGTCCTTCTCCGGCTGGCCTCGCGGCGCAGCCAGGCCGTGACGGTGACGGCCATGCCGATCCAAATGGACCCGGAGACCGCCGCGCGCGGCGCCCTGGGCGGGCCGGGGCAGGGCCCGGCGCTGCCCCGGCGGACGCCGATGCACGCCCTCACCGGCCCCGGAGCCCACACCCCGCCTCCGGGGCACGCGGAGACCCCCGATGTGATCGGCGGGAACTACCGCATCGTGGCCGAATCAGGCAGGGGCCCCCTCGGTCCGGTGTTCGAGGCCATGGACCTGGCGACGAACCGAAAGGTCATGATCAAACGCATCCGGGAAGAGCTGCACCAGAGCGAGAAGGACGTCGACCGCTTCCTCGAGCGGGCCCGGTCCGTCGCCGACCTCAAGCACCCGAACCTGGCCGAGGTCTACTCCGTGTTCGTCGAGGACGAACGCGTCCATCTGGCGGTGGAGCACGTCGACGGGAAGTCGCTCGCCGAGTTCCTCGAGGCCGGCAACCGGATCAACCTGCCCTCCGTGAAGCGGGTCATCCGCCAGGTCGCGAAGGTCCTCGACCACGCCCACGGCGAGAAGGTCATCCACGGGGACCTCAGCCCCGCGAGCATCCTCGTGACCCGGGAGGGCATCGTCAAGGTCATGGACTTCGGCATCGGGATCGAGGCGCGCAAGTCGGCCGCGAAGGTTTCCTGGACCGGGCCGATCGGCAGCCCCGCCTACCTGGCGCCCGAACAGGAGCTCGGCTCGGTGTTCAAGGAGTCGGACCTCTTCTCGCTCGGCGTCGTCTTCTACGAGATGATCACCGGCAACCTGCCCTTCGAGGGTCCCAATTTCCTGGCCCAGAAACGCGAAAGGCGCTACCGGCTTCCCAGCCAAGTCTCGGCCGACATCCCGAAAGAGGTCGACTCCGTCGTGCAGAAAGCTCTGCAGCCGGAGCCGCCGTTCCGCTTCCATTCCGGCGCCGAGTTCCTGGCTGCCGTCGAGGCGGTGCCGGACAGCCGGACCTCCAAGCCCTCCCCCTCCGGCCCCGGACAAGCCGCCTAGAAATTGCGAAAAAGCCTGAAAACAGTGTATAATGCATAGCTTTGTCGCGCCGATGCTGAACCCGGAGAGGCACCCGCCCCTATGGTGAGACGACTCGTTTCCGAATGGCTCGCCCCCTTCGGTCAGCCCCATTTCCGCAAGCCCATGCAATGGGCTGAGAACCTCCGGCCGAACGCGGAGGGCGAGCTGACCGCCGACCTTCCGCATGCCCTGCAGGAGAGCATCCGAAACGCGCAGGCGGCCCTCCTCAGGAAGCAGAACGCCCATGACGGCTACTGGTGCGCGGAGCTGCGGGCCGACACCACGCTCGAGTCCGACACCATCATGCTGCTCAACTTCCTCGGACAGGGGGACTCCCCCAAAGTCCCGAGGCTGGCCCGGTACATCCTCGGCGAGCAGCTGCAGGACGGGGGCTGGCCCATTTACAAGAACGGTCCCGCCGACATCTCGGCCACGGTGAAAGCCTACTGGGCCCTGAAGTTCGCCGGCTATGACGCGGACCATCCCTCTCTGGCCAAGGCGCGCGCCCGGATACGGGAGCTGGGCGGCATCCACCACGTCAACACCTACTCGAAGTTCTACATGGCGGTCTTCGGCATCTACGACTGGCGCGGCGTGCCCTCGATCCCGCCCGAGATCATGGTGTTCCCGAACTGGTTCTATTTCAACATCTACGAGATGTCGTCGTGGACGCGGGCCATCGTCGTCCCCCTATCGATCACCTGGGCCGAGCGACCGAAGGTCAGCTGCCCGCCGCACGCGCGCCTCACCGAGCTCTTCCCGGACTCGCGGCGCCACATCCCCCTCGGCGAGACCCTGCCGCCGCGCCGGTTCCTCTCGTGGACCAACTTCTTCCTGCTCTGGGACAAGGGACTCAAGGGGATGGAGGGAAGAGGCCCGCACTGGATCCGCAAATGGGCGCTGCGGCTCGCGGAGGAATGGATCCTCGAGCGCCTCAAAGGCTCCGACGGGCTGGGCGCCATCTTCCCCGGCATCGTCAACACCATCATGGCGATGAAGTCGCTGCGCTACAGCGACAACGACCCGCGCCTGCGCGAGCAGATACGCCTGCTCGAGGACCTCGAGATCGACCGGGGGGAGAAGCTCGAGATGGAGCCCTGCCACTCGCCGGTGTGGGACACGGCCATCGCGATGATCGGCCTGGCCGAGTCCGGGATGGATCGGCGGCATCCGGCGCTCGTGCGAGCGGCCGGCTGGCTGCTCGCCAACGAGATCCGGCGTCCCGGCGACTGGCGCATCAAGAATACCGTGGGCCCCTCCGGCGGATGGGCCTTCGAGTTCAACAACGCGTTCTATCCGGATATCGACGATACGGCCATGGTCATGCTGGCCCTGCGCCACGTCGATCTCGAGGAAACGCTCGCCCTCCGAAGGGAGAAGGCCTGCCTGCGCGGCCTGCATTGGCTGCTCTCGATGCAGTCGAACGACGGCGGCTGGGCCGCTTTCGACAAGGACAACACGAAGCTCATCCTCACGAAGATCCCCTTCGCCGATCACAACGCGATGATCGACCCGCCGACGGTCGATATCACCGGGCGCGTCCTGGAGTTCCTCGGCTACATCGGCTACGACACGTCCTACGCCTGCGTCGGCTCGGCCGTCGACTTCCTGCGCCGCGAGCAGGAGCCGGACGGCTCCTGGTTCGGCCGGTGGTGCGTGAACTACATCTATGGGACCTGGCAGGTGCTGCGCGGCCTGCGCGCGATCGGCTACGACATGAGCCTCCCCTTCATCCAAAAGGCGGCCAACTGGCTCGTGTCGGTGCAGCAGCCCGACGGCGGATGGGGCGAGACGTGCGCCACTTATAACGACCCCGCCTTGAAGGGCCGGGGGCCGACCACGCCCTCGCAGACCGCGTGGGCCGTGATGGGGCTGATGGCGGCCGGTAGAGCGGACGATCCGGCCGTGGGACTCGGGATCGCGCACCTTATCTCGACCCAGCGGCCGGACGGCACCTGGGACGAAACCGAGTTCACCGGGACCGGGTTCCCCAAGGTATTCTACCTCGAGTACTCGCTCTATCGCGACAGCTTCCCGCTGACCGCCCTCGGCATGTTCCAGAACGAGCGCCGCAATCTGCGGCAGCCCCTGGCGCCCCTAATGATCGTGTAGCGTATGGCGGTTCCCTTCCGGATGCAAATGGCCGTTTTCAGGTACATCCTCGCCCAGAAGCTCAAGGGAGTGGAGAAGTACCCGCTCGTCTTGATGCTCGAGCCGCTGCTCGCCTGCAACCTGCAGTGCGGCGGCTGCGGCAAGGTCCAGTACCCCGCGGACATACTCAAGAAGCGGCTGAGCCCGGAGCAGTGCTGGAAGGCGGCCGAAGAGTGCGGCGCGCCCATCGTCTCCATCGCGGGCGGCGAGCCGCTGGCCCATGCGCGGATCGACGAGATCGCGCGCGGGCTGATGGCCCGCGGCAAGTACATCTTCCTCTGCACCAACGCGATCCTGCTCGAGCGCAACCTCCACCGTTTCTCCCCCTCTGGGCAGCTCGTGTTCAACATACATCTCGACGGGGTGGAGAAGACCCACGACCGCACGGTCTCCCGGAGCGGGGTCCACAAGACCGCCGTCGCGGCGATCCGCAAGGCGAAGTCCCTGGGCCACAACGTGATGACCAACTCCACGGTCTACCAAGGCGAGAGCTCCGAGGAGTTCCGGCGGTTCTTCGACGAAACCATGTCCCTGGGCGTCGACGGGATGACGATCTCCCCCGGCTACGCCTACAGGAAAGCCCCCCGACAGGAGCTCTTCCTCGAGCGGGAGCAGACGAGGAGCTGGTTCCGGGAGACGCTCAAGGATTGGCGCAAGAAGGGATGGGAGTTCAACCACAGCCCGTTCTATCTCGATTTCCTAGAGGGCAAGCGCGATTACGACTGCACGCCTTGGGGTAATCCGCTGCGCAGCGTCTTCGGCTGGCAGCGGCCCTGCTACCTGATGGCGGACGGAGGCTACGCCGAAACGTACGAGGAATTACTCGAAACAACGCGATGGGAGACGTACGGCCAGAAGTCCGGCAACGTGAAATGCGCCAACTGCATGGTCCACGTCGGCTACGAGCCCTCGGCCGTGATCGACGCCTTCTCGAGCCCCGGGAAGTTCCTCGAGTTGGTGCTCGACATCGCGACAATCTCGGGGCCCAAGAAGGCGAAGTCCCGCGCCGGCATTCCGGCGGGTCCGCCCCCCTCGCCCCATCCCTCCGGGACGACCGTCTCCGCCGGCGATGGCTCGCCGGCCCGCGGCGGCACGGGCCCCTCCTGAACTCGAAACCATGGACACCGCCTTCCTCACCGGGGCGACCGGCTTCATCGGAGCCAACCTGGTCCGGACTCTTCTGGAGAAGGGCCTCAAGGTGCGGGCCCTCGCGCGCCCGGGCGGCAACCGGAAAAACATCGAGGGCCTACCCGTCGATATCGTCGAAGGAGACCTCCTTGATCGCCGGACCCTGCTGGACGGATGCCGGGGCGCGCGATACGTCTTCCACGTGGCGGCCGACTACCGCATCTGGGTGCCGGATCCCGAGGCCATGTACGCCGCCAACGTCGAGGGCACGGTGAACGTCATGAAGGCCGCCGGCGCCGCGGGAGTCGAGCGCGTGGTCCACTGCTCGAGCGTCGCGGCCGTCAAACCGCTGCCGGGGGGCGCCGCTTCCGAGGACTCCCACTACGCGGGAGCCCGCGAGATCATCGGCCCATACAAGAAGTCCAAGTGGCTCTCCGAGCGCGCGGCCCTCGAGACGGCCCGCGAGGGCGTGCCGGTCGTCGTCGTGAACCCGGCCGCCCCTATCGGACCCCGCGACGTCAAGCCGACACCGACCGGGAAGATCGTCGTCGATTTCCTGAACCGGCGGATGCCCTCATACGTCGACACCGGGCTCAACGTCGTCCACGTGCGTGACGTCGCCGAGGGACACTACCTGGCCGCGCTCAAGGGCGCGGTGGGCCAACGCTACATCCTCGGCTGCGAAAACCTCACGCTGAAGCGCATCCTGGACATCCTCAGCGATGTGACGGGCCTGCCGGCGCCGCGCTTCAAGACCCCGTACGCGCTCGCCTGGGCTTTCGGAGCGCTGGATTCGGCCCGGCTTCGGCTGTTCGGGGGGACGCCGATCGCGCCTCTTGACGCGGTCCGCATGGCCCGCCACCGGATGTTCTACGATTCCGGCAAAGCCGTCCGGGAGTTGGGCCTGCCGCAGACGCCGGCGCGCACGGCGCTGCGGGACGCGGCCGACTGGTTCTGCGGCAACGGGTACGCCCCGCTTCACCCTAAAGCAGCGGACCGGGCCGCGGACGAGCGCATCGCCGCTCCGTAAAGCTCTTGATGATCGTCATAACAGCCGCGACCCCCTGGGAAGCCCGGCCTCTGGCCAAGGACCTCCGGCTCACGTTCGCCGGCGGGCAGCCCCGGGTGTACCGGGGCCGGTGCCGGGGCGGGGGCCGGGACATCGCCCTGGTGGAGACGGGCGTCGGGCCCGAGAACACCGTGGCGGCTCTCAGTGGCCTGGGCGGGCCGGTCGAGACGGTGATCAGCTCGGGCCTGGCGGGCGCGCTTCAGCCCGGCATCCTCTCCGGGGACATCGTCGTGGACCCGCACGGGGCGCCCCTCCGCTACGTCCAAGACGCCCGGCGCGTGGCCGCGGACGCGGGCCTGACGCTCCACTTGGGGGTCCTTGTCTCCGCGGACCGAGTGATCGGCTCTCCCGCCGCCAAGCGGACCCTGGGCGCCGAGAAGCGGGCGGTGGCCGTGGACATGGAAAGCTCCTGCTCCCGCGCCTGGGCCGAGGACGTCGGCGCGGAGTTCATCGTGGTGCGGGGGGTCCTGGACGCATTGGGCCAGCGCCTGCCCGAGGGCGTCCCGGAGAGCGACTCGACGGCGGACCTGGCCCGATACGCCCTCGCGCGCTGGAGGGACCTGCCGCTTCTGCTGCGCCTGGCATGGCTCAAGCGCCGCAGCATGGGGCGGCTGGGTCGATTCCTGACGCGTTTCTTGGAGGCCGCATAGAGTATGAGGATGAAGAAGACGCTGCAGCGCTACATGAAGACCCGCGCCGCCTGGGTGGACCGGGAGATCGAACGCCTGATCGCCCACAACGCCCCCAGCGCCATCCCCTTCCTTCAGCCGATGCCGGTCACCATGCACAACGCCATGCGCTACTCGCTTTTGGCCGGCGGCAAGCGGCTGCGCCCCGTGCTCGTCATGGCCGCGGCGGAATGCTGCGGACTCACCGCACGCCGCGTGGTCAAGACGGCCTGCGCGCTCGAGATGATCCATACCTATTCGCTCATACACGACGACTTGCCGGCCATGGACGACGACGATCTCCGCCGCGGCCACCCGACCAGCCACAGGGTCTTCGGCGAGGCCATCGCGATCCTGGCCGGCGACGGGCTGCTGACCCTCGCTTTCGAGACGGCCGCCGAGAACGCCCTGAGCCTCCGGCTCTCCGGGCCGGCCTCGGCGGAGCTCATCCGCGTCATCGCGGCCGGCGCCGGCGTGCGCGGCATGGTCGGCGGGCAGGCAGCCGACCTCGGCGCCGAAGGCTATCCCCGGCGAGCCCTCCGCGGCGTCGGGCGCGCGAGGGCCCGAAAGCTCCTTGAGTACATCCACACCCACAAGACCGCGGCGCTCATCACGGCCAGCCTCGAGGCGGGCGCCATCCTGGCCGGGGCGAAGACGGCCAAGCGGCGGGCTCTGCGCGATTACGGCCTGGCGATCGGCCTGGCGTTCCAGATCGCCGACGATCTTCTCGACCGCGTCGGCGACAAAAGGAAGCTCGGCAAGCGCGGCTCGGACCTCGACAACGAGAAGCTCACCTACCCGCGGCTCTACGGGATGGAGGGCTCGAGCCAGCTCGCCCAGAAGCTGATCGCCCGCGCTCATCGCGACCTCACGCGCTTCGGCCGCCGGGCGACGCCGCTCCACGAGCTGGCCGACTACATCATCACGCGCGACCGCTGAGCCCTTATCGTCGCGGACCCTTATGCTATAATCGGCGCTTATTCCCGGGGGCCGCGAGAGCGGCACGGCCGGGACGGAGGAATACCTCAGATGGAGTTACTGCGGACGATCGACAGCCCCGAAGACCTGCGGGCCCTGCCCGAGGACAAACTGCAGGACACGGCCCGGGAGGTTCGCCAGTGGATACTGGACTGCGTCTCCAAAACGGGCGGGCACCTCGCCCCCAGCCTGGGCGCGACGGAGATCACTACCGCGCTCCACTACGTCTTCGATACGCCGCGCGACAGACTCGTATGGGACACCGGCCATCAGGCCTACGCGCACAAGGTCTTGACGGGCCGCCGTGAGCAGCTCAAGCGGATACGGCAGTTCGGCGGGATCTCGGGCTTCCCGAAGCGCAGCGAGTCGGAGTACGACACCTTCGGAGCCGGCCACGCCTCGACGGCCATATCCGCCTCGCTGGGCATGGCCGTGGCCCGAGACCTCAAGGGCGAGAAATCGAAAGTCGTCGCGGTCGTCTCCGACGGCTGCATCACCGGAGGCGAATCCTACGAGGGCCTGCAGAACGCGGGACAGCTCCAGACGGATCTCATCGTCGTCCTCAACGACAACCAGATGTTCATCTCCCAGAAGGTCGGCGCGATGAGCGCCTTCCTGACGCGGCTCTTGACGCTGGGCGCCGTCCGCAACGCCCAGAAGGAGGTCGAGAAGTTCCTGGCCCGCTTCAAGTTCTGGGGCGCGGTCATCCTCCGCCTCGCCAAGCGCGCCAAGGTCCTGCTCTTCCCCGGGATGCTCTTCGAGGAGATGGGCTTCGCTTATTTCGGCCCCATCGACGGGCACGACGTCCTCCAGCTCGTGAACGTCTTCCGGCACATCAAGCACCTCAAGGGCCCGGTCCTCATCCACTGCGTGACGAAGAAAGGAAAGGGCTACTCGATCGCCGAGAAAGATCCGACCCGGTGGCACGGCACGGGCAAGTTCGAGCTCGAGACCGGAAAGAAGATGAAATCCGCCAAGCCGTTGCCGCCGACCTACACCGAGACCTTCTCGAAGGCGCTGGTCAAGCTGGGCGAGGAGGACCCGCGGATCGTCGCGATCACGGCCGCGATGCCCGAAGGGACCGGCACCGACGGCTTCCGCGAGCGCTTCCCGAAGCGATTCTTCGACGTGGGCCTCGCCGAGCAGCACGCGGTCACCTTCGCCGGAGGCCTGGCCTGCGAAGGCTACCGCCCGGTCGCCGCCATCTACTCGACCTTCCTGCAGAGAGGCTTCGACCAGATCGAGAACGATATCTGCCTGCAAAAGCTGCCGGTCGTCTTCGCGCTCGACCGCGGCGGGCTCGTCGGCGGCGACGGGCCGACCCACCACGGGGCCTTCGACTACTCGTACCTGCGCATGATCCCGCACATGACGATCATGGCTCCGGCCGACGAGAACGAGCTGCAGCACATGCTGAAGACCGCTCTCGCGCTCAACGCCCCGGCCGCGCTCCGCTACCCGCGCGGCGAGGGCGTCGGCGTGCCGATCGACCCCGTGATGGAGACCCTTCCGATCGGAAAGGGCCTGCGCGTGCGCGACGGGCACGACGTCACGATCGCGGCCATCGGCAACCGCGTTCACCCGGCGCTCGAGGCCGCTCGGATACTGGATACCTGGGGGATCTCCGCGGGCGTGCTCAACATGCGCTTCGTCAAGCCGATGGACCGGGACCTCCTTCTCCAGGCCATCGAGAAGACCCCGCTGCTCGTCACGGTCGAGGACAACGTCATCGCCGGAGGCTTCGGCTCGGCCGTTCTGGAGACCATCAACCAGGCCAACGCCCTCATCGGCCGCTCCCTGGCCTCGAAGGGGGCGAAGAGGCCGGTCTCGGTGCTGCGCCTCGGTATCGCGGACAGGTTCGTGACGCACGGCAAGCAGGAAGAGCTCTACGATATGCTCGGGATCGACGCGAAGGGCATCGCCAAGCGGACGGCCCAGTGGCTCGGCGTCGGCGCGAAGCCTTCCGTCGAGGCGCGGGACAAGCGCCGAAAGTGAGTCAGCCGCCCCCCCCACGGGGGGCGGCTTAAGTAGGGGGGCGCGATGGCTCAGCCCCCTCCCATCCCCGCGCCCCTCCCCGCGGGGGAGAGGCGCGCACTCCCCCCTCCTACTCCCGCTTCCCTCCCCCTGGGGGAGGGAAGCGTTCTGGCATCTCCAGGATCCTTCTTAGGATCTCTCCGAGCATGCCGGCCTCGTCTTTTGCGAGCCCGCGGCGGCGCAGAAGCCGGCGCACCCGCGCCCGCCGCGCCTGCGGCGTCAAGGACTTCCGATATCCGATATGGCCCAGCGCCCGTCCGGCCAGGTCCACCAGCCGCTGCACCTGAGCGGACGGCGCGCGCGGCCGCTCCGCCGCCGGGATTGAGCCTCGGGACCGCTCAGGCCTCCCCCCCAGCTCATAGCACACGATCGCCACTGCCTGGCCGAGATTCATGGAAGGGCAGGACGGCGAGGTCGGGATGCGCAGAAGCGCGTCGCAGTGCTGCAGGTCGCGCGCCGTCAGGCCGGTCTTCTCGGGGCCGAAGACGAACGCCGTACGCCCGCTTACGAGCCTGCGGCCGGAGCCGGGAAGGTCCCAGACCGGCAGCGCCGGTCTCCGGCCTTTCAGCGAGCTTGTGGCGAGCACGAGAGTCCGGTCCGCCGTCGCACGGGCCAGGTCCGGATACACCCGCGCCGCCTTGAGGAGAGGCTCCCCTCCGGGCGCCGACCGCCGCGCCTCCGCCCATACCGGAGGATGCGGCGCGACCACGCGCAGGTCGCGGAAGCCGAAGTTCGACATGGCCCTGGCCGCCGCGCCGATGTTGAGCGGGTTGCGCGGGCGAACCAGAACGACGGCGGGGGCCGGATTCGGCATAGTGGCACGGTCCTCCGATTCCGATTATACTAATAGGATGCGCGACGGCAAGTGGCTCATGCCCCGGCACCCGAGCCGGGACGTGTTCGAAAAGGATTTCAGGAAGATCGACCTGAATCCCCTCGAGGTCTACTGCCCGGGATGCCGGTCCGTGGTCCGGATCGGGCGCAGCATGCCGAACGGAAAAGTCGGCGGCTGGTGCTCCAGATGCGACCGGGGCGTCGCGCCCTGAGCCGCTACCCCGCGGTGAGGGTCGTCGTCCGGCGGACGGCCTCATAGAGGACGACGGCGACGGACACGGACAGGTTGAGCGAGCGTATCTTGTCCGAGTGGGGGATGCGATAGAGGCGGTCGCGATAACGCTCGCGGATCCCGGCCGGCAGCCCCACGGACTCCTTTCCGAACACGAGATAGCTGTCGGGCGCGTAGGAAGCCTCCCAGTAAAGCTGAGACGCCTCGGCCGAGAAGAACAGCAGCGAGGGGTCGGCCGGGAGGGTCGAGAGGAAGGACTCGAAGTCCTCGTGCCGCCTCACGTCGAGCTTCGGCCAGTAATCCAAACCCGAACGACGGATCTGGGCGCTGTCGAGCGAGAAGCCGAGCCCCCCCACCAGGTGCAGCGTCGCGTCCGCGCCCACGCAGGTCCTGCCGACGTTGCCGGTGTTGAAGTGAATCTCAGGCTCGACCAGGACGACGTTCACGGCCGGGCCGGCTGCTTGGGCGGCGGAGCGCCCCAGACCACGCTCTCGTGGATCCAGCCCGAGGCGGACTCGAGATCCGAGACCTCGAGCCAAGCCCCCTTCTTGCCGAACACCCGCAGGGAGTATCCCCTGTCGAGGATCCAGACGACCTTGCCTCCCGGCGACTCGCGGAGCTTGGCCTCCTTCGGGACCACCTGGACGGTCGGGATGTCCGAGACCACCGACTTATGCATCCAGCCCTCGTCGCCCTCGAAATCGCGGACGCGCACCCAGGCGCCGCGATAGCCGACGACCTCCACCGCGAAGTACTTCCACATCTTCCAAAGGATCTCGGCGCCTTCCTGGGGCGCAGCGCGGACGTTGCAGCGCTCGGTCCTCACGCTCAGGAACTCGGGCTCGGCCGCGAACTGCGCCAGGACCGGAACCGCCACGGCCAGGGCGACGGCCGCCCAGCAGGCCCCGGCCAGAAGTCCGCTTCGGTTCGCGATAGTGTCGGACGCGCTCATGTCTCTATAGTATAGAACCAGCGGCCGCCCAGTTTCAACCGCCTTCTTGGGAATAACGTTAATATTATATAATCCCGCTCCATTACAACTCATATGGCTGTGATTAAAATCAAACGCGGCCAGGACCTGAGGATCGCGGGCCGCCCCCTGCCGGTCGTCGCGGAAACCCCCCGTCCCGCCCGCGTGGCGCTCCAGCCTTCCGATTTCCGCTACCTGCGCCCGCGCCTGAAGGTGCGGGAAGGCGCCGCGGTGCGCGTCGGAACGCCGCTGTTCGAGAGCAAGGACGACCCCCGCGTCGTGTTCGTCTCGCCGGCAAGCGGCCGGGTCGCGGCCGTCCGCTTGGGCGAGCGGCGACGCGTCCTGGAGGTCGTCGTCGAGCTAAGCGAGACGGAGGACTTCGAGCCGTCCCCCGCCATGAGCGCCGACGATGCCCGCGGACTGGAACGCGGAGAGGTCGTCGAGCGCCTGCTGGCGGGCGGCCTCTGGCCGCTCCTGCGCCAGCGCCCCTTTTCGCGGATCGCCGACCCCGACGGCGAGCCCAAGGCCGTCTTCATCGGCGCGATGTCGGCCGAGCCGTTCGCTCCCGATCCCGACGCGCTCCTGGAGGGCCGGGAGGACGAGTTCCAGCTCGGCCTCGACATCCTGGGGAAGCTGACCGCCGGAGAGGTCCACCTGTGCGTCGCCGCCGAGGCGAAGTCCGCCGCGCTCACGAAAGCCCGAGGGGTCCGGATCCACCGCTTCGCCGGCCCCCACCCGGCCGGCAACGTCGCCGTCCAGATCTACCACGTGGACCCGCCGCGCGGGACCGACACGGTCCTTTATACGGGAGCCCAAGAGGTCCTCGCGATCGCCCGCTCCTTCACGACGGGGCGGTTTTCCACGGAACGCGTCGTCTCTTTCTGCGGACCCGGCGCCAAGGAGCCCCGGTACCTGCGCACGCGCGTCGGCGCCTCGATCGACAGCCTCGCGCGCGGCGGAGTCCAGGAAGGGGAGCTGCGCTTCGTTTCCGGAGGAGTGCTCACCGGCAGGCAGGTCGAGCCGAGCGGCTTTCTCGGGTTCTACGACACCACCCTCTTCGTCCTGCGGGAGGGCCGCCGGCGGGAACTGCTGAGCTTCATCCTTCCCGGATTCGACAAGTACAGCCTCTCGCGCGCCCTCTTATCCTCTTGGCTGCCCCCCGGGGACCACTCCGTGGACACGAACCTCCAGGGCGGCGTACGCCACTTCCTGATGAACGGCGTCTACGAGGACGTCTGCCCCGTCGACATCATCCCCGACCAGCTGGCCAAGGCCGTGCTGGCCGACGACGTCGAGGAGGCCGAGAAGCACGGCATCCTCGACTGCGCCGAGTGCGGACTCTGCACCTTCGTCTGCCCGTCGAAGATCGAGATAGGGAGCATCATCCGGCGGGGATTGGACGAGATCGTGAAGGAGGGTTGAGAGCCTTGAAGCTCATCGAGCGGCTTTTCGACGGCGTCCGGCCGAAGTTCACCGAGGGCGGCCCGTTCCAGAGGCTCTTCCCGCTCTACGAGGCGACGGAGACTTTCCTGCTGTCTTCGGCCGACGTCACGCGGGAAGGTCCCCACGTGCGGGACGCGCTCGACATGAAGCGGCTGATGAGCATCGTGGTCCTGGCGCTGATGCCCTGCTTCCTCTTCGGCGCCTACAACGCCGGCTTTCAGTCGCTGGCCGCGCGCGGCCTGCCCACGGACCTCGCCAGCTGCCTGCTGACGGGCCTGAAGGCCGTGCTCCCGATAGTGCTGACCTCCTACGCGGTCGGCGGCGCCTGGGAGGTGCTCTTCTCGATCGTCCGGCGCCACGAGGTCGAGGAGGGTTTCTTCGTGACGGGGCTGCTCTTCCCCTTGACGCTCCCCCCCACCACCCCGCTATGGATGGTGGCGGCGGGGATCTCCTTCGGCGTCGTCCTGGGCAAAGAGATCTTCGGCGGGACGGGAATGAACGTCCTGAACCCCGCGCTCACGGCGCGCGCGTTCGTGTTTTTCGCCTACCCCGCCGCCATATCGGGCGACAAGGTCTGGACCCTCGTGGGCGCCTCCAATAACGGCCTGATCGACGGCTACAGCGGCGCGACCCCGCTTCTGGTCGCGGCCAACGCGAGCGCCCCCGACGTCGCCGGCGCGCTGGCCCAGGCCGGCTTCACGCTGAAAGAGGCGGTCCTGGGGCTCATCCCCGGCTCGATCGGCGAGACCTCGGCGCTCGCCTGCGTCATCGGGGCCGTGGTCCTCATCGCCACCGGGATAGGCAGCTGGCGCATCATGCTCTCAACCGTACTCGGAGCTCTCGGCATGGTCTGGGTCGTGGGCGCGGCCGCCGGTCCCCAGTCCTCGGGGATCCTGGCTTTACCGGCAGCCTGGCACCTGGCGCTGGGAGGCTTCCTCTTCGGGACCGTGTTCATGGCCACCGACCCCGCCACGTCGGCTAACACCCGCGCCGGACAATGGGTCTACGGCGCGCTCCTCGGCGCGCTCTGCATCCTGATAAGGACGCTCAACCCGGCCTATCCCGAGGGGATGATGCTGGCGATCCTTTTTATGAACGTATTCGCCCCTCTGATCGACTACGCGGTGATCCGGTCCCATTTCAGAAAACGGGCCGCCCATACCGGAGCGTACCCCTCGGGCGGGGCGCTGCCCGGCCCTGGGAGGACGCGTGCATAGCACCTCCTACACCCTGGGCTTCGCCGCCGCCGTCTGCGTCGCCTGCAGCCTCGTCGTCTCGAGCGCGGCCACGCTCCTGAGAGACCGCCAGGACCGCAACATCGAGGTCGATATCCAGAAGAACATCCTGCGCTCGGTGGGATTCCTGCACGACCCGAGCGGCAAGCCGGGCCCCGACGAGATCCGCGAGCTTTACCTCTCGCGCATCGAGGCGTTGGCGATCGACCGTTCGGGCTCGGCCGTGAAAGGGAAGGACCCCGCGGACCTCGACCCCTCGAGCTACCTCGATCCCAAGAAGGATCCCGAGATCATCCCCCTCTATGTCCGCAAGGACGAGGGACGCGTGGCCGCCTACGCGTTCCCCGTGGCGGGCCCGGGCCTCTGGTCGACGGTCTACGGCTACCTGGCGCTGGAGCCCGACGGGGACACCGTGAAAGGAGTCACATTCTACAAGCACGGCGAGACGCCCGGCCTCGGAGCAGAGATCGAGCAGGCGTGGTTCCGGGAGAATTTCGTCGGGAAGAAGGTCTTGGGAGCCGAGGGAGAGCTGCGATCCGTGTCCGTTGTCAAAGGCAAAGTGAAGGACGCCGTCGACGCGGACGCGGCCCCGCATTACGTCGACGGCATCAGCGGCGCGACGCTCACCGGCAAGGGCGTGACCGAGCTCCTGCGCGCCGGTCTGGAGCGCTACGAGCCCTTCCTGCGCAAGGTCCGAGAGCGGAATCGGAAGCCTTCGACGCCTGGGCCCCGCGAGCAAGGGCGAGCGGGGCGGGAGGCCCGGCCATGAGCCCCGCCGCGCCCCAGGCGCCGGCGCGCAAGCGGGAGCCCTTCTTCGCGATCTCCCGCAAGGAGCGGAGGATCCTCAAGGACCCCCTGTGGGACAACAACCCGATCACGTTCCAGGTGCTCGGGATCTGCTCGGCGCTCGCGGTCACGGTCCAGATGAAGACCGCGCTTGTCATGTGCCTGGCCCTGACCTGCGTCTTGACCTTTTCCAACACGATCATCTCCTGTATCCGCGACTACATCCCCTCGAAGATCCGCATCATCGTACAGCTCTCCGTGATCGCGTCCCTCGTCATCGTGGTCGACCAGCTGCTGAAGGCGTTCCTCTACGACATCAGCAAGCAGTTGAGCGTGTTCGTCGGCCTCATCATCACGAACTGCATCGTCATGGGGAGAGCCGAGGGATTCGCGATGGCGAACCCTCCCCGCGAATCCTTTTTCGACGGCCTCGCCAACGGGCTCGGCTACAGCGCGATCCTGATGGCCGTCTCCACGGCCCGGGAGCTCCTGGGCAGCGGGTCGCTCTTCGGGGTGGCCGTCCTCCCCGAAGCGCTCTACAAACTCGGCTACGTAAACAACGGCCTCATGGTCCTGGCTCCCGGAGCGTTCATCGTCATCGGGCTGCTCACGTGGCTGCAGCGGACCTTGATGGGCGTGACGAAAGATGATTGAGCACTATCTATCCCTGGCCGTCCGCACGATCTTCGTCGAGAACATACTGTTGGCCTATTTCCTGGGGATGTGCTCCTTCTTGGCCTGCTCGAAAAAGGTGGAGACGGCCGTGGGACTCGGGATAGCCGTCACCTTCGTGCTGACGCTCACCGCGCCGCTCAACTGGCTCATCCACCATTACCTGCTGAGAGAAGGGGCGCTCGCGTGGGCGGGCCTTCCGGATGTGGACCTGAGCTTCCTCGGGTTCGTGACCTTCATCGCCATCATCGCCGCCGCCGTCCAGTTCGTCGAGATGGTCGTCGACCGCGTCAGCCAGAAGCTTTACGCGGCGCTCGGCATCTTCCTGCCCCTGATCGCCGTCAACTGCGCGATCCTGGGAGCCTCCTTGTTCATGGTGGAGCGCAAGTACACGCTCCCGGAGAGCATCGTCTACGGCTTCAGCTCCGGGATCGGCTGGGCGCTGGCGATCGTCGCGATATCGGCCATCCGCTACAAGGTCAGGTATTCGGACATTCCGCCGGGGCTGCGCGGCCTCGGCATGACGTTCGTGCTGACCGGCCTGATGGCGATGGCGTTCATGTGCTTCTCGGGGATCAGCTTCTGAGCTAGAGAAATGAGCGCCGTCGGATTCATCCTCCTGAGCGTCCTCGTCTTCACCGGAGTCATCCTCCTGATGGTCGTCTTCGTCTCCCTGGCGGAGAAACAGCTCGTCAATACCGGGGCGGTGCGCATCGTCGTCAACGAGGACGAGGAGAAGGCATTGAGCGTCCCCGCCGGATCGACCCTGCTCTCCACGTTGTCGGCCGAGAAGATCTTCCTTCCCTCGGCGTGCGGCGGCGGGGGCACCTGCGCGCAGTGCAAGTGCCAGGTACTGGAAGGAGGCGGCGACATCCTCCCCACCGAGACCGGGCACCTCTCCCGCGCCGAGCAGAAGAGCCGCTGGCGCCTGGGCTGCCAGGTGAAGGTCCGGCGCGACATGAGCATTCGCGTCCCCGATGAGATCTTCAGCATCCAGAAGTTCGAGACCACCGTCCGATCCAACAGCAACGTCGCGACCTTCATCAAGGAGCTCGTCCTCGACATCGACGGGGGCAAGACGATCGACTTCCGGTCCGGCGGATACGTCCAGCTTGACATCCCCGCCTACGAGAGCCTGAACTTCTCCGGATTCGACGTCGAAAAGCCGTACCGGGGCGATTGGGACAAGTACAATCTCTGGGACCTCGCGGCCTCCAACGAGGAGCCGATCTTTCGCGCCTACTCCATGGCCAACCACCCGGCCGAGGGGAACAGGGTCATGCTCAACGTCCGCATCGCGACCCCGCCTCCCCGGACACGAGGGATAGCGCCGGGCAAGGCATCCTCCTACATCTTCGGCCTCAAGCCCGGCGACAAGGTGACCGTCTCCGGACCCTACGGGGAGTTCTTCATCAAGGACACCGGCCGCGAGATGGTCTATATCGGCGGCGGGGCGGGCATGGCCCCCATGCGCTCGCACGTCTTCCATCTCTTCCATACCCTCAAGACCAAGCGCAAGGTCAGCTTCTGGTACGGGGCGCGCTCCCTGCGCGAGATGTTCTACGAGGATGAGTTCCGCGAGATCGCGGCCAAGTTCCCGAACTTCTCGTTCCAGATCGCGCTCTCGGAGCCTCTGCCCGAGGACGATTGGCACGGGCCCACCGGCTTCATCCACCAAGTCGTCCTCGACCGGCACCTGAGCGCCCACCCGGACCCGACGGAGGTGGAGTACTACCTCTGCGGACCGCCTTTGATGATCCAGGCGGTCAAAAAGATGCTCTATGACCTGGGAGTCGAGAGCGACATGATCGCCCTCGACGAGTTCTAGCCGCGACCGCATGAGGAGAGCGTCCGGAAGCCTGCTCCTGGCCCTTCTCATTCCCATCGCCTGCGCCCCGCCCCCGGCCAAGCCGGTCGACCTCAGGGGCCGGACCATGGGCACGACGTACCGGGTGACGATCGCGGGCAGCGGACTCTCGGCCCAGGATACGGCCAAGCTCCACGCCGAGATCGACGCCAGGCTCGCCCGCGTCAACAAGCTCATGTCCACCTACGACCCGGGCAGCGAGCTTTCCCGCTTCAACCGCCACCCGGGCGCGGAGCCCTTCCCGGTCTCCCCCGAGACCGCCGCGGTCTTGCGCGCGGCCCTGCGCTTCTCCGACGAGTCCGGAGGAGCGTTCGACGCGACCATCGGCCCCCTGGTCGATCTCTGGGGATTCGGCTCGGACGAACGCGAGCGGCGATTGCCCTCCGAGGCCGAGATCCGCGCCGCGCTCGAAGTCGTGGGCTTCCGGCACCTGCACGTCGAGACGGACCCCCCCACGTTGCGCAAGAGCATCCCGGGGCTGCGCGTGGACCTTAACGCGATCGCGAAAGGCTACGGCGTGGACGCGGTGGCCGCGCTCTTGGCCGAGAGGGGCTTCGCGGACTTCCTGGTCGAGATCGGCGGCGAGGTCCTGGCCCGCGGAGCGAAGGCCCCCGACGCCCCCTGGCGCATCGGCATCGACCGACCCGTGGCCGGCGCCGCGCCCGGGCGGACGCTGAGCGCCATCGTCGCCCTCGACGGTTCCGCCCTCGCCACCTCGGGGGACTACCGCAACTTCTTCGTCCAGGACGGCAAACGCTACTCCCATATCTTTGATCCCGGAACGGGCCGCCCCGTGACCCACCGGCTCGCCAGCGCCTCAGTCATCGCCCCCACCTGCATGGAGGCCGACGCGGCCGCCACGGCCGTCATGGTGCTCGGGCCCCGGCGCGGCAAGGCCTTCATCGAAAGCCATCCCGGGTGGGAAGCGCTCCTGATCGTCGGAAAGCCCGATGGGAGCTTCTCGGAGCTCGCGACGGAAGGCTTCGAAGCGGCGATTCAAGGGCCCCTGGACCGGTGAGCCTCTTCCTCTGGGACAACTGGGTCTCTCCGTTCGCCAAAGACGGCCTCCTCCACCGATTCTCCCTCGCCGCGCCCAAGACTGTCGAGCCCGAAAAGAGGCATGCCCTGGCGGCCATCCATCATTGGACCTCCTCCGACGCCGGGACATGGAGCGGCCGCGGGCCGGCCATCGCGGCGGGGCCGACGGGAAGCTTCGACGATGGCACCGTCTGGAGCGGCTCGGCCGTCGACGACGGCGGCCGTCTGGCCCTGTTCTACACCGGCCTGCGCGCCGGCCCCGGAAAGCGCCAAAGCATCGGCGTCGCCTTCTCCGAGGACGGAAGAGCGTTCCGAAAGCACGGCTCCCCCGTCCTCGAACCCGCGGCCGGCCCCGGCTACGACCCCGCCGGCGACGCCGACGTGCCGATGGCGTGGCGAGATCCCCATGTATTCCGCGATCCGGGGACGGGCCGCTGGCACATGCTCTTCAGCGCCAGGCGGGAAGGGGCCGAGCCCAAAGGCTGCGTCGGGCACGCGGCCTCGGCCGACGCGTCGCTCAACCGCTGGCGGCTCCTCCCCCCGCTCGCCCTGCCTCGAGCCTACCTCCAGATGGAGATGCCCTCCATCCTGTTTCGCGACGGAGAGGCGTACTGCTTCTGCTCCACGACCGACGCCCCGGACGCGGACCGCCCGGACGCCAATGCGAGCGTCCGTGTCTACAAAGCCCCCGGTCTCGAAGGCCCCTGGTCGCCCGCGGGCCCCGGCGGCGGCGACCTGCTCCTCGGTCCGGAGTCCGGGATCTACGCGGCGAGCGTGTTCCGTCTGCCCGGCCGGAAGGCCGAGGCGCGCGCGGTCGGGTTTTATACCGCGGCCCACGCGCGGCCGTACACGTGGACGCCTCTGTTGCCGGTCCGCTGGAGCGGGCGGACCACGGTGTTAGTCATCTAAGAAAGCCGGCGGCGCATTGGACCCGACGGCCCATGCCATCCTGGGCTCGTCACCGGCCGCCGCCGCGCCGTCCTACGCCCCCCTGGGCCCTTTACCCCATGCGTGCGCCCGGGTTTTCAGGCAAGCTGTCCTCAAAGAGCTGGAGAAACCATGGGAAGGCCCCCGTCGCTCTTGCTCGTCGCCGTGCTGATTGTTGGGCCGGCAGGATGCGGCCGGGCCCCGGACGTGTCCCGCGGCCGCATCGGGGAAGACTCCGGACCCGACGGGAGGCGGCCCACCGCGATGGTCGATTTCAAATTCGACAAGGCCGGGTCCTTCCGGCCCTTCCCCGGGACATCGATGGTCAGCATGCTGCGCCCCGAGATGTCCCAGTACGGGCTGATCGCCGAGCTCCAGCGCGGGCTCAAGGCCCTGCCGAGCGCGCGGTCCTTCGCCTTCCTTCCCCCCTCGAGCTTCCATATGACGGTAAAAGACCTGCTCTGCGACCAGGTGCGGGAAAGCGAGCACTGGACCTCGAAAATCCCTCGCGACGCCTCCCTGGCCGCGGCGGACGCGCGCCTCGCCGAGCTCACGCGGGGGATCGCGTTCGGAGGCGCCTTGCGCATGCGCTTCGCGGGGATCCATCCCCTCGGGCTCAGCATCAAGCTGGAGCCCGCCGACGCAGAGACCCGGGAGGCCCTGCGCGACTACCGGGAGAGGATCTCCGACGCCACGGGCATCCGCCATCCCAACCACGACGCCTACGAGTTCCATATCTCCCTGGCCTATCTGCTCTATGAGCTGAACGACGCGGAGAAGGACGCCCTGGGACGCTTCCTGGCGGAGGCAGGCAAGGACTTGGAGAGGAGGTTCGGCGTACTGGAGCTCCCCCCGCCCGAGCTCGCGTTCTTCCCGGACATGTCCCGCTTCCCGAAACGCAGGCCCCCGGCGCCGTAACATCGGTGTTACCCAAGGTAACCTCTTTGTGACTTGACCCGCGACCGGTCCGCGGCCATCCTATCCGGGTACTCGCCGGCATGGAGGGACATCGTGGGAAAAGCGATCGGGAGGAGCGCCGTCGCGTTGCTGATGACAGGCTGGGCGTGGCGGTTCGCGCCTGCATGGGCCGAGGACGTGTCCCCGCCCTGGACGCTCTATCGCATGGAAACGGACATCGCGGACCGGATCCAGAGCAAGATCATGGACCGCATCCTCGGGCTCGGCCAGAGCTCCGTATTCGTGGCCATGGGGATCAAGACGGAGACCTCGCGCCGGACCGACGAGAGAGGCGGCACCGGGACGAACGCCACATCCAAGGGCACCTCCAACTCCGGCAAGTCTTGGACGAAGCCGCAGGACTGGCGGCCTGACGGCGGGGGGACGGCTCGATCTCAGGCGCAGACCGCGGAGCAATCCAAGCAGATATCCCGCTCCAGTTCCACCCTCAGCGTCGCCCCGCTCGACATGTCGGTGCGCGTGCTCTACAACGCCGAACTCCCCGAGCGCGGGGTCAAGGCCGCCCGCCGGGCCTTGATCGAGGTCTATGCGGGCCGGCTCAAGGAGAGCGACGTCAGCTTCGTGCGGGCGCCGTTCCAGCCGGCGCGCTAGCGGCCGGCAAGGCAAGAGAGGCTTCAGGCTCCGCCGTCTTGGGGAGGCGGCTCCGGCTTGGCCCGCCCCTCATGGGACTTGTCGGCGCAGGCCGGACAGCGCGTCTCGTCATCCGGATCCTTGGGCTCGGCGCCCCCGCCGCAGGAGCCGAGCAGGCACCGCAGTTTTCGCGAAAACAGCACCCCCACGCCCAAGCCCACGAAGCAAAGGGCCATCACGACCACCGCGAGCAGCACTTCCATCGCCCCATTATACCCCCCTCCTCCGACGGAGCGCAAGGCCGGAAAATATTGCTACAATATGGATAATCACATGACGTCAGCCACCAAGGCCCGGTCCGGGCCATCCCTCCACGTGCCGGACCTCTACCACCGCCGCCGCCGAAAGACGCGCGTCGTCATGGTGGGCAAGGTCGGCGTCGGAGGCGAAAATCCCATCCGCCTGCAGTCCATGACCACGACCGACACCATGGACACCGAGGCCACCGCCGCCCAATGCGCGCGCATGGCCGAGGCGGGCTGCGAGATCGTGCGCATCACGACCCGGACGGTGGAGGACGCCCGCAACCTCGGGAGCATCAGAGAGGCGCTTTCGCGCCGCGGCATCGAGGTGCCGCTGGTGGCCGACGTCCACTTCCAGCCGAAGGCGGCGCTCGAGGCGGCCGAGTTCGCCGAGAAGGTCCGCATCAACCCGGGGAACTTCGTCGACGCCAAACGCTTCTCCGTGCGCGAGTACACCGACGCCGAGTACGCGGCCGAGCTCGAGCGTATCGAGTCCCGGTTCACCCCCCTCGTCGAGAAGCTCAAGCGCCTGGGGCGCTCTTTGCGGATCGGCACGAACCACGGCTCGCTCTCGGACCGCATCATGAACCGCTACGGCGACTCCCCGCTCGGCATGGTGGAGTCCGCGCTCGAGTACGTCCGGATCTGCGAGAAGAACGGCTTCCACGATATCATCCTCTCCATGAAGGCCTCCGATCCGAAGGTCATGATCCAGGCCTACCGCCTGCTCTCGGCCCGCATGGCCGGGCTCGGCATGGATTATCCGTTCCACCTCGGCGTCACCGAAGCCGGAAGCGGGGAGGACGGCCGCGTCAAGTCGGCCATCGGCATCGGAAGCCTGCTCGAGGACGGGATCGGCGACACGATCCGCGTCTCGCTGACCGAGGATCCCGAGCGCGAGATCCCGGTCTGCCGATCTCTCGCACGGCGCTTCCAGCCGGACCGGCCCGCGCCGCGGCAGGGCGAGAGCGTCTCCGCTCCCTACGTCGAGGACCTCTTCAGCTTCCGGCGCCGCGAGACCCGGGATGTCCGCGTCGGACCCTTCACCCTCGGAGGCGGGCAGCCCGTGCGCGTGATCGCCAGATTGAGCCCGCTCACCCCCGCCGACGGCCCCTGCCCGTCCATCGCGCGCCTGCTGCGTGACCCGGCTACCCCCGATCCGGAGATCATGGAGTGGACGCTGCGAGGCCCGGAAGACCTGGAAGGTCTGCGCGCGGCGAAGAGAGAACTCGCCGGAGAAGCCTCGCGGCTGGCCCACATGGGACGCTTCGACGGATTCGAGCCTCCCGGCGAAAAAGCTCTGGCTTTGCTCGATATGGCCGTCTGGTCTGATCGGACCCCCGATGGGGACTCACTGATCGCCGCGGCCGGAAGATGCAAAACCCCCCTGCTGATCGAATCGGAGAATGTGGAGCGCGCGGTGGAACGTGAGCGCCGCTGCGCCGACTCGGGCGTCCCGGCGATCATCGCCCTGTCGGCTCGAACGCCTCGCTCTCATCTGCACGCCCACAGACGGCTCGCCGCGCTCCTGAGATCGAATGGATCGCGAGCGCCGATCCACCTGAAAGCGCCCGCGCAGGCCGACGAGCAGGCACTGGTCCTGGAGTCCTCGCTTCTCATCGGAGGGCTGCTCTGCGACGGCATCGGCGACAGCGTCCAGGTCGCCGGCGGACAGGGTACCGGACGCGACATCGAGCTGGCCTACGGCATCCTTCAGGCTTCGGGCGTGCGGCTCACGAGAGCCGAATACGTCTCATGCCCCTCCTGCGGCCGGACGCTCTTCGACCTGCAGAAAGCGACCGCGCGCATCCGGTCGAAGACCGGGCACCTCAAAGGGGTCAAGATCGCCGTCATGGGCTGCATCGTCAACGGCCCGGGAGAGATGTCCGACGCCGACTTCGGCTACGTCGGCGGCGCCCCGGGCAGGATCAATCTCTACGTCGGCAAGAAGTGCGTGCGGAAAGGAATTTCGACCGAGGAGGCGGATCAGGCTCTCGTCGAGCTGATCCGGGCCGATGGGAAGTGGACCGATCCGCCGAAAAGAATCTAGAGGAGGTGCCGCTATGGCCGTTGAACCGAAGACACCCGTAGACGATCTTCTTGCCAAGACACTCGACAGGACCCGCGAGGACGACCCTATCCGAGAAGAGCATCGCACTCCTCCTTCCCGCGGCATCTGCCGCCGCTGCGGCCAGGACAAGCCGGTCAACCAGCTGATGCTCTGCTACCGTTGCTGGGTCATCACGAACCTCGAGGAGAGCGGCTGGCGCGAAGGCATGCCCCACCCGGGCTGGTGCCAGTGCCAGGGCCTCGGCGGCCATTCCGGACACCTCGGCCACGGCAACTGAGCGAGGCAGGACTTGCTAAAAAACCCCCGGGCGGCCTTCGCCGCCGGGCTGCTCATCCCGCCCGCGGCCGCGCTCCTGGCATGGATGTGGGCGATCGGCTGGTGGATGGACTATTCGGACGAGCCGCAAAAGTCCGACATGATCGTCGTGATCGCAGGCGAGTTCTCCCGGCCTTTCCACGCGGCCGAGCTCTACCACGCGGGGCTGGCGCCCGAGGTCTGGGTCTCGCGCCCGTTCCGCGGCCCGGCCGAGAGCGAGGCCGTGCGCCTGAAGATCCCCATCCCCGCCGAAGAGGAGACCAGCAGGCGGATCCTCCTCAAGAAGGGAGTCCCCCCCGAGGCGATCCGGCTCTACGGCGAGGGCGTCATGAGCACCGTCAACGAGGCTCTCGCGCTCAGGCACGCGGCCAAGCCTAGCGGCAAAAAGATCCTAGCCGTGACCTCGCGCTGGCACGCCCGGCGCACCCGCCTCATCTTCCGCCGGACGCTCCCGGACGCCGAGGTGCGCGTCGTGGCCACCGACCATGAGGCGTTCAGCCGGCGGTGGTGGCGGAGCCAGGCCCTGGCCCGCGCCGCGATCCTCGAGACGGCGAAGACGGCCTTCTACCTGCTCGGCGGGCGCTTCCTGGCGCCCCTCGAGGACACCCCGAACGAGCACTAGTCGCATCCTTCGCCTTCGGCTCAGGACTGATGCCTCGCTCCGAGAGGAAGAGTCCTCCGCTCGGTGCTCCCCCCGGGGGCTGCCGCCCCCTCGGGCCCGCAAGACCCACATCGCCTTAGTGGGCCTTGCGGGTCACCCCTACTAAGGTGCGCCGGCCATGCGGCGCTCCCATAAGACGCGCACCTCCCCCGCGGGAGAGGGTCGGGGTGTGGGGCTCCGGGCGTCGGAGACCTCAGGACTCGGGCAGGGGGCGGAAGAACCGGCGGCGGTACGCGGCGAGCTCGGCGATGGATTCCCGGATGTCGTCGAGCGCCAGGTGGCTTTGCTTCTTCGCGATGGGCTCGTATTCCGAAGGGTACCAGCGCTGGACGAGCTCCTTGACCGAACTCACGTCGATGATCCGGTAGTTCAGGTACTCGTTGAGACGCGGCATGTAGCGGACCAGGAAGCGGCGGTCCTGGTGGATGGAGTTGCCGCAGAGGGGCGCCGTCTGCTCCGGACAGTACTTCCTGATGAAGCCGAGGCTCATCTTTTCGGCGTCCTCGATCGTGACGTCGGACTCGAGACAGCGCTTCGTCAGGCCCGAGGCGCCGTGGTGCTCGACGCACCAGGGGTCCATGCCCTCGAGCTGCTTCTTGGAGTGCCGGATCTCGAGGACCGGCCCCTCGGCCAGCACGTTGAGCATGCTGTCGGTGATGATGGTGGCGGTCTCGAGGATGGTATCCCGCTCGGGATCCAGCCCCGTCATCTCAAGGTCCATCCATACCAGGTTCTGTGGATCCTGCATTCTCGGCCTCCGCACCCATTCTAACAGATGCACGCACTCAACGCCATACGTGCGGCCTCGTCGCGGGCCGCGGGGCACGCCTTCCCGCGGCCTCCCGCAAAGGATACGAGCGAGCCTCCCTTTTGGTTCCCCCAATTAGACAACCGACGCGGGGTTAACTAGAATATCCCCGCTATGCAACGCAGCTGGATCGACCGCCTCGAGCGGCGCTTCGGGGAGTGGGGCATCCCCAACCTCGCCCTCTTCATCGTCGGCATGAACGCCGGGATCTGGGTGCTGACGCGCGCCAAGCCCGAGTTCGCGCGCCTGCTGCCCCTCGAGCCGGCCCTCGTATTCGAGGGGCAGGTCTGGCGACTCTTCACGTTCATCTTCATCCCCCCGCGTCTTTCGCCGTTATGGCTGTTTTTCTGGCTGTACCTGCTGTACATCTACGCGCAGGCGCTCGAGAACGAATGGGGCGAGTTCCGCTTCAACCTGTTCTACGGCATCGGCGCGGCGGCCACGGCCGCGGTCTCACTGATCCTCGGCGTCGGGCTCTCCAACGTCCCGCTGAACACGACCATTTTCCTGTCCTTCGCGGCCCTATACCCGGACTTCGAGCTCCTGCTCTTCTTCATCCTGCCGGTCAAGGTCAAGTGGCTGGCATGGCTCGCCTGGGCCGGGATCGCCTGGGGCTTCGCGGCGGGCGGTTGGGTCACCCGCCTCGCGCTGGCGGCCGGCCTGCTCAACTACGCCGTATTCTTCGGGAGGCGCCACCTGGAGGCGATCCAGCATTGGCTCCGGGTGCGCCGCAACCGGCGCCGGTACTGGAAGGCCTTCAAGGACGACTGAATGGCGGACAACAAGGAGCAGACCCTCTGGCGCGGCCGTCCCTCCTACTGGAACTGGTGGACGCAGCTCGCCATCGGCGACCTTTTCATCGTGCTGGCGATCGCGCTATGGTGGGCCGGCCGCGGCGAGTACGCTCCGTGGGCGTCGGGAGCGGCCACGTTCTTCTATCTTGTGGCTCTGGCCGGACGCTACAGCGTCCTCTACACGCTCACCGACCAGCGCGTCATCGCGCGGGCCGGGCTCTTTTCCCGCCGCGTCGACGAGGTCGAGATCCGCGACATCCGCAACATCGTCCTCGAGCAGAGCTTCCTCCAGCGCCTGGTGGGGATAGGCGATATCGGGATCTCCTCGGCCGGCGGCGAGGGGATCGAGGTCCGCTTCGGCAGGATACCGCGGGCCGAGGCCGTCAAGGAGCGCATCCGGCAGGCCCGCATGGACAGCGGAGGCCCCCATGACCGATGAGATCGTCTATTCGACCGACCCCGGCTTCTGCCCGGCCTGCGGCCGCTCCCCCTGCACGTGCTCGGACAAAAAGAAGCGCCGCCAGCCGGAGCCGGTCCGCATCTCCTTCTCCCGCGTGTCCAAAGGCTCGGGGATGACGCGCGTCGAGCGGCTCAACATGCACCCGCGCCTCAAAGATGAGCTGCTCAAACGCTTCAAGAAGCGCCTCGGTTGCGGAGGGACCGTCAAAGACGGCGTCGTCGAGCTCCAGGGCGACCGGCGGGACTTCCTCCAGAAGGAGCTCGAGTCGGAAGGCTACAAGGTCAAGCGCGTCGGGGGCTGAACGTTCCCAGGTCAGCTTAGAGGGCCCGGCGGATGGCAGCGGCCGCGGCCAGAAGGGCGTCGGTGTCCTCTTTGGCGAGCTTCTTGCCCTGCTGGGCCTTCACCGAGTTTTCGAAGGCACGGAGCTGGCCGAGGGCGGCCTGGGGATTGCCTTTTTCGATTGATTTTACAGCGTTTTCCAGTTTGGCCGTCAGGCTGTTCGCGGCCCCTTTGGGCAAGCCCATCGCTTCGATCGTCGCGATGAGGTCCTCCAGCGCCTGCCGGGGGGTCTGGACCGTCACCACCGCGGTGTCCGCGCCTTCGGCGCCGGCGTCATCAGTGACGGTCAGCGTGGCGGTGAACAATCCCGCGGCGCTGAAAGAGTGGCTCACCGTCACGCCCGAGGCGGTCGCTAGGCTGTCGGCGAATTCCCAGTCGTAGGAGACGATCGACCCGTCGGGATCCTCGGAGCCGCTCCCGTCGAACTCGACGGGAACTCCGACCAGGATCGTGCGGTCGGGCCCCGCGTCCGCGGTCGGAGGGATGTTGGGAGCGGTCTGAGCGTATTTGATCGTCGCGAAGTCGAAGTTGGTCGCCGAGCCTGAATAGGCCGCCCCCCCGACGTAGACGTTGCCCGAGCCGTCCAACGCCGCTGCGTACGGAATATCCATGTTGTTCCCTACACCGTTGTAGCGCATGACCCATTGGACGTTCCCGTCCGCGTCGTACTTGAGGGTCGCATAGTCCTCGAACGTCCCGCTCCCCACGCTGTCGCCGGTGACGTAGACGTTGCCCCGGGAGTCCACCGCCATGGCCCCGACCTGATCCACCCCGCTTCCCGGGCCGTTGTAGCTCGCGGCCCACTGCTCGTCGCCGGCGGAGTCGTACTTGACCGTCACGAAGTCATAGGAGTTCGCGCTTCCCGCGTAGCTCGCGCCCGCCACGTAGACCTCGCCCGACGCGCCAACCGCCACGGCCCTGGCGAAGTCGAACCCGTTGGCCGCGCCGTTATACCGGGCCGCCCACAGCGTGTTTCCTCCGGAGTCGTACTTGACGGTCGCGGCGTCCGCGCCTGTTCCCGCCCCGTCGCTGCGGCCCGTGACGTAGATATTGCCGGCGGCGTCCAGCGCAATGGCGAACGCCTCATCCCGGCCGTCGGCCGGGCCGTTGTACATCGAGACCCACTGCTCTTGTCCGTCGCCGTCGTACTTGATCGTCGCGTAGTCCAGCGATGATATGCCGACGCCGGCCCTTCCCGTGACGAAGACGTTGCCCGCACGGTCCACCGCGATCGCCGTGGCCTCGTCGAAGCCGCCGCCGGGGCTGTCGTAGCGAGCCGCCCATTTGAGACCGCCACCGGCGTCGTAGGCGACCGTGACGTAGTCCCGGTTCCTGCTGTCCGCTCGGCTGATACCCGCCACGAAGACGTTCCCCGCGGCGTCCACCGCGATGGCGACGCCCTGATCGAAGTTGTTGCCCGGCCCGTCATAGCGGGCCACCCACAGCTCGTTGCCGTCCGTATCGTATTTGACCGTCGCGATGTCGTTGGGGTTGGCGCCGGTGGTCCCTAGGCTCATGCCCGTCACATACGCGTGTCCCTGCGCATCTACGGCGAGGGCCAGAGCATAATCCATCATGTTTCTCGGGCCGTCGTAGCGGGCCGCCCACACCTCGTTGCCATCGGGGTCGTACTTGGCGGTCGCGTAGTCGATGCTCGTGCCCAGGCCGTAGCTGTAGCCCGTGACATATACGTTGCCTGTAGGGTCCACATCCATGGCGGTCACGACGTCCAAGCTGTTGGCCGGGCCGTCGTACCGCGCGACCCACTCCCCATCCACCAAGGGCTCGGCCGAGCGCGCCGGAACCGCCGATAAAGCGGCAAGGACCGCGCCCAAGATGGGCGCCAGCCCCCGCCTCTCTCGCGTTCTACTCATACCTGATCACCTGATTAGATAACCGCATCCCATAGGCCTGTCAATGTGACTAAAGTCACACGACGCCGTTCCAGTTCGACCTTCCTTGATTATAGTCCGACAATGAGTGATCGCCGAGGCCCTTTCGTTACGCTGCCCGCTGTTTTCTGGCGAAGAAACAAGAGAAATCCTCATCCACTAGGGCGCGTTGACCGAGTCGATGACGGCCTGCGCGCCCTCGGTCAATTGGTCCGCCTGCTCCTCGGTGAGCTTCTTGCCCCGCTGCGCGTCCACCTTGTTGAGGAACGCCTTGGTCTTGTTGACGGCCGCGGTCTCGTTGCCGGACGCGATGCTTTGGGCCGCGTTGTCGAGCGAGGAGCCCAACGAGGTGCTCGTCCCGGCCGGGACATCCGGCGACTCCTGGAGCACCTCCACCACGTCCCCGAGGTCGGCGAGCCCCTCCTCAGGGGTCTGCACCGCGACCGTCAACGTGTCGCTCGCCGAATCCCCGGAGTCATCGGTGACCGTCAGCATGGCCGTGAATTCGCCCGCCGATTCGTAGACATGGCTGGCCGTCCGGCCGCTCGCGGGCTCCCCGCCGTCCCCGAAATCCCACTCGTAGGAAACGATCGTCCCGTCCGGATCGCTCGAGGCGCCTGCGTCGAACTCCGCCGGCACGCCCACAAGTCCCGTCTGGTCGGGCCCGGCGTCGGCCACGGGCGGCAGGTTGCACGCCGCAGCGCTCTCGATGACGATGCCGGGTCCCGGGTCGTACTCCACCGTCCCGTCGGCGGCCACGGAGAAGGCGAACTCCTGCGAGCCGTAGTATAGAGCGTAGGTCGAGGGGATGCTGGTCAGGCAATGCACCGTGTCCGCCGCCAGGTTGGCGGCCAGCCCCCCGATGTTGAACTGCCCCGGGCCCAGCGCGCGCGCGTCCACGATGATCCCCAGGCCGTCAACCACCAACTCCGCGGTCCCACCGCCGTCAAGGAATCTCTCGCTCGCCTCGGGATAGGAGACCATCCCGTCCCCGCCGACGGAGAAGCCCGCGGCGTGCTGGGAGTAGCTGAGCCGGAAGGCGTAGTCCCCCGGGATGACGGTCAACGGCTGGGTCGTTTCAGTCTGCAAATAAGCGGCCGCATCGTCCACGTTGAAAAGGCGGGCGCTGAGCGAACGGGCGTCCACCGTGAAGGAGAACCCATTGACGACGAGGGCCGCGGTCCCGTTGCCCTCCGCGTAGCTCTCGAGCGAAACGTCGTAGGTGATGATGCCTTCGGACCCCAGCGTGAAGGCGAACTTCTGCGCGCCCAGGTTCGAGGCGAAGGTGTAATCCCCCGGGATCGCCGTCACGGTGTGGACCTGGTCGTTGGGCAGGTGGGAGCTGGCGTCGCCTATGAAGTACCTCCCCACCGTCAACGGCCGGGCGTCCACCGTGAAGGAGAACCCGTTGACGACGAGAGCCGCGGTCCCGTTGCCCTCCACGTAGCTCTCGAGCGAAACGTCGTAGGTGATGATGCCGTCGGGGCCCAGGGTGAACGCGAAGTTCTGCGCGCCCAGGTTCGACCGGAAGCTGTACTCCCCGGGGAGGGCGGCCATCGCGTGGACCTGGTCGTTGGGGACCAGGCTGCTCACGTCGCTTATGGAATACCTCCCCACCGTCAGCGACAGGGCGTCCACCGTGAACGGGAACCCGCGGACCACGAGGTCCGCCGTCCCCCTGCCGTCCACGTAGGCGTCCAAGGAGCTGTCGTAGCTGATGATCCCGTCGGAGCCAAGGCGGAACGCGAAGTTCTGCGCGCCCAGGTTCGACCGGAAGCTGTAATCCCCGGGGATGGCGGCCATCGTGTGGACTTGGTCGTTGGGGACCAGGCTGCTCACGTCGCTTATGGAATACCTCCCCACCGTCAGCGACAGGGCGTCCACCGTGAAGGAGTACCCGTTGACGACGAGAGCCGTGGTCCCCGTCCCATCCACGAAGGCGTCAAGAGAGCTGTCGTAGCTGATCAGCCCGTCGGCGCCCACCGTGAAGGCGAAATCCTGCCTTCCGAGGTTTGATTCGAAGGTATAGTCGCCGGGAGCGATGGCTATGGTGTGGACCTGGTCGTTGGGGAGCAGCCCCGTCGCGCCGCCGATGGAGAACCTGCCCGTCGTCAGCGCCCGCGCGTCGACGGTGATCGTCGCGGCCTCGGCGGGCTCAAGCGCCGCCAACGGCAGCAGAGCGGCCAATCCGGCCGAAAGCAACGATCGACGGCTCCACGTCTTCCAAATGAGAATCGAAAACCAGTTCATGTTTCTGGCCTCCCTTGACCGGCTAGGGCGCGTTGACCGAGTCGATGACGGCCTGCGCGCCCTCGGTCAATTGGTCCGCCTGCTCCTCGGTGAGCTTCTTGCCCCGTTGCGCGTCCACCTTGTTGATGAACGCCTTGGTCTTGTTGACGGCCGCGGTCTCGTTACCGGACGCGATGCTTTCGACCGCGCTGTCGAGCGTGGAGCCCAAGGAGGTGCTCGTGCCGGCGGGAACGCCCGGCAGCTCCTGGAGCTCTTCCACGGTCTCGCCGAGGTCGGCGAGCCCCTCCTCAGGGGTTTGCACCGTCACTATCAGAGTATCGGCGGCCGAGTCCCCGAAGTCGTCTGTCACCGTCAGCGTGACCGCGAAGTCGCCCGCGAACTCGTAGACATGGCTGGTTGTCTCGCCGCTCGCGGGCTCGCCGCCGTCCCCGAAGTCCCACTCGTAGGAGACGATCGTCCCGTCGGGATCGCTCGAGGCGCTCCCATCGAAATCCGCCGCCACGCCCGCAAGGACCGTCTGGTCCGGCTCGGCGTCGGCCGAAGGCGGCAGGTTGCAGGCCGCCGCGCTCTCGATGATGATGCCGGGCCCCGGATCGTATTCCACCGTCCCGTCGGCCGCCAAGGAGAAATAGAGCCTCTCCGCTCCATAGTCCAGGTTGTAGACCGCAGGGATAGCCGCCAGGCAATGCACGACGCTCGCATCCAGGTAGGCGACCACTCCCCCGATGTTGAAGTAGCTCGCGGCGACCGCCCGGGCATCCACGGTAAAGCTCAATCCGTTGACCACGAGCTCCGTGGTCCCCGCGCCGTCCACGAAGGCGTCAAGGGAGCTGTCGTAGCCGATCAGACCCTCGCCATCCACTGTGAAATCGAACTGCTGCGGCCCGCGTCCCGACAGGAATATGTACTCGCCGGGGATCACGCTGATGGAGTAGACCTGATCGTTGGGTGTGTAGCGCATCACGTTCCCGATGTAGAACTCGGCCGCCGTCAGCGGCTGGGCGTCCAGGCTGAACGTGAACCCATTGACGACGAGAGACGCCGTACCCGAGCCCTCGAGGAGCCCGGCAAGCGACCCGTCGTAGCCGATCAGGCCGTCGCCATCCACGGTGAAGTCGAAACGCTGCGCCCCATGCCCCTGCAGGAACGTGTATTCGCCGGGAGCGATGGTTATGGTGTGGACCTGGTCGGTGGCCAGGTAGGGCGTCACGCCGCCGATGTAGAACACGGTTGTCGTCAGCGCCCGGGCGTCGACCGTAATCGTCGCGGCTTCGACCCCCGCCAGGCAAGCCAACGGGAGCAGAGCGGCCAATGCGGCCGAAAGCACCGCTCGCCGGCTCAGCGTCTTCGCAATGAGAATCGAAAACCCGTTCATGTTTCCGTACCTCCCGTTCCTCGACTAGGGGGCGTTGACCGAGTCGATGACGGCCTGCGCGCCTTGGGTCAATTGGTCGGCCTGCTCTTCCGTCAGCTTCTTGCCGCGCTGGGCGTTCACCTGGTTGATGAAGGCGCGGGTCTTGTTCACGGCCGCGGTCGTGTCGCCGGACTCCAGGCTCTCGAGGGCGTTGTCGAGCTTCGAGCCCAGCGAGCTGGTCGTGCCCGCGGGCACCTCCGGCAGGTCGCTCACCACGTCCTCGAGGTCGGCAAGCCCCTGCTCCGGCGTCCGGACCGTGACGATCAGACTGTCCGCGGCCGAGGTTCCGAGGTCGTCGGTGACCGTCAGCGTCACGGTATAGACCCCCGCTTCGGCGTACGGATGGTTGACGCTCGCTCCGGAGGCGGTGGCGCTGTCGCCGAAGTCCCAGTCGTAGGAGACGATCGTCCCGTCCGGATCGCTCGAGCCGCTCCCGTCGAATCCGGCCGGCTGGCCCACCACGACCGTCTGGTCCGGGCCCGCGACCGCCACGGGCGGGAGGTTGAGCCACCCGGACTTGGCGCAGTATGGATTGCCGTCCACGAGGTCGGGCCTGTCGCTGTCCACTCCCGGCTCGAAGCAGGGCTCCATCGACCGTCCCCACCAGTTGCCCTCGCCCTCATAAGAGAGCTCCATCGCGGCGTCCGCCTCCACGTGATGGACGGCGTTCGAATAGAAATTGTTGTGATAGACGAGCGTCCCCGCGGCGTCGCGCAGGAACAATCCGTGATCGTTGTCGAATATCTCGTTTCCTATGACGCTGCTGTCCCGGAACCCCACGCCAAGGCCGGCCTTCACGTAGACGCCGTACTGCGATCCCGAGATCCTGTTGTTCAGAAGCCGGGTATCGTAGTTGTAGTAGTTGCAGTAGACCCCGAACTGGTAGCCGCTGATGTCGCAGCCCCGGATGGTCGTCCGGCGCGCGCCGTTTCCAAGGTATATCCCTCTCCCCGAACCGCCGCCCGTTATCGCGTGGCCCGCGCAGTCCAGCACGACTCCGGCCCTGAAAAGGTTCACCGTTCCCGACAGATCCGCCGTCAAGTCCACGTCCAGGCGCGCGGAGATATTCTCGTTGACGCAATCCAGGTCGCCGCACGGGACAGCGGGCAGCCTCGTGACCGTGTTGTTCTCGATGGTCGTGCCGGTGGCCTCCCCCTCGATCACGATCGCCTCGACCAGCGCGTTGGTTATCGTATTGCCGCTCACCGTGCAGTAGTCGAACGTCTTGCCCAGAGACGCGCGCGCGTAGAGGGCGTGGTCCGTGAAGGAGATCGCGTTGTCCAAGGCCTGAGAGTAGTGGTTGTTGTAGTGGTAGTAGATCCCGTTCTCGAAATGGCTTATCTCGCAGTTCTTGATGACCGTATGCTGTATCACGTTCCCCAGGAATATCCCGTTGCCCGTCCCGGCGCCGGTGATCGCGTGGCCCGCGCAGTCGAGGACCACGCCGCTCCTCGTCAGGTCCACCGTCCCCGGGATGTCCGCCGCCAAGTCCACGTCCAGGCGCGCGGAGATATTCTCGTTGACGCAATCCAGGTCGCCGCACGGGACGGCGGGCAGCCTCGTGACCGTGTTGTTCTCGACCGTGGTCCCGGTCAGGTCACCCTCGAGATACATCGGCTCGACCAGGGCGTTCGTGATCGCGTTCCCGCTCACGGTCCCGTACTGGAAGCCCGGCCCCAGCCCCCTGCGCCCGTAGATGCCGTAGGACGTGAAGGATATGCTGTTGTCCAGGACCTGCGAATACAGGTTGCGGTCGTGGTAGTAGATCCCGTTCTCGAAATGGCTTATCTCGCAGTTCTTGATGACCGTATGCTGTATCACGTTCCCCAGGAATATCCCGTTGCCCGTCCCGGCGCCGGTGATCGCGTGGCCCGCGCAGTCGAGGGTCACATAGCTCGCCCCTATCGTCAGCGCGTTGCCCAAGCACTCAAGATCGGTCGTCAGCGTCGTGTTGTTCGTCAGCGTATCGCCGCAGCTGACCTGGGCCTGCGCCATCCGTCCGGCCGCGAGGCACGCGGCCAATCCCATCGCGACGACGACGGCCGCTCTTCCGGCGGACACTCCACATCTTTTGATCCCATGCTTCCGTTCCATGCTCCTTGCCTCCGAACGGGAAATCCGCACTAAGCCGGACAATACCACCTTCCCTAAAGATATATCCCCATAACCGCCATAAGTCAAGGACAACACGTTGACTTTTATATAAGAATAGTTATTATTTTATCAGGACCTTTTATACCTGTCAGCGAAGCAACCGGCCTTTTCAATACCTCAATGTCAAAAAGTACGCGCGCTCGCACGCGTACGGGAAGCTCCGACGGGAAGGCTGTCCGAACGGACCGCATCCGGAGACTCAGGGACTCTCAGGGGGGAAGGAAGATGTCAGCGCCCCCGCCAAACGCCAGAAGCGGCGGACTCAGCGGTCTCTTTCGTCCGGCTTCGCCAGCGGGTCGGCCGGCTCGCGCGGCCCGATGGGCCGGCTCGGGGCTTCCGGTCGGGCACGCTCCGCCGAGGCGGCGGCCCGGCGCGAAGATCGGTAGGTCTCCAGGCGCGACCGCAGGGAGGCGACCTCCTTCCAGTACGCGCCGGTCAGGACGCTGCCGAACAGCCTCACTACGCAGCGAACGCCCCGCAACGAGAACAGCGCGTCGCGGGGATCCACATGGCTCCACTCGAAGAGCGCGTGGCCGACCAGTCCGGTCAGATAGGACAAAGGCAACAAGGCCAGCAGCCACGGATCGCCCTCCGCCAAGGCCCACAGCGACACGCCGAAGAAGAAGCCGACCCCGAGCATATGGCAGGCGACGTTCCAGCCGTCCTGATGCCTGAGGACGAACACCTCCCAGTGATCCGTGAAGGGATGGTCCACCACGTCGTCTGAGATCCGGTTGCGCAGCTTCCGCCGGTATGATTCGGGATCGTCGACCCGGTGGGAATGGGCGAGCAGCTCTCCCAACCGCTTGCGCCCGAGGGCCTTGCAGTGCCTCCCCTCTTCGAAAGCCAGCTTTCCGCCGATGTACACGGCCCGGACGACGCGTCCGGAGCCCCGCTTGACCATCCGAAGCGCCCCGCCCAGGGAGGGATCCTCCACGGCCACCTGTCCCGAGATGGGCTCCGCCAAGACCTCTGGATCGAGGAGCACGAGGTCCGCCCTCGCGCCCTCCCGCAGGACTCCGGCCTCCAGCCGGTACCACTGCGCGGGCTCGCCGGTGACCCGATGAACGGCCCGCTCCGGGCTCATGCAGCCGTCGGCCACCGCCTGTTTGAGAACGGAAAGCGCCGCGTCGTAGCGCCCGAAGTGGCGCAGGCACGCCCCCGCCTCGGTGAGGCCGGGCAGGACGTACCGGTTCCTCAACAGCGCCTGCCGGGGCCCGGGCCGGTCGTTGGCGATCGTCGCGACCCAGCGCAATCCGACGTCGTAGCTCTCGAGGAGGTCCATGAAGATATCGACCGGCTCGCGCCCGAGCTCGCGGGCGATCGCCGCGAAGCTCTTTCCCTCGAGCGACGCGTCCGGACAGCGGAGCACGGTCATGCGGGCCAGGTCCCGGTGGAAGGTCCCGGGGCGCTCCCGCAGCCACTCTTTCCGGAAGCCTTCCCGGAATCCCTCGGCCTTCCAGAGAGCGCGCCGCTCTCCGGGAGCGTCCAGGTCGTTCAATGCCGCGCCGCTGGAGAAATCCTCGAAGAGCGGGGTAACCGGCCCGTCGGAGTAGACCGTCACCGGCTCGGCCGCGGTCTGGAAGCGGATGTTGCCCCCCAGCCAGCGGTTCAACACGTAGAGCGCCGGTCCGAAGAGGCGCCATAACTGCCGGCGATGCGCGTAGTCGAGCGCCGCCGGGGCCGTCAGGCGCAAAGCCCTCCCCTTGCGCGGCAGGCTGAGGCCCAGGAAATCGACGAGAGAGAGGATCCTTCGCGGATCGGACGAGACCTGGAACACCGCGTCGCGCGCGCGGCAGACATCGGCCAGCATCGCGTATTCCCGAAGGTCGGCCCCCTCGGAAGGGATCGACCGCCCTTTGTGGCCTCCGCCCATCCTGTGCCAGGGGACCACGTCCACAGAGACACCCACGCAACCTGCGTCCAGCGCAGCCTCCGCCAACTTCCGCATCCGGGCCAGATCCTCGCCGCCGGCGGGCGCCTCGAGGGCGCGCGCCAGGCCCATCGCCTCCAAGCGCAGGGCGCTGTGGCCCAGCATCGGAGCGACGTTCGGGCCCAGCGGCAGCGACCGCAGGAGGTGGAAATACTCCGACATGGACCTCCAGGACGAGGCCGACTCCAGCCACCTCGAGATCACGGTCCGCGGAAGGTTGTCGACCCGCTGGAAGACGTCGATGAGGCTCCGCGGCTCGCCCACGGTCAAGGAGAGGCTCCCGTGTCCGATGACCACGCTCGTCACCCCGTGGCGGACCGATTCCTCCAGGCCCGGAGCGATCTCCACCTCCAGGTCGTAGCGGGTGTGGACGTCGACGAAGCCCGGCGTCACCCACAGGCCGGCGGCGTCCACGTACTCTCGCGCCGGCTCGTCCACCCGCGGGGCGATGAAGAACACCCTCCCGTCGCGGATGCCCACGTCGCGCCGGGCCGGCCGCGAGCCCAGCCCGTCGAAGAAGAGCCCGCCCCGGATCACCAGGTCCAGCATGCGGCCTCCGTCATATCGCGCTCGGTCATCCCCTTTGCGCCGTGACGATCAGATAGTCGAAGCCCTCGAACAACGAGTCGTCCCGCACGCCGGCCTTGAAGAGAGCCCGGATCAGCGGGTTCATGCGGCGCCCGAGCTCGGCGTCCGCGAGGCGGCGGCGCGCGAAGCGCGCGAACGGCGCGAAGACGTGCTCCCGTATCGAGCGCCTCTCGATGCGCTCGAAACCCGCGGCGGCGAGCTTGTCCCGGTAGACGTCCCAAGCGTAGTGGTTCTCCCGCGGGATGCGCCAGAAGCGGCGCGCCATGCGATAGCCCAAGCGGTCCTTGAGGCGGGGCGAGTAACCGTCCCGCGCGACGATATCGGCCAAGGCGAGACGCCCCCGGGGCCTGAGGACCCGGAAAGCCTCCCGGAAGAAGTCCGCGCGGGTGTCGTAATGGAATGCGGACTCGAGCGACGTCACGACGTCGAACTCGCCCGCGCGCGCGGGGATGTTCGTGGCCGACCCGTAGCGCAGGTCGATGCGGGAGGAAAGCCCGAGCCGGTCCACCCGCAGCCGGGCCGCCCGCACCTGGGAGCCGGTGATGTTGAGCCCCACGATCCGGTCGGGACAGAAGCGGTCGAGCCAATGGATATCCTGGTCCGCGAAGCCGAAGCCCACGTCGAGGACCGCGTCGCCGGGGCCCATCCGGGCCGCGGCGCCGAGTTGGCTCGCCAGAGCCTGGCAGGCCTCGTCGAAGCTGCCGGCGCCGTCGTCCCAGTAGCCGAGGTTGAGATATTGGCTGTCCTCGGCGAGGATGTTGCGCTTCCCCAGGACGTCGTAGACGGGACTGGGGTCCGGCGTGCCGCCGGACACGCACAGGCGCAGGACTTGCAGCGTCTCGCTCATCGTATGGCCTCGACCGCCCGCCTCACTCCCTCACCATGAGCTCGGCCACGAGATTGGCGTAACGCGCCGGGTCCGGCAGGGGCGAGCCTTCGGTGAGCGCTCCCTGGCCGTAGAGCAGGACCGCGTAGTCCGCGAGCCGGGGGTCCTTCGGATCCTTATCGAACATCCCCCTCATCCGCTCGACCACCGGGTGGGACGCATTGATCTCGAGGATGCGCTTCGCCACGGGGACGGCCTGCTGGTTCTGCCTGAGTATCTTCTCCAGGCGGGCGCTCAGCCCCGCCTCATCGGCCACGAGGCATACGGCGCTCGAGGTGAGCCGGTCGGAGAACCGCACGTCCTTGACGTGCTCGGAAAGCTCCTCCTTGAGCCAATCGAGCAAGGAGCGATACTCCGTTTCCTTCTTCTGCCGCTCCTCCTTGTCGGACTCGAGGCCTAGGTCGCCCTTGAGCGCCGACTTGAGCGCCTTGCCGTCGTACTCGGTGATGCGGTCGATCACGACCTCGTCGACCGGGTCGGTGAAGAAGATCACCTCGTAGCCGTTGGCCTTGAGAGCCTCGAGGTGCGGGGAGTTCTCGAGCGCCCGCCGCGATTCGCCCGAGAGATAGAAGATATCCTTCTGGCCCTCCTTCATCCTCCCCACGTAGTCCTTGAAGCCGGTGAGCTTCCCGGCCTCCGTCGCCGTCGTCTCGAAGAGCATCAGGTCCACGATGCGGCTCTGGTTCTTGCCGTCGGCGTAGAGGCCCTCCTTGAGCACCTTCCCGAACTCGGCCCAGAAGATCCGGTACTTCTCTTCCTCGCACTCCCGGAGGGACTTGAGCGAGTCCAGGACCTTGCCGACGAGACGCTCGCGGATCTGCTCGACGAGCCGGTCGTGCTGCATGGTCTCGCGCGAGATGTTCAAGGGGATGTCCGGGCAGTCCACGACGCCGCGGACGAAACGCAGGTAGTCCGGGATGAATGCCTTGCAGTCGTCCATGACGAGCACGCGCTTGACGAAGAAATGGAGGCCCCCGCGACGCTCGGGATAAAACAGCTCGAGCGCGCCCTTTGAGGGCAGGTACAGGAGCGCGTCGTAGCGGAGCGAAGCCCCCTCCGCCGAGAAGCGGATCGAATGCAGCGGATCGTTCCAGTCGTGGGCGAGGTGCTTGTAGAACTCCGTGTGCTCCTCGGCGGAGATATCCTTGGCCGGCCTGGTCCAAATCGCCTTCATCGAGTTGACGGGCTCGTCCTCGCCCTTCAGGCAGATCGGGTAGGTGATGTAGTCGGAGTATTTCTTGACGATCGGCTTGAGCGCGTCGCCCGAGGCGAAGTCCGGCTCGTCCTTCTCGGCTTTCTTGAGCGAGAGCGTCACGGCGGTCCCCACGGCGACGTCGGCGGCCTCCTCGATCGAGAAGCTCCCCTCGCCCTGGGAGCGCCAGACCCAGCCCTTCTCCGTGCCGGCCTTGCGCGTGGCGACGGTGATCGTGTCCGCCACCATGAAGGCCGAGTAGAAGCCCACGCCGAACTGGCCGATCAGCTCCGGCGGGACGTTCTCCCCCTTCTTCCTCCGGATGGCGGCAAGGAACTCCCGGGTCCCGGACTTGGCGATGGTCCCCAGATTCGCGATCAGGTCGGCGCGGTCCATCCCGATGCCGTTGTCGCGGACCGTGAGGACCCGCTTCTCCGGGTCGGGCTCGAGCCGTATTTCATAGGCGTCGCCCTCGGGGGAGAGCTTCGTGTCGGTGAGCGACTCGAAGCGCCTCTTGTCGAGCGCGTCGGACGCGTTGGAGACCAGCTCGCGAAGGAAGATCTCCTTGTGGGTGTAGAGGGAGTGGACGACGATGTCGAGGACCTGTTTGACCTCGGCCTGGAAATCGATCTTTTCGACGGTCTCAGCCATGGCGATCCTCCATCCGGCGTTCGCCGGATTCTACAAAAAATAGCGGGGCAGTTTCTCGGGGGAGAGGTCGAGATTCCCGCCGGAGAGGACGATCCCGACCTTGCGCCCGGCGAACGTCCGCGGCTCGCGCAGCACGGCCGCGAGGCCCGCGGCTCCCGATGGCTCGACGACCGTCTTGGCCCGCTCCCAGAGCAGGCGCATGGCGCCGAGGATGCCCTCCTCGCTGACGAGCACGACGCGCTCGAGCTCCTCGGCGAGGATCGCGAACGTCCTTTCGCAAAGGGGCATGCGCAGCCCGTCGGCCACGGTCAGGGGCGGACGGGGCGGCAGCACCCGCCCGGTCCTGAGCGAACGGTAGGCGTCGTCCGCCAGCTCGGGCTCGGCGCCCACGACCCGGAGGCCGGGCCTCACCCCGTGGGCCGCGATCGCGGTCCCGGAGAGGAGCCCGCCTCCCCCGAGCGGCGCCACGATGGTGTCCAGGTCCGGCACGTCCTCTAGGAGCTCGAGCGCCGCCGTCCCCTGCCCGGCGATCAGCGCGGGATTGTCATAGGAATGGATGAAGACCGCCCCGGTCTCCTTGACCACGATCTCGAGGGCCCGCTCGCGGTCGGCGGGCGTCGGCCCGCAGAGGGTGATCCGGCCGCCGTATTCCTCGATGGCCCGGCGCTTGGCGTCCGGCGAGCCACGGGGCACGACGATATGGGCGGCGATCCCCCCGGCCTTGGCCGCGAGAGCCAGCGCCTGTCCGTGGTTGCCTGAGGAGTGGGTCGCCACCCCCGCCTCGGCCTGCTTGCTCGAAAGAAGCCGCACCGCGTTCGTCGCCCCGCGGACCTTGAAGGAGCCCGCCTTCTGCAGGTTCTCGCACTTGAAGTAAAGCCGCGCTCCCGTCATGCGGTCCAGCGTCGAGCAGGTCACTACCGGCGTCCGGTGCACGTGTCGACGGACGCGCTCCCGCGCGTTGCGGATATCGGCGAACGCCACTCCTCCCCTCACGGCTCCCCTCCCCGGTCGAGCACGGCGCGCAGCGCGTATCCCCCCGCCAGAAGGACCGTCGAACCCAGGACCTCGCGCGGGCCCACCTGGGAGATCAGACACACGGAGATCAGGCACCCCGCGGGGACGATGCCCCGCGCCCAGGGCATGCGGTAGGGGCGCGGCGCCTGGGGCCGCCGCACGCGCAAGGCCGCCAACGCCAGGCAGGAGGCGAGATACTGGCTCACGACCGCCAGATTGGAGAGGTCTATGAGCCGCCCGAAGTCGAAGGCGAGCGCCAGCAGCACCGCCGTCCCGGTCGTCGCGAGGATGGACCGGTGCGGGGTCTTGAAGCGAGCGTGCACGGCCCCCAGTCCCCAGCGGAGGAGGGACCTTTCCCCGAGCGCCGACAGGTAGCGCGGCGCGCCCAGAGCGGCGCCGGCGATGAACCCGAGCATCGAGACCACCCCGCCGACCGCCAGCAGCCCGCCCCCCCAGGAGCCCATGAAATGGGCCGCCGCGTCCGCCAGCGGACGCTCGCTGCTGCCGGCGAGCCCCGGATAGGCGCCCACAGCCACGGCCTGGATCAGCGTGTAGAGAACGGCCGCCGTCACGAGCGAGCCCACGACCGCCCGCGGGACGTCGCGCTGGGGGCATTCGGTTTCGCCCGCCGGGATAGCGACGACCTCGAAGCCCTGCAGCGCCCACAACGCCAGGAACACCGCGTAGCCGAAGCGCATCTCGCCCGAGAAAAGAGGCGCGTAGCGTCCGGGCGAGACGGAGGACAGGCCCGCGATGACGAAGAGCAGAAGCGGCAGGACCTTCGCCGCCGTCAGGAAGTCCACGGTCCACGCCCCCGGCTTCACCCCCCGGTAATTGACGGCCCCGAAAACGACCAAGCCGCCCGCCGCCACCGCCTTTCTGACCGCCGGCGCGTCGAAGAAGGGATGGAAGAATCCGAGATGCCCGGCCAGGATGGAAGCGACCGCGGCCCAGCTTAGCACGGCCGCGGCCCAGGCCACCAGCCCGACGCCGAAGCCGGCGGTGTCGCCGAAGGCCTCACGCGCGTAGAGGTAGCTGCCCCCGTTTCCCGGGAACATCCCCCCCAGCTCCGCGTAGCAGAGGGCCACCGTTGTCAGAAGCAGGCCGCAGACCAGGAAGGCGAGTATGGAGGCGGGGCCGGCGAGGGCCGCGAGCGTGCCCGGGAAGAGGAAGATGCCGCTGCCGATGATCGCGTTGAGGCCGAGGCAGAACACGTCGAGGAAGCTCAGCCGGCGGACGACCTTGACCATGCTCCGAAGATTGTATGAAATAACGCCTTATATGCCGCCGCGCCCGCACCCCGCCGACAGGATCGTGCTGCACGCCGACATGGACTGCTTCTTCGCGGCCGTGGAGGAGCGGGAGGACCCCTCTCTTCGCGGAAAGCCGGTCGTGGTGGGCTCAGACCCCAAGGCCGGCCACGGGCGCGGCATCGTCGCCACCGCCAACTACGCGGCGCGCCGCTGCGGGATCCGGAGCGCCATGCCCATCTCGACCGCCTACCGCCGGTGCCCGCGCGCCGCGTACCTCAGGCCTCGGCACAAGCTCTACGCCTCGGTCAGCCGCAAGGTCATGGGCATCCTCGGCGCCCGAGCCGACGTCCTCGAGCAGGTGGGCATCGACGAGGCCTATCTCGACGCCGGAAGCCTGCGCACCTTCGAAGCGGCCCGGGAACTGGCCCGCACGCTCCAGGCAGAGGTCCTCTCCGCCGAGGGCCTGTCGGTCTCCATCGGGGTCGGCCCCAACAAGCTCGTGGCCAAGATCGCCAGCGACCACAAGAAGCCCGGAGGGATCACGGTCGTCATCCCCGCCCGCGTGCGGGAGTTCCTCGACCCCAAGCCCGTACGCGTATTGCGCGGCGTGGGGCCCAAGACGGACGCGCATCTCGAGGGCATGGGCTACCGGACGGTGGCCCAGCTCCGGGAGGCTTCCGAGCAGCGCCTCGTGGGAGAGTTCGGCAAGTTCGGCGGATACCTTTGGCGCGAGGCGCGCGGCATGGACGACAGCCCCGTGGACCCCGCCTGGGAAGCCAAGTCCGTGGGCCGCGAGCATACCTTCCCCCAGGACACCGGCGACCTGGACGAGGTGCGCGACACCCTGCGCGCCTGCGTGCGGCGCGTGCACCGCGACCTCATGGACGAGGGGCACTGGTGCCATACCCTGACCGTGAAGGTCCGCTTCGAGGGCTACGAGACCCACTCCAAGCAGACCACGCTCAAGCTCCCCACCGGCGCGCGCGAGCACCTCGAGAGCGGCGCGCTGTCCTTGATCGAGCCCTTCCTGGCCCGCGGCAAGCGCTTCCGGCTGGTGGGCTTCACCGCGAGCCGTCTCGTGCCGCCGGAGGACCTTCTCCCATTGCGCTAATGGAAAGCGGCGCCTGACGGGCTCGGGGGCCCGTCCCAGTCCCTGTCCGGCGGGGACGCGGTCGCCTGAGCGGGCGCCGCTCGGGTCTCGGCGCGCTGTATGCGTATACGCGCCTCCGACACGCCCCGCCGTCCGGACCTGGGCCACCCGCCGCCCCGTTGCTCACTGCCCCATGACAAAGCTATCCACAGGATATTCTGCCCACCCGGTTTTGAAGGGTCCTATCGCGTGCTACGTCGCTACTGGCGCCAACGGAGGGGATAGAATCGCCCAGCGAGCCTCTTCGAACAGCCTGAGGAAGGGGTACCTCTCGGGAATTTTCAGCACCAAATACCGTGCGCGTTCTTGCACCAGCCCGGCCAACCGGATCAGCCGGAATCTCACCGTCTTGATCGTCAGCGGACGCCAGCTCATGGGCAGAGCCAGGTGCTTCATCGCCGCAAACACCGTGTTCGCCAACAACGCCACCTGGAAGTAGGCCGCGTTGGCCATCAGTTCACGGCAGGGCAATTTCGACAACCCGAAGCCCCCCTGAAGCTCCTTGTTGACGTTCTCGGAGCCATCCTGCCGGTTCCGGTGGAATTGCAGGACCAAGCCCCCCGGCCACGCATTCAGGCTCGTCAACACCGCATGGTACTCGTACGGCTCTTTGTCGAACAGCTCCCGCTGCTCCTTCGGCCACCTCAGCACGAGAAGACGATGCGCCGGCACGTCTTTCTCCGTCGTAAACACATGCAGCGTCTCCGCGATATCAGTCTCCCGGTCCGGCCACGCAGCGCTCTCATAGCGCTTCCACGCCTTCCGGGGTATCTCGCTGATCGTCTCCAGCACCGCATCGTCTTTCCGGGCCGTGATGGTGAAGTCCGCTCCCGCCGCGTTCAACACCCGCACCACTTTCGCCTGATACCCCGCACTGTCGGAGCGCACACGTATCTCGATCCCAGGCAACTCCGCCATCACGCGCTTCAACAGCCCGGCCAGATTGGCCATGGGCGAGGCATTCCCCGGCCGGAACAGTCCCGCCATGGGCATCTTCAGCTCAGCGCATGTCACCGCGACCGGATTGTAGCCCCACTGTCCCTCATAGTTCATTTCAACTTCGGATTTCTGGGACTCAACGAAGAAGGCGTCCACATCCAAGATCGCGCTCTTGAGCCCGCATGCTCGAATGACCAGCGCGGCCGCTCTCAGCTGTATCTTGCCCAACCGACACAATGTCTTGCGGCTGAATCGTCTCAACCATTCGCCCAGCGTATTGGCTGCAGGCATTTCGCCCAACAGGCTCCTCATGCCTTCATCGCCCCGCAGAAGGCTCACGTCGTCCAATGCGATTCCGCCCGACTGGATGAGGCCCATCAGCGCAAACGCCGACTCTGCCGGCGCGTAACCGCGTTCACGCTTCTTGATCGGCAAGGCGTTGAGCTGCTCCTCCAATCCCAGGCGCTTGGCCATTCCCAGAAGCAGAGGAAGCCCGGCGAAAGAGGTGACGGCCTGCTTCGTCGTCGAAACTTTGAATTTTCCGAGATTCTTTATTAACATATGGCGTGCCTCGCGGTACGGTTTGGTCGCTGTCTGCGGGGCACATTCTATTTCTTTCCGGCCGCTCTCGGAAACCTGGTTTCTCGACTGAAAGGCGCAGAGCGCTCTGCGCCATTCTTTTTTCACCGTTTTGGTGAAGGGGGACCCGTCGGGTTCAGCGGATTACCTGATCTTCTGGGTGATCGCGACTGTTCGATAGTGTCTTTGATAATCCCACACGCGGTCATGAAGCCGGCAAGCGGAGCGAAGCATCTCGGACGACACATCGGCCACGCAGGCCGAGAAGCTTCTCCCGGCTCGATTTCCATGCGCACTCGGATGCCCATTCTTGGCCCACCTTCCCTTGCGGGGATTGATGTGCCCTATCCCATCCGGCAGCCAAACTCATGCACCATTTGGGGGGACTATCCGCTATTCCTTCTGCCCGCTTCTATGCTAGGCTCCGATCGATGGCATCTGTAGACAAGATCGCGTCGTATTGGCACGGAGTGATCGGTTGGCTCGATGAGC